>JBFGCM010000057.1:0-24514 GCA_041581135.1 Acidimicrobiia bacterium
CGAGTTCCGGCACATCGTCGACCAGCATCTGGAGTTCCAACGGTGGCTGGGATTGCATGTCGTGACGGACGCTGCGGTCGTCGCGAAGTCAATTCACCCGGAGAGTGCTCTCTTTCAGTCATGGCTTGACGAGGCACAACTCCAGGCAGAGCAAGACTGGATCGTTGTGACGGGGCTCCTGACGATCGAGTCGTTCTCTCCGTCAGCGGACCAAGACCCAACCGACAGTCTCAGACAGATGTTCGTTGGGGTATCGAGTTCTGAGGGCATCCGAACCCTCGACTCTGCGTCCGGTCAGCTCGTGAGCGAAGGCGGACCAATCGAGCTCCTGTTCCTTGACGTCACGCTGGCGCAGACTTCGGAAGGAGACTGGCTCTTGTGGGAAACCAGCGCATCATGAGGAGTCGGACGAACGTCATCGCAGTTGCGCTACTCCTGGTTTCTCTGGTGTGGCCAGCGATGCCAGCGAGTGCACACACAAGACCCGGATGTACCGTTGGTTCGTCCAGAGCATTCTGCGAACACACCCACCCCGGTGGTGGCACACCGCCGGCGAATCCCTTCTTGGTCTTCGACAAGGGGTGGGGGTCGTGGTCGCCGGGGTCGACGTTGTGTGACGGGGTCGCCGGAGGGGAGGGGCGGCCCCGAATCATCCGCAACCTGTACTGGCTGGAGGGACCGGCCGTACCGGGCCTGGTGACCACCACCGACTTCGGGCACTCCTACGGCTCCGGGGACATCGTCCCCAACGCCCCGCTCACCTCAGGGGGCGACCCGGCCCGGTTCGGGGCCGAAGGCTGGGTGTGGGACACCGGTTGCGGCGGCACCCTGGTGGAGGACCTCTACGAGTCGGTGTCCGAATCCCTCCCGGAACCCGAGTTCGGGACCAACCCTGCCGGAATCGGCATCACCGGCCTCGAGACCTGGCTCTGGTACGACGGCGCCGCCACCTCGATCCCCAGCTTCGGGATGGAGTGGACCGACCCCATCACCGGGATCGACTACGAACTCGAGGCCCGCGCCGAGATCGCCCAGTACGTGTGGGACATGGGGGACGGCACCACGATCTCCTCCCCCGTGCCCGGCTCCGGCGACGATCTGCCGTACTCCAAGGCGGCCGGCCACACCTACGAAACCAAAGGCTTCTACGACGTCACCCTCACCGTCACCTGGACCGGGGAGTTCCGCTGGCGCACCGTCGGCGACCCCTGGCCTGCCTGGCAACCCATGACCGGCACCTGGTCCCCGTCCATCACCCAGACGTACCAAGTCGACCAGATCGTCTCCCGCAACACCGGATGAGACGTCCCGCCGATGAGGGGGTCCTACGGTCGCTCAACTGTGGAGGCGTCGTCCCGGTCGACGAGGTCGGCGATCGTGGCGATGCGCAGGATCGAGTCGAGCACGACCAGCGCCAGGCCGGTCTGCGTCCGTGCCCACTCAGCAAATCGCTGCTGCCAACGGATGATCGCATCGAGCCACGCACCGAGCTGCGAGGTATCCGACGCGCTGTCCGGGGGAGCCGGAGGTTCCGCCTCGGGCGGAAGGTCCGGCAAGTGGCCTCCGTCACGGAGCCGGGTGATCAGCTCGTAGCGCAGCTCGGCAGAGCCGAGGTCGGCGTCGGCATCTGCGGTCGCGTGCACCTCGTCCAGGTTGGCCGTTGGCCACACGAGCTCTGCGACGCCGGCCACCCCGGCTCCGACGCCCCACGACACCAAGCCGCCCACCAGCGCAGCGGGCCACGAGATCGACAACGCACTGAACGCCACGGCGCTCATCACCGCCAGTCCGATCGCCCGCCGCCGGTTGGCGGAATCCTCCGCCCGAGCGGATTCGACTCTCACGGCGAGCTCGATGGCACGGATCCGCGCCCACGCGTAGCCGAGCTCGTCTTCGATGGCGAGCAGCGCCGCCTCGCCTCCTACGGCGTGGGCAGCTACGAGCTGGTGGACGACGTATTGAAAGTAGAAGCCGTAGAGGGCGTCCGCACCGGCAGGTGACACCACGAGGACCCGAATCAGCTGATCGATCTCGTGCGGCGTCAGCTCGAGGTCGCCGATGCGCTCCAGCCTCCCCCTGGCACCGCCTCTCGAGGAGTCCTCCTGCACAGCCAACCGGTCCAGGTACGGCGCCACGACCGCAGCCAGGGCCGGCTCCATACCCGGCTGAACGCCACCGGCACTCAGCACGGCGCGAAGCACCGACTGCGTGGCAGCGACGGCGCCGGCCGTGGGCATGCCGGTCGCCGGATCGACGGTGCCGGGGATGTCCGCCAGTAGCTCGACCAGCGCCGCCAGCGTGTCGGGGTCGTACCCGAGTTCCGGGTCGAGCAGATCGGCCGGATCCGCGACGGCCAGCATCAGCTCGACGCCGGCGTCGAGTCGTGCGATCTCCGCGAAGAAGAAGCGCCGAGAGTCATGGCCGAGGTGCCCGTCGACCCCCTCGATGCGGTGGAACCGCAGCCTGGCGACGGAGCCGTGAGGGAGGTAGGCCGCGGCCGCGGCGACCACGAAATCGGGGGCGAAGCCGGAGGCGACGAACAGGTACGACGCATCCAGGGTCAATGTAGGTCGGCCGCTGCCCAGATCTGCCTCGATCAGCTCCGCACCACCGAATCGGAGGTCGCCGGTTCGGGAGGCCTTCGCCAGCGCTACGGAGAACATCTCGACGACCTCACCGGGCAACGCGAATGCACCGACGCCGCCGTGATCGAGACCGGAGAGCTGCACGATGGCATCCGGGATGCCACTCGTTGCTTCCACGCCTAGCGCGTTGAAGAACGACGTGGCGAGCACCGCAGAGCTGTCGACGTCGGCAAGCGTTGCCGCCACCCACGACATCGTCCGGGCATCCTGATCCGCTACGGCCTTCGCGTGGAGCGCCGCCAGGACGGCTCCGGCCGCACGGCTTCGCGCCTCGTATTCGACGAGCGGGTGATCGACAACCCACCGATATGCGTCCGGAGCCGGCACCGAGGAGGCATCCACCAATGCCGTGCGGGTCCGAGCGAGGCGAGCGGACACCGCCGCCAAGTCGCGCGTGACGGCCGCCATCCGGGAGGTGAGCCGATCTACGCGATCCGGATCGGCAGGGTCGGGTGCGACCAACAGCGATTCGTACCATTCGTCCTCCAGCCCGGCCAGCTGCTGCTGCAACTCCTCGGCTCGGCGCTGGAGGCGGGCGACCAGTGCCGCCCCCTCATGCCGCAGGTTCGCCAGATCCTGATACCACTGAGGGAACAACCAGGCCGGCAGCCCCGCCTCGGTCGGCGTCACGCCTTCCAGCATGGTGGCGGCTACCGCGACCAGGTCGTTCGGCGTCACTCCGAGAGCGCGCTGCGCGGCGCGCCGGCGCGCCAGCAGTTCGTCCAGGACCGGGGAGTTGTCCCCTCCCGCCCAGGCTTCGATCTGCTGCTGGAGACGCACGATCTCCTCGGCCGGCTGCGCAGCCTCGCTCTCAACTCCTGCCGTCGGCGCCGACACGTGCGGTACCGCCACGGCGGACGGCGCATCGATGGTGAGGCGGTCCAAGCACGCGGCACGGGCCTCGAGGTCGATTGCTCGGTCGTTGGCCTCTACCACCACAGCCACCAGCCGGTCGGCGGAAGCCGAGTACCGTCCTGTCGCCGCCAGAGCAGACAACAGCTCGGAACGCACCCGGGCGACCCGGTCTGCGACCCCTCGCAGGGCTTCAGCTCGGGCCCGCAACTGAGCCCTCGAGTACCGATACGTCACACCACCACCTGTGCCGTCGCTCAATCATCGGCATCTTATGAGATGTGACGTTACCTGACAATAGTTGTCGTGAGACTCACGAACTCCCGTGACGCCACGGCATGCGACGGTCCGGGGCTGCCCGCCAGGCGACCTTGCGGCCCAGGGAACGGTGGGCGGCGATCCAGGGCTGATGGTACGAGGCGGCATTCACCGACCCGAGTCGGGGACAATCCTGCGGTCTCGGGCTCACCGCCAGACCCCCCAGCGGGTCCGGCGAGCCCGTTGGCGGATACCCCGGTGGCGCCGCCGCAGCACCACTGCCTGCAGGCGGAGGCTCTCCAGGTAGAGCGAACGGCTGAGATCGAGATCTGGAATCATGACGTGCTCCCTCATGCGTTTCCGGGGGCAACGTGCCGGATCACGCCAGCAGCCCGCTTGCATCTGGGTTGCGCCGCCGGCAAGGGGCCGTTGCCACGCCGAAACACCACAGGCACGCGTCACAGGGGAGGCCGGATGTCCGGGCGTGGTGCCAACGGCCTGCCACCGCTCGGGTTCGAGCGCTTTCTGCGGCGCAGCGCCGTCTGGATGCGCCTTCGCTCCAGGCGCATGGCACGGTCCGCATAGAAGGGGCCGTACACGGTCATGTCCTTTCGGTGGTGTCGTCGAGCATGACGCTCGCCTCTTGGGATCGCCCATCAGGTGAAACGAGAGCCCCGGGTCGCCCCGGGGCTCCGTCTCGACGCTCACGGGACGTACTGCTCCTGAATGTCCGTGATGGAGCCGTCGTCGACCTCGATCCAGATGCCGAGCATGAGGTCGCGATCCGCCGACTCGGTCACCCATTCCGCGTAGGGAATGGTGTCCTCGGTCGCGGGATCGCCGACGTTCTCGTACCAGAGCACTTGGACATCCTTCGCCACGGTCACGGTGCGCGTAGCCGGATTCTCGTTGCGGACGTAATAACCATTCGGTGCCGGCGATTCCTCGCCGTCCTCCGCCGCAGCCTTGTCAGCGTCCTTGCCGCTGAACCAGCACGCCAGATCGAACTCGAGCTCATCAGCATCCGTCTTGGCGACGAAGCCGTACCAGCGACCATCGGGCAGGTCACCCTCCCCCGGCGTGCAGCCGGAGCCGTCCGGAACCGGCGCCTTGGGCGGCTGGGTCGTAGGCGGCTGCGTCGTCGGCGGCGCGGTCGTCGGAGGCTGGCTCGTGGTCGGGCCGGGTCGGCCCGGATCATCTGGTCCGGCCGAGTCGGTTCCGCACGCCGCCGTCAGCAACGTGATGCCGAGTGCCACCACGAACACCCGCGCCACTGCCAATCGATTCACCTGATCTCCTTTCAAACAAGGTGTGTGGATCGATGGTGAGGCTCGCCGCTTGGAGCCGGCTTGCGAACCGCCAGTAGCAACGACGCCGCACGAGCCGGGTCCCCCCTGGAGGCGGCACCGACACCGGTCACGATCGTGCGGGGCGAGCTCACAACTCCGGCAAGGGGGACTTCGTGAGCACCTCGTCGAGTAGGGGACGGAGCTCGGCGAGCGCTTCGGAGGTGAAGCTGACCGACACATCGTCCGGACCCGGGCAGCCCCCCTCGTCATAGGCGGCAGCGGCAAGCACGATCACGTCACCATCCTGGATGGCCGCGTACTGCACGTGACGCTCCGACGGCCGACCGTCCGGCATCTTGCCGGTGAACCCGAAGGTGGCGCCACGCACTCCACCGAGGTCGAAGCTGCGATGCGGGCTGGGAGCGAAGCCGTAATCGGCGCCGCAGCCCTGCTTGCGATCGGCCACGAACCCCGACAGATAGTCTTTCGCGATGGCCTTCAGGTTCGTGGCGTCGTCGGCTGCCGGATTCAGGAACCGAAACGAGGCGATCGGATAGGCCATGGCCTCGACCACGCCGGCCGGCTCGCCGTGACGGAAGACGCACAGCAAGGGAGCGTCCCCCTCGCATGCGCTGATGCTCCAGCCGCCGGACAACTCGAGGACCTTGGTGGAATCCACCCAGTCCACCACCAGTCCTGCGTCATCAGGCCCGGGATCCTCTCCCTGCGGCGACGAGCCGTCCGAGACCACGTACACCCCGAATACCACGGCCATCGCCATCGCGAGCGCGGCCATGACCTTTGCGTTCATTGCTCCTCCTACTGATGCGTGAGCACGTCCACCGTCGCCGGTGCGTCTTGGCGGCCTCTAGCAGCCGACTTGGTGTCGAAGCGATGCAGGCCACTCGACAGGAAGCCCGGCCGCCGACTGGCGACCGGGCTTCACTGCTGCTGACCGCCGCGCTAGGCGGCGAAACCCGGCGCCGTGACAGGGGGAAGGACCGTTGGCGCCAGGTAGGGCTGTATGAAGCCGACCACGCGGCCGGCGTCGAACTCGAGTATCACGGGAAACGCGCCGGCCGTCAGGCCATACGTCGGCCAGGCGGCGGGGCCGCCCTCGAACATGATGCGGAGCTGTGTCATGTCCACCGTCACGGGGCTGATTCCGCCATCGGTGTCGTAGGTGAGGACCACGAACTCCGCATCCGGTGCGACCGGCACGGTGATGGTCTCGGACTCGTGGTTTCGGATGTAGGTGCCGCCGGAGAGCTCCTGATCGTGGCTGATGACACCATCGGCACGGGCTGCCGCCTCCGCGTCCTCCCCCACGAGGAGCCACGCCGGATCGACGACGAACCCGTCACCGGTGATGGATCTGATGAGGGCAAAGCTCTCACCATCGGGCAGCGGGCCGATGACTCGGGCGGCGACCCGAGCGTCGATCGGATCGGCCGGATTCCCCATGGTGACGTATGAGGCCGTCAACGCCAGCAGGGTCGCAGCGGCGAGGGCCGCTCCGCCGTGCGGGCGATGGACCCACACCCGCCGCCGCGCCGGGAGGCGACGCACTGGCGACGAGGCAGGGTCCACCGGCCGCAAACGGCGTCGGGGCCTGACGGCGGTGCCGAACGAGAAACGGGGATCAGGCGATGGCGATGCCATGGCTGAACACGTTCGTCGGGTCGTACACCGCCTTGATACTGCGGAGACGCTCCCACGCCTCCGGCTGGAAACCTTCGTGGCTGCGGAGCAGCTTCTCGTCACCTTCGAGGAAGTTCAGGTAAGCACCCGGCTCCACGTGGGTCCCGAGCTCGCGGAGCAGCGCGGACGTGAACTGTTCTGTCAGTTCGAATGACTCGGGTGTCGGCGTGATACCCACGACCTCGAGCAGTAGGTCGTGGTGACGATTGCCGTACGCGTTGGGCACCTCCGGCTGCCGCGCCATCGCTCCCCCGCAATGACGCACCTCTGCAAAGAGCAGTGGACTGGGCCCGGAGCGCTCGAACAAGGCCCGCACCAGGACCTCGACGGTGGCGTCCTCCAGGTCGGCGAGCCACGCCGTGCTCCCGCTGTTCGGGGTTGGCTCCAGCGGGTCGGCACTGATGGTCGCCACCTCCGAGAACGGGATACGTCCCCACATGTCGAGGGCAGGAGTCCGCCAGTCGCGCCAATGGCGCAGCAGGCTGGAACCTTCGTCGTCCGGGCCGATGAACGCACCGCGAATGATCACGAAGGACTGGCCGCGCATGGGTTCGGGCACGTCTTCGAGCGGTGGGAAGTTCATCAGAGTGAGTGCCGACGTCAGCTCGTCGGGGACGTGCTCGATCCAGCGCCGATAGCGGGCGGCGACTTCGCGCGCCATGGAGGCCGGGTACAGCAGGTTGCCTGCGTACAGGGACTCGACGGGGACCAGATCCACGACGATCTCCGTCACCACACCGAGGCTCCCGGCGCCCCCGCCGCGCAGGGCCCAGAACAGGTCTGACTCGTCTTCTGGGCACGCGTGCCGAACCTGTCCGTCCGCGGTCACGATCTCGATGGAACGCACGTTGTCGGCGGACAGACCGAACTTCCGGGAGATCCAGCCCATACCCCCGCCGAGGGTGTATCCCGCCGCGCTGACGTCGGGAGTCGAGCCCAGGATGGGAGCGAGGCCGGCGTCGATTGCGGGGCCGAGCACCTGCTGCCACTTCGCACCGGCACCGAGTCGGGCGGTCCACGCATCGGCGTCAACCGATACGTCGGTCATGCGATGAGTGAGCAGCAGCATGGCGCCGTCCGCCGGCTTCGCCACGCCGTGTCCGGTCGCCTGCACGGACACCGTGAGCCCCTCGTTGACGGCATGGAGGACCGCGGAACAGACATCACCTGTCCATGCCGGCACCACGATGAGCTTGGGGCGATGCCGGTACGCCCGATTCCACGGCCAGCACAGCTCCTCGTACCCCGGATCTCCGGGCTCGAACACCTCGCCCGCGATCTTTCCACGAAGGGCCGCCGCCGAACCTTCTGTCGGCAGTGTGGTCGTCATCTGGCTCCGTCCTCCTGGAGTGGGCCGCTTGCGAGCAGGATCGAAGGTGCGACTTGGACGCGACTAGGAGCCCGCCAGGGATCGACTTCCGGCGGGCCGCAGCGTGAGCCGTTCGATCAGCGGCGCAATGCCCATCTCGAGCGCCGAGGTGACACCGAGCTCCCACGCAGCGATCTGCCGGTCCTCACGACCGAGGTGGCCGAGCGCAACTGCTGCCAGGCGCTGGAGCTCCGGATACCAGAATCGCTCTCCGGCGGCGGCGGCGCGGGCGAGCCCGGTCTTTGCCGTATCCAATGCCCGCTCGTAGCGACCGGCCGCCAGTTCCAGCTCGGTGATCAACCCCCAGTAGAGGGTCTGCACCACCCGGCCGCCCTCGCGCTCCAGCTCGGTCAGCATCCGCTGCATCCGTTCGGCGGCCTCCGCCGGCTCGTCGCTGCGCATCCCGGCCACCCACAGAGAGAGCAGCTCGCCCCACACGTCCATGAGCCCGAACGCACCTTCGTCGTCGGCGGACTGTCCCCATGCCACCGCCGCCGCCACCCGATCCAGAGAGCCTTCCATGGCGGCCACCATGCCGCTCACCGCCAGGCAGAACGCCTTCGTGTAGACGCGCCGTGACCGATCGCACAGGCGGCGGGCCAAGGCGAGCTCGGACCACGCCTTGTCATGGTGTCCCGCCAACCAGTACGTCCACGCCCCGAACGCGTGGTGGGTGACTCGGGCAGATTGTTGCTCCAGGGGCAACATCAGGTGATCGGCCATGTCTGGATCCAGCACCTGGAGTGCCTCGTCGCCCTTGCGGACGGCCTGTAGACCCAGCGCCACGTCTCCGGTGTGCACCGCTACGACGTTGGTGGCGATACTCGCCGCGAACAGCACGAACGGATCTGGAACACGGTGGCTCAGACGTCGGAGCGTCGCCGCCACGCCGCGAGCACCGGCGATGTCGCCGGTGACGATGTCGTACGAGAACCGCAGCTGAAACGCGCACATCACCGGATCGAGCGAGGTCACGGGCTGCTCGAACACGACGTGATCGGCGCCTTGGTCGAGACCGGTGAGCGCCCATAGCCGGTCGGAGATGGTGAGGAGGCGCGGCGAGTGATAGCCCTCCCGCCATGTGACCACGCGAGCCAGATCGACCAGCGCAGCGATCTCTCTGCCGGTGCGTTGAGGCGTCATCGGCTCGGCCAGCACCAACTCGTGGCGTGCCGTGAACAGCTCCTCGGCCAACACCAACGCATCCGAAGACAGTGCGTGGCGCCCGGCCCGGGCCAGAGCCTCGACCGCCACGTCACCATCCAGCACCGTTGCCGCCTCCTTGCGATGGTGCGCCACATCGATCCACCGGGACGGATCATCGGCATACCGCCGCTCCAAGGCGTCGGCCAGGGCGGCGTGGAGGTAGGCGCGGCGCACCGCCCCCAAGGTCCGCAAGATGGTGTTGACGACGATCATGTGGGAGAACCGGTACCAACCCGGCCGATCTGTCTCGGTGACGAACCCGGCCGCCACGGCCTCCTCCACCGCCTCCACGGCACTCATCAGCGGTAGGTCGTCAGCGCCGGCGATGACGGCAAGCTCGAACGTCCGGCCGGCGACAGCGGCGGTCCGCACCAGGTGCAGTGCGGCGTCAGACAGCTGCCCCAGTCGCATCGTCAACACCTCGACCACGCTGGTCGGCACCGCGGACTCGGCGGCGGCGCGGTGCCTCAGGTTCTGGTCGGCATGGAGCCAGCGCGCCAGCTCGATCGTGAAGAAGGCGTTGCCCTCGGTGCGGGCATGGATCGCCTGCACGATTGCCTCGGGGACAACGACATCGCTGAGACCGTGCAGCAAGCGACCCACCTCGGCCACCGTGAAGCGGGGAAGCTGATACGAGGCCACCCAGTCGAGCCGGCCCAGGACGCCGAGTGCAGCGGTGAGCGGATGGGACGACCCCGGATCCCTGACCCGGTGCGATCCGACGATGACCAGACGCGAGGACTCGATGTCGGCAGCGAGCAGGCTCAACACCGCCAGCGAGTCGGGATCGGAGCTGTACAGATCGTCGATGAACAGCACGATCGGCGTGTCCTCGGCCATCGTGCGTAACGCAGCGGCTAGTGCCTCGGCGATGCGAAACACCGGAGAACCGCCACCGTCACCGTCGAAGGTCCGCGTGGGGAGAAGGGCCGCCAGGTTGGGCGCGTACGAGCCTGCGGCACGGGCGACGTCCGCGGCGCCGAGACGACGAGTGAGCTGGATCCACGGCCAGAATGCTGGGGTTCCGCCCACCTCTACGCATCTGGCGAACGCAGTGGTGAAACCCAGAGTACGGGCCTCTCGTTCCAAGCACTCCAGCAGCCACGTCTTACCGATTCCGGCTTCACCTTCGAACAGCAGGACCGACCCGCGCCCCTCGGAGGCGGCCCGGAGTGCATCCCGGAACCGCGCTCGCTCGTGCTCCCTACCGACTTCCGAACGGTTGACGTCGGCGGGCGGCTGCGGGCGAGATGCCGGGAGCATCAGCCCTGGATCCTGGTTGAGGATGGCAAGCTCGAGCTGACGCACGCCGACGCTCGGCATGATGCCGAGCTCGTCGCCGAGGGCGGCTTCCAACTGTCGGTACGCCCGCAACGCCTCACCTTGCCGTCCGGCCCGGTACAACGCCACCATGAGATGCGCCCACAATCCCTCACGGAGGGGATGCTCGGCCACCAGCGCCTCCAGCTCGGGAATCAGCTCCTTGCCCTTGCCGAGCGCCAGATCGGCCGCCATCTGCAGCTCGATGGCCGCCACGCGTTGCTCCTCGAGACGAGTGGTCTCGGCCTGGGCGAACTCTTCGTAGCGAAAGTCGGCGAGCGCAGGTCCTCGCCACAGGTCGAGCGCAACGCCGATGCGGCGACGCGCCTCGGCCGGAACGGTCTCCAACAGCGTGGTCGCTTCGCCCAACATCCGCTCGAACCTGTGCACGTCGATACAGTCGGGCGCCACAGTCGCCTGGTAGCCGCCACCGTTCTTCTGCAGCACCGAGGCCGGAGCCCGTGCCGCCCGTTCCGGCTCGAGCACCTTGCGCAGGTTCGAGATGTAGGCCTGCAGCGTGGCGAGCGCACTCTCGGGAGGGTGTTCCCCCCACAGCGCCTCGATCATCTGCTCGGGAGTCAGCGGCCGATTGGCATGGAGAAGCAGCAGGGCCAGAACGGCTCGCTGCTTCGGACTTCCCACGTCGACTCGACTGCCGTCATGCTCGACGGTGAGGGGCCCCAACAGGCCGAAACGGAGCTCCATCACTCCGCACTCCTCAGAATCGCCGAGACCCGTTGTCGGGTGACGCCGAACAGGTCTGCGATCTGCTCCATCGTGAGGCCCTCGGCGTGTAGCACCTTCGCATGCGCCCGCCGTAGCTTGGCGCTGCTCAGCACGAGCGCCTCGACGATGGCGGATACCCGCTCGACGGCGAGGGGTCGACCCCGATCGGCGGCGATCTTCGAGAAGGACTCGCCGGCCAAGCGAAGGCCTCTCACCTCTTGGGCGCGTTCGATGGCGGCGTAGCTGGCGGCGATGCTGTTGCGCAGCGTCTCGATGAGATCCTCGAGCGCCACGACAACCGCATCCTCGCTCGACCTAGACGAGGCGGTCATCCCTCGAGCATAGCGCAACCCGCATTGCTGCAATAGGGGTTGCGTCACTGATCTTCAGTGATTCGGCCGCAAGTGCCGCTAGCTGTTGGCTTCCGCCAGCAGGCGTTGCACTTCTTCGACGAGGCGCTGCGCCTCCTCGATTGCTTGCTCATATCCGGCCAGATCGCCGGATTGCAGCGCTGCATCGGCCCGCTCGAACGCAGCCGTGGCTTGGGCGACTAGCTCTTCGATGTCTCCGGGCAGCTCTCCACCGGGCTCGGGATCATCGGTTCCGGGCACCGTCGGCGGGCTCACTCCGACACCGAACACCGTCGCCAGCGCCTCGTTGAGCGTGTCCCGCATGATGATCTCGTCCTCGAAGACCACGACGGCCCGCTTGAACTCTGGAACCGCGGTGGAGCCCGACTGCACCTGGCCCAGACCGGCGGGCCCGTTCTCTTCGGCCTTCGCCTTGATGTAGATGGGCTGGACGTACACCACCGATTCGTCCACCGGAACCACCAACATGCTCCCCTTGACCACTTCGGAGCCCTCCTGCCCGAGGAGGGTGAACTCGCGGGAGATCACCGGGTCTTGGTCGATGAGCGCGCCCACCTGGCCCGGGCCTTTCACCAGCCGGTTTCGCGGCATGGTGAAGTCCACCAGGTCCCCATACTCGGCGGGCCCGCTCTTGGCGACGAGGAACGAGACCATGTTGGGACGGTTGAGTGGAGTGAACGGCTGCATGATGATGAACGAGAGCTCGTCGTCGTTGGGTAGGCGCATCAGCAGGTAGTAGGGGAGCATCGGCACGAACGACTGCTGATTGTCGTCCAGGAAGGTCCCCTCCCCACGCAACGCCGCCCGCCCCTCGCCAGAGGACGGGTCGCGGGCGATCTGCCACTCGTCGGCTCCGTTGAAGAACTCACGAGGATCGGTGACGTGATAGGTGCGGTACATGTCGCTCTGGATCCGGAACAGCTCCTCGGGGTACCGCAGGTGCGAACGGAGCGAGTCCGACAAGTCCTCCTGAGCGGTGAACAGGTCGGGGAAGATCCTCTCGTAGGCGAGGATCACAGGATCGGTCTCATCGACGATGTAGAAGGTCATCGTGCCGTCGTAGGCGTCCACGACGGCCTTCACGGAGTTGCGGATGTAGTTGAAGCCGTTGGGCAGCTGCGACCCCACCTGCACCAGTCGGCTGGTGTCGGCTCGCTCGGAGTACGGGTACTGGTCGGTGAGGGTGTACAGGTCCACCACCCACACCAGGCGACCGTCGTCGATGACGAGGTACGGGTCGGCGTCCGAACGCAGGAACGGCGCCACTTTCTGGATGCGCTCACGAACGTCCCGCACCATGAGAACCTTGCTGTCGGGGCGGAGCTGGCTGGAGATGAGCGTGTTGATGTCGCTGAAGCGCAGCGCGAAGGCGAGTCGCCGGAACACACCGCCCAGGGGCACTCCCCCGGCGCCGTCGTAGGTGTTGAAGGCCACCGCCTCGACTCCGGTCTCCTGTGGGAAGTCCAGCTCCCGCTCATTGGTGCCGACGATGACGAACGACGAGCCTGCAGAGTCGCCGAAGTAGATGCGCGGCTGCTCGATGGCCAGCGACGGATCGGCCGACTCCGGGGGGATGTCCTGCACCAGGAACGCCGGCTGCCCCTCGGGGGTGACGGCCGCAGCCGGGCTCACGACGGCTCCGAACCCGTGGGTGTACACCAGGTGCTGGTTCACCCAGTCGCCGGGAGCGTTCGCCTGATCCAGCTCACGCGCCGACACCATCACCTGGCTCAGACCTTGCTCGAGGGGGTACCGATCGACGTCGACGTCGGTGATCTGGTAGTACTGCTTCAGCTCTTGCAACTGCTCGTAGGTGGTCTGCAACACCCCTGGATCCCACAGCCGCACGTTGTCGAAGGTGGGGGCGTTGGCGGCCACGTCGTCGCCGGTGAGGTTGGGCGACGAGGCGAACTCGAGCACCTGGGCTTGGTCGAGGCCGTAGGCGCTGCGGGTGAACTCGATGTTCCGGTCGACGAACTCCAACTCTCGCTCGATCTCGTTCGGGACCACCCGGAACTGCTGGATGATCGCCGGATACAAGCCACCCACGGCGATTGAGGTGAACAACCACAGGCCCCCGGCGACGAGAGGCAGCGTCCAGCCGCGGAACCAGATGTTCACCAGCAGGATGACCGCAGCGACCAGCGAGATGAGGATCAGCAGGTTCAACGCAGGAAGCTGAGCGTTCACGTCGGTGAAGGAGGCGCCCGTGACCCGACCCCGGTCCGAGTAGAGCAGTTCCCACTTGTCGAGCTGGTACCCCACCGCCTTCAACGCCGCCAGGATGGCGAAGAGCACCGACAGGTGTACCTTGACCCCCGGGTTCACCCTGCCGGCCCGCAGGCTGCGCTCACCGGTCTGTACTTGGATGGCGCCGTTGAGATAGTGCAACGCCGCGGTGAGCAAGGCCATGACCAAGAAGAGCTGAAATGCCCAACCGAAGAGGTCCCGGTAGAAGGGCAGGTTGAAGACGTAGAGGCCGATGTCGTTGGCGAACACAGGATCATCGAGCCCAAACGACCCACCGTTGCGGAAGAGCAGGAAGTGCTCCCACCAGGCGGCGGCACCGAGGCCGATCATGACGCCGAAGAATGCCGCCACTCCGGTGCGGACCCTGCCCACCCTGGTCTCGATCCAGTCCTGGAAACGCTGCAAGAGCTCCTCGTCGGGACTGCCGGTGAACACCCCTCGTCGGGGCGACAATCGGTCGGCGAGCGCCAGGGTCCCCCAGATGAGGACGAAGGCGACCAGCGAGGCGATGATGACGAGCTGCACCCGTGTCCAGATCAAGGTCGTCCAGACGCTGGTGAGCTGTACCGAGTCGAACCACAGGAAATCGGTCCAGAACGTGGCGATCTGGCGCGCCACCAGCAGCACGACGAGAACGACGATGGCGAGGATCGTCAGCAGTCGGCGCGAACCGCTGCGCTGAGGAATGGTGGTCGGCTCGCGTTCGATCATCTCGGCGATTCTATTGAGGGTGAGGGATTTACCGTCCCAGGGAGCCTCACGCCGGCACGAGCGTGCAGTCGCAGTCCACGTGCAACGGCGGCAGCTCTGCTGGCTCGCCGGGTCCCCAGGGCTTGTCCAAGCCCGGGGCACACTGCGGACATGCCTTCCGCCGGGCCTCACCTCGCACGTGCGGCACGCCCATTGCGTCGAAGCTCCTCGCCACTCCTTCGTGGTAGGCGGCGAACGCCGCCATGCGGACGCGGCGCTCGGCCTCGTCGGTGCGCCAACCGCGGAACACCCGGCTCACGGCCGCCGCCACCTGGCGGGCGCCGCTGCCGGCGGCCCGGGCGCCGCGGAGGGCGTCGCCAATGGCATCCACGAGCCCGCCGACGAAGTGCTCCGTCGGATCGGCAGGGTCACCGCCTTTCGGCTGCGGCGTCATCGACGCACCGATGAGGTCCGCACCTCCGCTGTACCCGGCGACCAGGGCTTCTCTGGCGAGCTGTTTGAGCTCGTCGGCGAATGACGCCGCGATCATCGCTCGGTCCGGCTCCCAGCTGTCGTCCGACACACGCAACTCTTCGAGCACGCGATTCTGCAGGTCGACCAGACGCCGCTTCACGGTACGCAGCGCCCGGTTCTCGATGGGCAAGAGCAGCTTGTCACGCAACTCGAACGGATCTCCGACCATCGCCACCGACGCCACAGCCGCCACGCGCTCCGGCTCGACCTGCGGCGACACCTCGGTTCCGACCGGTTCGGGCTCGGGGGCAAGCGGCACCACCGCCTCTGGAGTACGACCATTGGTCGTGCGCAAAGAGGCGAACAACCGGTCGATGCCATCCATCGGCGCGGCATCGGGCGGCTGATCTGGCTCAGCCGCCGCGGGCTCGGCCGCCTCCGACTCGGCCTGGGCGCGCTCGGGTACCGCCTCATCGGGCTCCGCCGCCGCGGGCTCGGCGCGCTCGGACTCCACATCATCGCGCTCGGCTGCTTCCGGCTGGGCCGCGGTGCGCTCGGACTCCCCGGTATCGGACTCAGTCGCCTCCGCGACGGCGACCGCCCCGGTGTCGGCTGCTACCTCGGCAGCATCCTCCGGTTCATGGATCTCTGCGCCGGTGTCGAGGTCGCCTTCAGCACTCTCTGCGTCGTCGAGCGCCACGACGATCTGGGCCTCTTCGTTCTCATCTTGGACCGCCACCGCGGCGTCGCTACGACGCAACTGCTCGACTTCCGCGACCAGCTCGTCTGCGTCGACAGGTGCCATCACCGGCAGCGTGGACGGATCGAGGAGTCGCACCGTGGAATCCTCGTCTACCCACTCGCGGTTCCAGGTGCCGCCGTCCTCTCCCGGAGCCTCGGTGGCCGGCACCACCCGAATCGTCGAGTCATCGGCCTCTTGAGACGTCAAGCCCCCGATGGACGCTCGCGCCGCCTCCAACTCGTCGAGGAGCTCGGCGCGGCGCAGCTCGAGGGCACGGGCGCGCTCCTGGGCGGCGTCGACCGCCTCTTGGGCGGCTGCCCGGGACGACTCGCTCTCGGCACGCGCCCGGGCAAGCATCTGTTCGGCCTCGGCGCGCGCCGTCCGGAGGGCCTCCTCACCGTCACGGCGCGCATCTCCGGTGAGACGCAGCGCCTCCCGCTCGGCTTCAGCGCGAATGAAGAGGGCGTCCTGTTCGGCACCGCGCTCCAACTCCTCGGACCGTGACTTGGCGTGCTCCAGCAGCTCGGTCCCCGTCTCCCAGGCCTCGCCCCGCACCGTTTCGGCATCGGATTGTGCCGATCGCTTGCGTTCGTCCGCTTCGCGGTCGGCGTCGGCGCGCCATCGGGCAGCATCCTCCGAGGCCCGGGCCCGCATGTTCTCGGCGGCTTCCCGGGCGGCTTCGAGGATGCGGGCGACGTCGTCGCCCACAGCATCCAGCTCGGCCCGCGCCTCGGGCCCTCCGCCTCCCAGTGCTTCTACGCGCTGCTCGAGCGCGTCCATCTCGAGCTGCAGTGAGGCGTAGGCGTCGGCGACCTGCTGGGCAAAGGCATCGACCTCGTCCCGGTCGTAGCCGCGGCGCGCGGTGCTGAAGCGTCTGGCGCGGATCTCGTCGGGCTGGAGTTCGCCACTCATCGAGCGGCCACGATACCGCGGCGATGCCGTGGCGGACAGGAATCAGACGAGGCGGCTGACTTCAGCTCAGCGACTCGAAGAACGCGAGCGCGTCGCCGAGCTGGGCGATGGACACCACTTGGATATCGTCGCCTGAAACCTCGATGGCGTCCTCATAGTTGGCCGCCGGAACCAGCATGAACTCGGCGCCGGCGTCTATTGCACCGAACACCTTCTGCTGTACCCCGCCGATGGGTCCGACCTCTCCGGACTCGTTGATGGTGCCGGTCCCGGCGACGCGGTACCCGCGAGCCAGATCCTCCTCGGTGAGCAGATCGATGATCTGCAGGGCAAACATGAGACCGGCCGAAGGTCCACCGATGTTCTGCGAGTCGATGACGATGTCGACCGGGTAGTCGGCCACCACATCGGAGTTCGTCAGGATGACCCCGACCATCCCACGATTCGGGTCGTCGATGTGCGGGCCGAGCACGACCGTGATGGTCCTTCGCTCGACCTCGTCCTCACCGACCATGCGCTCGAACGTCATCGTGAGTTCCTCACCCACGCCGAGGCCGCTCACCAGGTCCACCACGTCGTCGGCAAACTCCACCCCGACGCCGTTGATCTCCACGATGATGTCGTTGGGCTCCAGCACGCCGTCAGCGGCGGAATCAATCATGATCTCGGTGATGAGGGCACCGCTGCCCTCCAGGGTGACGTCGTAACCGAGGTGGCTGAGCGCCACGAAGATGGCGTCTTGCTTCGACTGTTCCATCAGCGTCAGGTTCTGTAGCCGCAACGCGTCCTGAGAGACACCGGCCGGCCGAATCTCCTCACGGGGCCTGATGGTCACCGACTCGTCGAACAGACCGCTGAGGTACTCGAGCGCGTTGATCTCGTCGAGGCTCACCGTCAAGAAGAACAACTCACCGTCATCGTTGTCGACGTCGGCCGCGAGGGTGACGAAGTCGTCGACGTCATAGGCCGGCCCGGGAGCCAGCGCGTAGTACGGCAGATTCACGCGGCCGGCGACGAACACGAAGATCCCGGCGAGCAGCAGCAGCCCACCGATGACGAGCGGCCACTTCGGGAACTTCGTGCGGACGGGATCAACGAACGGGTCGGGCAACTCGACGGTGGAGACTCCACCAGCAGGAGTCAGCGGCTCGACATAGGGATCAGAGGGACCGAGGCCGTCCATGGGGCGATGCTAACGAGGCGGCGAGGGTATCGAAGCTCGGAGCTGCGTCACGTCAGTGGTCTCCCCGCCACCAGCTCGCCCCGAATGACGATGCGTTGCGCTGCAGAGCCCTTGGGATGGCATGCGAAGAGCGTCACCATGGGCTTGCCGGTCTCGTAGGTGATCCAGATGTCCGCCGGCTCGACGATGAAGGTGTCGAACACGCGGTACATCACCTCGAAGCCCGAGGAGTCGGTGAGGTACATGAGGTCACCGTGACGAAGCTTGTCGAGATCGTAGAAAGGCGCCGAGAACGTGGTGCGGTGCCCTGCCAGCACGACGTTGCCGGAACCACCCGGCGCCGAGGTGCCGACCCAGTGGGCGACGCCCTGGTCGATGACCCGCTGGGCGACACCCGAGCGGATCACTTCGTCCATGCCGATGGACGGAATCCGGAGCCGGCTCATCTCGTGCCCGAGCTTCTGGGTATCCGAAAAGGCAGGCTGCCGGGTCGAGGCGGGTTGGAGCGCGGCGTCCTCGCGGCTTTCGGCATGGAGCGGAGAAGCGAGCATCACAGCCAGCAGTGCACCAACCACGAGTCCCAGCGCTGAACGTCGCAACGTCATACCTACCTATCGGCCGGATGTCCCCATCCCTGGAGCCGGCAGCATACAATCCTCGCCGAGCTACCTCCGGAGGGATGCCCATGACGACCTACGCTCCAGCGGTACTGGCGACGAGACTCCTGCCTCGCCGACTCGCAGTGACGGCCGGCCTCGTCGTCGGGTTTGCGTTGCTGACCGCAGCGGCGGCCCAGTTCGTCATACCGTTGCCGTTCACGCCGGTCCCGATCACCGGCCAGACGTTCTCGGTCCTGCTCGCCGGCGCGGTGCTCGGGAGCAGGGCGGGTGCCGCCAGCATGGGCTTGTACCTGGTGCTGGGCGCAGTCGGGTTGCCGTTCTACGCAGACGGCGGCAGCGGCTGGACGGTGGTGACCGGCGCCACCGGCGGGTACCTGGTGGGATTCATTCTCGCCGCCTACCTGTCCGGCCTCCTCGCAGAGCGGAGGCAGGACCGTTCGCCATGGAGTGCCGTACCGGCGTTCCTGGCAGGGTCCGCTGCCATCTATCTCATCGGCGTGCCATGGCTCGCAGCGGTCGCCGAACTGAACACCGCTCGGGCCCTGGAGCTGGGCCTCGCCCCCTTCGTGATCGGAGATCTGGCCAAGGCATTGGCCGCCGGGCTGCTGCTGCCGCTGGCGTGGCGGCTCGCCCGCGACTGAATCAGGCGGCCGCCGGCGGCCCATCGGTGCACGCGCAAGGGGCGGCCCGCAGGCCGCCCCTTGACTTCGCTCTGTCACTCGATGATCAGGAACACGGCACCGAGAAGTCGTGCGCCTGCGCGGTGGGGCCGACGAAGAAGTCCTGCACCACCGTGATCCCGGTCGACGCCGTCGTGTCGACCGCACCGATGAGGCTCTCTCGAGGGGCAACATCGTTCGGTTCGCCGGCGTAGTCGGCGACCGTGGTCATGCCCTCGAAGTCGACCGTGCCCAGGTTGCGAGCGGCGTCGGCCACACCCCCACGGGTCAGATCGCCACTGTCGTACGCCGCGGTCAGCGCGGCGAGGATCGGATACTGAGACACCCAGCCGGAGATGAAGAAGTCGTTCGGCTCGACTCCTGCCGCAGTGAGGGTCTGACGCATCCGCTCATGCCCGGCGCTGTCGTAGTCCCACGGACCAACGAACGACGACTGGAAGAAGATGCCTGCCTCGAACGCCGGGGCCGCCTGGCTGGCGAGCAACCCGACATTCCAGCTCGGCGCCGCACCGATGAAGATACCGGTGAAGCCTTGCGCGGCGGCGCCGCCGACGATGGCACCGGTCTCACTCGGGCCGGTCACCAGGATGACGATGTCGGTCGGGTTGCTCACCACCTGACCGACCGACTCCACCTGCAGCGGATCACCGCCTGCCGCGATCGGCACCACAGGGACCTCCCAGGCGACCTCCACTCCGTTGGCCTCGGCTGCGGCCTTCACACCGGCGCCGTAGTCGAGCCCATAGTCGGTGGGGAAGAACAGGATGCCGACCGTCGACGGTGCATCGCGGCCGGCTGCCGGCAGCGCACCCATCGACCAGTCGAGGGCATTCATGCCCTCGAAGCAATAGCTGGCGCCATACTCGAGCACCAAGCCGAAGTCGACGTCGTCGAATGCCCATCCGGACCACCACGAAGCCGGGCTGGCCACGGTGTTGTCACGGTTGTAGTCGGGCAGCGCAGCGACGGTCTGGGGGGTGCCCAGGCTCTCGGCGACGGCGAGGACATCGCCTGCGATCTCGTTGTAGCTCTGCACGAACACGTCGGCGTTGTACTGCGTGTCCTTCTTGAGGTCGTCCGGGAGGGCGACGTCATACGCGCCGCCGATGCCGCCGGCGGCATTGATCCCAGCCCAGAAGGCGCGCTTGGCGCCGACGAGGGCCGGCGAGGCCGCCTGGAACGGGCCGGACTCATCGGTGAGGATGCCCAGGTAGATGCAGCCCCGATCCGGGTTGCCTCCAGGACATGGCTCCTCGGTGACACCGACGTCGGTCGCCACACCGTCGCCGGGCGCCGCGGTGGTAGCCGGTGCCGCCGTAGTGGCCGGTGCCGCCGTGGTGGCCGGCGCCACAGTCGTGGCCGTCGTCGCCGGCGCCGCCGTCGTCGCCGTAGGTTCTTCATTGGAGCACGCAGCTGCCACCAACGCCAGTACGGCGAACAGGAGCGCGAGTCTCCAGGTTCTTGCTGTCTTCACGTTCGAGTTTCCTCCTACCGGCGAATGCCGGTCACTCATTGAGCCCGAGTCGGGACTCCTAGTACGAGAATGGGAATGCTTTCCAGTAATTGCGCACTCGAATCCATATGCCGTAGAGGCCAAGGGGTTCGAGGATGAGGAATACCATAATCAGCACGCCGAAAAGTATCCGCTCGATCTGGTTGGTGGTGATGGCTTGGGTGACGGTCGTCGGGTCCACCGGGAGCCAATCCAGCACCAACTCGATGAACTTGGGCAGTAGCGCGATGAAGAAGGCACCCATCAGCGAACCGGCGATCGAGGACGCCCCGCCGATCACCACCATGGCGATGAAGGTCACCGACAGCAGCAGATTGAACGCGTTCGGCTCGACGAAGCCGGTGATGCTGTAGAAGATGGCCCCGGCCACGCCGGCATAGAACGACGAGATGGCAAACGCCACCACCTTGTAGCGGGTCAGGTTCACGCCCATGATCTCGGCCGCGATGTCGCGGTCGCGCACTGCGGCAAACGCCCGGCCCACCCGGGACCGGACGAGGTTCTTGGCCAGCAGGGTGAGCACCACCATGAGCACGAAGGTGACGAGGTAGACCTGTTGCTCTTTGCTGACCGCGATCCCGGCGAGATTGCCGTCGAGATCGAAGCGGTACCCGAAGAGCGACATCTGAGCCGGTTCCCGGCCCTTGCCCTGGCCCCCGGTGAGCTCCGTCCAGCTACGGAAGATGTGCTCGCCCAGAAACACGAGGCCGATGGTGACGAGCGCCAGGTACAGACCCTTCAGGCGGAGCGCGATCGGGGCCACCAGCGCGCCGGCCAGCGCCGCGATGAGACCGGCACCCGGGATCCAGATCCACATGTCCAGTCCGAGCCCGATGATCTCCCCGTCGGCGCTGCCGCCGAGCGCGGCGGCGGCATAGGCGCCGACACCGAAGAAGAAGGCATGACCCAGCGACACCTGGCCGGCATAGCCGGTCACCAGATTGAGGCCGATGGACCCGATCGAGTACACGAAGGCGGTCGACAGCAACAACAGCCAGACTCGATCGTCGGGTTCGTCGAGCAAGAACGCCAGCAGGATGAAGCCGACGACAGCGGCGAACGCGATGGACCGCTGCACGTTGTTGGCGAAGATCCCTGAATCCTCTGCATAGCTGGTGTGCAGGCCGGGGCGACCGAGACGGTGGAACCAGCGCCTCATACCCGCTCCACCTCCGGCGTGCCGAAGAGGCCGTAGGGCCGCACCAACAGCACAGCCAACATCACCACGTAGGGCATGACCTGACTGAAGTTGGGACCCAGCCACGGGAGGTACTGGGCCTGGTAGGTGGCGGTCCACGCCTCCGTGAGACCGATCAGCAGCGCCCCATAAACGGCGCCTTTGATGGAGTCGAGACCCCCCACCACCACGGCCGGGAGCGCTTTCAGCGCCGCTACCGAGTTCGCCTGGGTGAGGCCGGAGAATGCGGTCGCTCCAAAGACCCCGGCGATGGCGGCCGTGACGCCACCGAGGATCCACGCCATGGAGAACACTGCACCAACGTTGATGCCCTGTGCCTGAGCGACTTCTTGGTCCAGGGCGGTCGCCCGCATGGCCAGACCCATCCGTGACTTGTTGAAGAACACGAAGAGCAGGGCAACGATGACGACCGTCGTGATCACCATGGCCACCACGCGGGGCTGGATGATGACGCCACCCCAGTTGAGCGCCGTGTTGCCCCACGGCAGACCGGGCGCCCCGAATGCCCCCTCCGGCGGGTCGCCGATGGCGCGCACATCGGGGCCGATGAGGTCGTTCACCACCACGCGGATGGCGATGTCCAGGCCGATCGTGAGGATCGCGGCCGCGAACACCGGCTTGCCCACCATGGGCCGTAGTGCGACGCGTTCCGACAGGGCTCCGAGCGTCCCGGCGAGGACGATCGCCACCAGCACGCCCCACCAGAAGCCCCAGGCCAGGGTCACCGACAGGTAGGAAGCCATGTAGGCGCCGAAGAGGAGCAGCGCCGGCTGGGCGAAGCTCAGCACCTGGGTCGCCTTGTAGATGATGACGAAGCCCAACGCCAACAGCGCGTAGATGGAGGCGAGGGACAGGCCCTCCGCAGTCGCCTGGAGGAATCGGGTCACCGGTACATGGCCTCGATCTCGTCGGCGAACTTGGTGGCGATCGCAGACCGCTTCACCTTCTGGGTGGCAGTCAGGTCGCCCTCCTCGTGATCCAGCTCCTGGGTGAGCAGCGTGAACTTCTTCACCTGCTCGACCGAAGCGAACCGTTCGTTGGTCTCGACGACCACCTTCTGCACGAGCTCGTACACCTCGGGCTTCTCCGCCAGGTCGCGGTAGGTGGTGTGAGTGAGACCACGGCGCTGGGCCCACTCCGAGACCACGTCGTAGTCGATGGCGATGAGTGCCGACAGGAACTTGCGGCGGTCGCCGATCACGATGGCTTCTGCGATGACCGGCGACATCTTCAGGGCGTTCTCGATCTCCGACGGTGAGATGTTCTTGCCGCCGGCCGTGATGATGATGTCCTTGAGGCGATCGACGATCTTCACGTGCGTGCCGTCGACCATCTCTCCTACGTCACCGGTGTGCAGCCAACCGTCTGCGTCGATCGTGCCGGCCGTCGCCTCCGGATTGCGCCAGTAGCCGGCGAACACGCCGGGATGACGAATCAGGATCTCACCGGTCTCCTCGTCGAGCCGCAGATCGATGCCGTCGTAGGCCTCGCCCACCGTACCCAGCTTGATGCGACCGGGCCGGTTGGCGGTGGCGACCGCGGAATTCTCGGTCATGCCATAGCCCTCGTAGATGGGCACTCCGATGCCCATGAAGAACTCGAGAATCTCCGGGGCGATCGGCGCCGCCCCCGACACAGCGTGGCGGCACTTGCGCAGACCGAGCCGCTCCTTGAGGGCGCGGTACAGGAACACGTACCCCATGCCGTACAGCAGCCTGGTGCCCACGGTGTGGGTGCCACCGGTGGACACCAACTTGCGTCCCACACGGGTGGCGACACCCATCCACACCTTGTAGTTCAGCTTCTTGAGGAACGACGCAGACGACATACGGATGAGGATCGAGGCGTGCATCCGCTCCCAGATGCGGGGTACCGCCTCGAAGAGCGTCGGCTGCACCTCCCGAACGTCCGTGGTGAGGGTGTCGAGGGACTCGCCGTAATTGGTGACCGAACCGCGCCCGACATTGAACCAGTGCCCGAACGCCTTCTCGAAGACGTGGCACAGCGGCAGATACGAGATCAGCTCGTCACGGGGACCCGGTGGCGGGTCGATGATGCCTCGCTCCGAGCCGAGCAGCTCGATGACGTAGTCGAAATTGGCCAGCGTCAGCATAGCGCCCTTGGGGGGACCCGTGGTTCCCGACGTGTAGATGAGGTAGGCGACGTCCTCGGGTTCGGCATCGTTCATCCGCTCGTCGAGCGCCTTCCCGTTGGTGGCGCGATGACTGGCGCCCAGGCGCATCAGCTCGTCCCACGACATCAGCAGCGGATCGTCGTAGGTGTCGACACCGCGCGGTTCGATGTAGACGATCCGCTCGAGGTCGGGCAGGTCGTCCTTGACGCGCAGCGCCTTGTCGGCTTGTTCCTGGTCTTCGACGATCACGATGCGCGAGCCCGAATTCTCCAGGATGTGATGGACCTCGGGAGCCGGGTTGGTCGGGTACAGGCCCACGGAGATGCCGCGCACCGCCACGGTCGCCGAGTCCGCCTGCACCCACTCCGGGCGGTTGCCGGA
>JBFGCM010000058.1:0-24240 GCA_041581135.1 Acidimicrobiia bacterium
GGGCAGGAGTTCCAGGCGGGTGCCGGTCATGGTGCCGACGATGGCCTCCCCGGTGATCTGCTGCCACAGCGACACGGTGGCGTCGTCCCACATCACCAGGTCGGAATTGCGCAGCAGCCCGGACACGCCGAACCGCAACACGTCACCGTCGACACCGCGATCGAACGCCACGGCCGTGTTGCACAGCGGGCAATAAGTGACGGCGAACGGGATGCCGGCGGCCTCGCCGTTGACTATCTCGTGCGACGTGAGGATGCGGAGCGGGAAGAAGAAGGCGTCGTCCCCGAGCTCCATCGAGATGCCGATCTCCCGATCGACGAGCCATTCGCCGGCCGACTCGATGGATTCGTACGCCGGGTCGTCGAGCGGCCGGATGAGATCGCGGGGATCGCTCGCCTGGATCCCGATCTTCAACTCGTCCAGCTCGATGCTGCGTCGGGACCAGTCCGTGTCCCAGCCTTGGGTCGAGGCCGCCAGCACGCTAGGCAGCTCAGTCACGGCAGAAGGCTCGCTCGTCGCAGGCGTCGACGGTGGCGAGGAGGTGGTGGTCGGCAACGAAGTGGCGGTGGGATCGTCGCCCGGCGCCGCAGGCTCGTCGGCGGAGCCACAGGCGACCAGCGCGAGCGACAGGCCCAGCGCGGCGATCAGCACGGTTGAGGCAACTGCAGGTCGGTTCATGGTGGGACATCCTCGTACTTCCCACGAGCAAACGCAGACGACCGCCACCACGGTTGCGCCATTGTCGCCGGTACGACCATCTGCCGAGCGCGCGGTGCCGGCCGGTGCCCCGCCCACTGGTCGAGCGGCGCCTGCTGCGCTGTGGAACAGCATGCGATCCCTCGAGCTCGTTGAGGCTTTCCTGATCGTCCCCTGAGGCGACGCTGAGTGCACCTGGCCGACGATGGGCTCACCCCATACCCAAGGAGTGTTCGACAGTGCTGTACTCGATGCCGCGACGCGTCGCCATCCTCTGCGGCGTCTTCCTTGCCGTCGTCGGTCCGCTCGTCGTGTCGGGCTCGCTCTACGCGGCCACGGTCGTCGTGCAGATCGGCAGCACGCTCGACCCCCAGACGGTCACCATCGAGGCCGGCAACACGGTCGTGTGGACGAACAACGACGCCGAGGAGCACCGCATGCGGTCCACCAGCGGACCGGCCGAGTTCGATTCCGGCAACCTGGAGTCCGGCGAGAGCTGGAGCTTCACCTTCACTGTCGTGGGCACCTACACCTACTCCGACCATCGGGACGACGAGAACCCGAACTACTACGGCACCGTGGTGGTCACCGCCGCCGGAGGCACCACCACGACCACGACGGCACCGCCCGCCGACCCTCCCCCGGCTGATCCGCCTCCCTCTGGCGCCGGGGACGTGTCGATGGCCAACCGAGCCTTCACTCCGAGCACGCTCACCATTTCCGCCGGAAGCATGGTCACCTGGATCAACGACGACGATGACGACCACACGGTCACCGCCAACGACGCCAGCTTCAACAGCGGAACCATGGGTCCGGGGGCCACGTACTCCCGGACATTCCCGGCCGCCGGAACGTTCGCCTACTTCTGCGTCTTCCACGCCGACATGACGGGAACCATCGTGGTGACGGGCTCAGGCGATACCCCGGTGACCACCACCACGCTGCCGTCCACGACGACCACCACCGCACCGCCGGCAGATCCGCCGCCCGGCGACGCACCCCCGTCGACCCCGCCGGCTCCGGGGGCGGTGAACATCGTCGACCTCGCGTTCTCCCCGGCATCGCTCACGGTTGGTGCCGGTGCCACGGTGACATGGGCCAACACGGGCGCGCTGCCGCACACGGTCACGGGAGACGACGGTTCGTTCGACTCCGGGTTCATGTTCACCGGTGACACGTTCTCTCGTACGTTCACCACGGCAGGGACGTTCGGCTACCTGTGCACGCTGCACCCGGAGATGGTGGGGACCATCGTGGTCACCGCGGCGGCCGGCGACTCCGGTGGCGCCGCAGGTGGGTCGCCACCCGCCACAGCGGCGCCAGCGGGAGGCGACTCCGCCGCCACCTCTGGCACCATCGCCGGCAGCACCTCGGGGACGAGCACCGGCGGGGGGGCGACCGTGAGTGGCACGTTCACCATGGGGGACAACTTCTTCAGCCCGGGCGGGAAGACCGTCACCGCGGGCTCCACGGTGACCTGGGCAAACGGGGGCGCCTTGCCGCATACCGCCACGTCTCGGAGTGGCGCCTTCGACTCGGGCATCGTGATGTCGGGCCAGACCTACCGACGGACATTCAACACGCCCGGCACCTATGAGTTCTTCTGCACGATCCACCCCGAGATGACCGGCACCCTGACGGTCACCGGGACGGCGACGGGAGCGCCGGACGAGGAGTCGATCTCGACGACCGACGCGGCGCTGCTCGAGCAGGGCCTGGGCGGAGTGCCCGAGAGTGACGCGGACCAAGGCTCCCTGGCGCCGGCTGCGGCCGGAGACGAAGCCGACGCCGAAGCGGTGGAGTTCCGGATCGAAGTGATCGACCTTTCCTACGATCCGCTGGAGCGAACCGTGTTCGTCGGATCACCGGTCCGCTGGGTCAACACGGGCGACCTGCCCCACACGGTGACCGACACCGAGGGCGCATTCGACTCGTCGATCATGGCGCCTGGAGACGAATTCGTGCACACCTTCGCCGAGGTGGGAACGATCCGGTACCTGTGCACCCTGCACCCCGGCATGGAGGGGACCGTGATCGTCCGACCCGCTCCTGCGGCGGGGAGCGCCGCCACTGGCGAACCGACCGCGGCTGCGGTGCTCGGCATCAACGAGGCCGCCTCGGGCGGGGACAACGTGCCGCCGTTGGCAGCGGCCGGGATGATGGCCGGGGTGATTCTGGTCATCGGAGTCGCCATGGCGTTCGGCATGGCCCGATTCGGGAAAGCGCTGGAGGCAGAGGAGCACTAGGCCTCCGGTTTCTCCACACGCGGTCGACGGGCTGGCTACTGCGCTATGTCGGCGTGCGCCGGCCGACTGATGGGGCCGACCACGCACTAGCGTTACGCCACCGATGACTCACCTGCTCGCCGCCGCCGACTCTCGACCAGATGCGTTGCAGAGCTTCGATGTGCCCACCTGGTTGTGGCTGGCGTTCTTGGCCGGCGTCGTGGCGCTGTTGCTCCTGGACCTGTTCGTGTTGCACCGCGATGCCCACGAGATCTCCCTCAAGGAGGCGGCCTGGACCTCGTCCATGTGGATCGCCATCGGTGTGGCCTTCACCGCGGCCGTGTGGCTGATCCTCGGCAACGAGGCCGGCCTCCAATACATCACCGGCTACCTCATCGAGAAGTCGCTGTCGGTTGACAACGTGTTCGTGTGGGCGGCGATCTTCGGCTATTTCGCGGTGCCCGGCCGCTACCAGCACCGCGTCCTGTTCTGGGGCATCTTCGGTGCCCTGGTGTTGCGGGCAATCTTCATCTTCGCCGGTGTCGCGTTGCTCGATCGGCTGGAGTGGCTGCTGTTCGTGTTCGGCGGACTATTGCTGTATTCGGCCTGGCGGATCGTCACCCATGACGTGGCCGACGTGCACCCGGAACGCAACCCGGTGCTCCGGCTGGTCCGGCGTTTCATCCCCGTGACCGCCACGTTTCACGGCCAGAAGCTGTTCACCCGCGAGAACGCCCGCCTCCTCGCCACCCCCTTGTTCGTGGTGCTGATCCTCATCGAGGCCGCCGACGTCGTGTTCGCGGTCGACTCGGTGCCGGCGATCCTCGCCATCAGCCGTGACCCGTTCGTGGTGTTCAGCTCCAACGCAATGGCCATCCTCGGTTTGCGCGCCTTGTACTTCTTGCTGGCGGGCGCCAAAGAGCGTCTCGTCTACCTCAACGAGGGCCTCGGCGTGATCCTCGCCTTCGTCGGCGTGAAGATGATCATCTCCCGCTGGATCCACATCGACTCGCTGTTGTCTCTGGCGTTCATCGGAGTGGTCCTGGTCGTCACCGTCGTCGCCTCCCTGCGCTCCGAACGCAGCGTCAGTACCCCCACGGACGCCTCATGAGCGTGAGCACCATCGTGGTGGGCACCGACGGATCGGAGGGCGCCCGGCACGCTGTCGAGTTTGCCGCCGGATTGGCCAGGGATCTGGGGGCAACGGTCGTGGTGGTCCATGCCTTCGAGCCGCTGGCGCTGGTGGGTCTCGTGGAGCCGCCGGTCGATTTCGCCAAGCTCCGCGACCAGGCCCAGGAACTGCTCGAGTCCGAATGGGCGCAGCCGCTCGCCGATGCCGGGGTCGATCACGAGGCGGTGGTGGCCGAGGGCCACGCCGCCGACGTCCTGGCCGACGTCGCCGCCGCCCACGATGCAGACCTGCTGGTCGTGGGGGCGCGCGGCCTCGGTGGCGTGCGTGGGCTCTTGCTTGGCTCGACGTCGGCGCGCCTCCCACACGTCACGGGCATCCCCGTCACCATCGTGCCGCCTTCCACCTGAGCCGCAACGCCCCCGAGGCGCAGAGCGGTCAGTCCTCTACATCGAGGGGCGACACGAGGTCTCCCCATGGCACCGTGCTGAAGGCCGAGCCGTCCGACACCGATACCCACCAGGCGCCCATGTCGAGAAAGTTGGCGATGTCGGTCTTCCCGTCGCCGGTGAAGTCGCCGGCCACCTGAGCGCCCCACGAGCCGGTCACCGCGAACGCGTCCCACAGCGGCGTGGTGAAGGCCGAGCCGTTGCTGATGCTCACCCACCACGTGCCGTTGGCCGGGAAGTACTGGGCGATGTCGTCCTTGCCGTCGCCGGTGAAGTCGCCGACGCTCCGTGACACCCATCCGGTCTTGGTGCCGAAGGTGGCCCACAGCGTGGTGGTGAAGCCGGTGCCGGTGGAGGCAGAGACCCACCAGGTGCCGTTGCCGGGGAAGTACTGGGCGATGTCGTCGATGCCGTCGCCGGTGAAGTCGCCGACCCGATGGTCCTCCCATCCGGTCTTGGTGCCGAAGGTGGCCCACTTGGTGGTGGTGAAGCCGGTGCCGGTGGAGGCAGAGACCCACCAGGTGCCGTTGCCGGGGAAGTACTGGGCGATGTCGTCGGTGCCGTCGCCGGTGAGGTCGCCGACTCGACGGTGCTCCCATCCGGTCTTGGTGCCGAAGGTGGCCCACTTGGTGGTGGTGAAGCCGGTGCCGGTGGAGGCAGAGACCCACCAGGTGCCGTTGCCGGGGAAGTACTGGGCGATGTCGTCGATGCCATCGCCGGTGAAGTCGCCGACCCGCCGGTCGACCCAACCGGTGGCGGTGGCGAAATCGGCCCAGAGCTCGGTGATGAACGAACCGCCGATCGACCGGGAGATCCACCACGTGCCGTTGGAGGGGTGGAATTGGGCGATGTCGTCGTAGCCGTCGCCGTTGAAGTCGCCCACCATGCGGGCCTCCCATCCGCTGGTGGTGCTGAAGTCCGCCCAGAGGGCACTGTGAAACTCGCCACCGGTGGAGACCTCTACGATCCAGGTGCCGTTGGTGGGGTGGAATTGGGCGATGTCGTCGTATCCGTCACCGTTGAAGTCGCCCACCAACTCTGCTTCCCAACCGTCGGGCGCCAAGACCGTGGCTTCGACGGAACCGATGTCGCAGTTGCCTCCCGACGGCCGCACCAGGCCCCGCTGGTCCACCGACGCCGCGCAGGCGACGACATCGAGCAGCGGGCTGCCCGTCTCGGGCACATGGGTCGGGGTAGGGCCGCCGTACTCGCCCAGGGCCGACAGCAACGGCGCGCCGGAGACGATGTCGCTGCCGGAGCCACAATCGATGGTGCCGATCAGGTTGGTGCCCGATGAGGTGATCGATCCGAGGCACTCGGGTGCCAGACCGGTGTTGGCCGAGATCACCGATGCAGCCAACGTGACGCTGACGTCGGTGTGGAGGCCGGAGGCGCCACGGGCGGCAGTGTTCTCCGTGATGGTCGCGTGGGTGACGGTGCCGGAGCCGCTGTCATTGAACACGCCGCCGGCGTCCTTGGTGGCCGTGTTCTGGGACACCGTCGAGTTGATGATGGTGAGCAAGCCGGACGAGTACACGCCGCCGGTGGAGAGGGCGCTGTTGTCCGCGACCGTCGACCGGTCGAGCGTCAGGCTCGACGACGCGTAGACGCCGCCGCCTCGGGACGATGCGCCGTTCTCGACAACGGCGGTACTCATGATGGTGGCGCTCACGCTGGTGAAGAGGCCTCCGCCGTCGGTGCCCTGGTTGTCCGAGATGTGGGAACGGTTCAGCGTCAGTGATCCCGTTCCGCTGGCGCTCACGCCTCCGCCCGTCACCGCCTCGTTGCCCATGATGGCGGTGTCGGTGATCGACGTGGTCGAGTTGACGCTCTTGACACCGCCGCCGGTGGTGTCGACCGTGGCGTTGCTGTCGTTGCCCTCGAGGAGCGAGCCGGTGATCGTCAGGGTGCCGTCGAACGACACCACCCCGTGCCCGTCGCTCCCGGAGATGGTCACGCCGTCGAGTGTCAGTGAACCGCCGGCCTCGTTGTAGGCGCCGCCCGCCTGCTGGTTGGCGCGGTTGCCGCTCATCGTCGTGTCGTTGATGGTGAGGTTCCCTCCGCCGTTGAAGACGCCTCCTCCGGTGCCGAGCGAGCCGGCGATCTCCTTGGCGTCGTTGGTGGAGATGGTGCCATCGGTGATCGTCGCGGTGCCGGTGTTCGTGTTGTAGAAGCCGCCCCCGGCCTGCTCGGCGTTGTTGCCGGTGATGTCCACGCGCAGCAGGGTGGCGTCACCCGTGTTGTAGATCCCGGCGCCGAACGTCGGCGATGTGTTGTCGGTCACGGAGCTGTCGGTGAGGGTCAGCGTGGACGTGCTCCCCACCCAGATGCCGCCGCCGACGCCGCCGATGTTGCCGTTGACGTCGATGCCGGTGCCCACGAGGGTCGAGCCACTCATCACGTCGATCCCGCCGCCGGTGCCGTTGCCGCCGGTGACCGTCAGGTCCAGCAGCGTGAGGGTGGCGCCACTCGAGACATCGACCGTGGAGCCCTCGTCGCCGTCGATGAACGTGACACCGGCGCCCTCCCCATCGAGGGTCAGGTCGATGTCCACGTCGATGCTGCCGATGCACGTGCCGGCCGTGAGCGGTATGAGGTCGCCCGGCGAGGCGTTGTTGATCGCCTGCTGCAGGTTGGCGCCGGCGTCGCACGTGACGGCGAACACGGCAGGGGAGGGAAGGGCCACCATCCACGCGGCGAGGAACGTCAGCAGACTCAGGCTGGCCCTGAGGCCGGGAGTGGTACGCGTAGGGGTCGGCACCATTCCCCCTTTCTCTCTTCGTGGTGCGCGAAAGTTAGCCGGGGTCGCCGCCGTTTGTGTCAGAGCGGCTGAGTACCGTGGCCGAGTGAAACAGGCAGTAGTCGTCATCCACGGCATGGGGGAACAGCGCCCGATGTCGTTCCTGCGCGATTTCATCGCGGCGGCGATACCCGCCACGGGCTCCAAGACGGCGTACTACTCCAAGCCCGACCGCATGTCCGATTCGTTCGAGCTGCGGCGCCTGTTGGCGCCGCCCGACAGCCAACACCCGCAGACGGAGTTCTACGAGTACTACTGGGCGCACCACATGTCGGGAAACCGCCTGGGGCATCTGCTGCCGCTGATCAGGGTGCTCATGTTGCGGCTTCCATGGCGCATCGCCGGCAGTCTGCGCCTGTTGTGGCTCCTGGCGTGGCTGGTGGTGGTGGCGCTCGGCATCGCTGCGTTCAGTTTCGGTGCCGAGCTGCTCGTCGAAGATCCCACCGTGGTCCTCACCGGGTTCGGCGTCGGTGCGGCGGCCGCGTCGGTGGCGGTGTTTCTCGGGGGTGTGGTCCTGCGCTGGGTGGCAGGGACCTTCGTGGACGTCGCTCGCTACATCGATCCGCGACCCCAGAACATCGCGGTGCGCCACACCATCCGGGCCGAGGCCGTTCGGTTCCTCCGCAAGCTGCACGAGTCGGGCCGGTACGAGCGGATCGTCGTCGTCGGCCACAGCCTCGGGAGCATCATCGGCTACGACGTAGTGTCGTTCCTCTGGGCGGAGATGAACCAATGCCATGGGCGGCCCGCCGACGTCCATCAAGAGGCGCTCGCCGACGTCGAGGCCATCGCCGGCGAGCTGGAGCAGGGTGCCGGCTCCTTGAAGGAGTACCGCGTGGCGCAGCGCCGGCTCTGGGCCGAGCAGCGCAGCAAAGGCAATCCTTGGCTCATCAGTGACTTCGTGAGCCTCGGGAGTCCGCTGGCGCACGCCGCGATGTTGCTCGCCGAGGACGCCGCCCATCTTCGGGAGCGCCAAGACCTCCGGGAGCTGCCGCGCTGCCCGCCGATTCCCGAGCGTGAGGGCTTCGCCTTCGACTCGCTGGAGTACGCGCCGGTCGCCGGAGGTGGCGGGGACTTCGTGCTCCGGCTCCTCCATCACGCCGCCCAGTTCGCGCCGACCCGCTGGACCAACATCTGGTTTCCAGCTCGCTACGGCGTGTTCGGTGATTGGTTCGGCGGTCCCCTCCGGCCGCTCTTCGGTCCGGGCGTACGCGACGTGCCGATCACAAATGGCTCTCGCGCTCGCCTGGTGCCGGTGTTTCCCCACACGTGGTACTTCCGTTGGGTCGCCCCCACCACCGACCCGGACACGGCGCAAGGCGCCTTGCGCGCCGCGCTCGACCTGAACAGCTGGTCGTGGTTGAGCAAGGTGCGCGAGCTGCCCTCGGATCCCGACACGTGCGCACCGGGGTGAGATTCGGCGCCTCCCGGCGTTCCTAGAGTGGTGCCGACGCACCAAGCGGAACCAGACGAAAGGCCGGTAGATGCGACACCTCGATGCGCACGGCATCACCCCCCAGGCGGAGGTGTACTGGGATCTGCCGACGCCTGCGCTCTACGAGCACACCCTGCGCCGTGGCCTCGGCGAGCTCGCCCACAAGGGCGCCCTCGTGGTGGACACCACCCCGTACACGGGCCGTAGCCCCAAAGACAAGTTCCTGGTCCAAGAGCCGGGCTCCGAGGCCGACATATGGTGGGGCGACATCAACCGCCCGATGGACCAGGCCACCTACGCGGCGTTGTACAGCCGTGTCACCGCCTACCTGGGGGAGCGAGACCTCTACGTCCAGGACATGTACGCCGGGGCCGACACCCGCTACCGGCTGGGCGTGCGGGTGATCACCGAGAGCCCGTGGCATTCGCTGTTCGCCCGCAACATGTTCATCTTGCCGCGCAAGTTCCAGCTGGCAGACGAGATCGAGCTCTTCGTACCGGGGTTCACCGTGGTCCACGCGCCAGGCTTCGAAGCCGATCCCGAACGGGACGGCACCCGCAGCGAGGCGTTCATCGTGGTCGACTTCGGCACGAAGGTGGTGCTCATCGGCGGGACTCGATACGCCGGAGAGATCAAGAAGTCGATCTTCAGCGTGATGAACTACCTCCTGCCGAAGCAAGGCGTGCTCAGCCTTCACTCGTCGGCGACCGTCGGCAAGAAGGGCGATGCCACCGTGATCTTCGGGCTGAGCGGCACCGGCAAGACAACCCTGTCCACCGACCCGGAGCGGCTCATGGTCGGCGACGACGAGATCGCATGGAGCGACAAGGGCATCTTCAACATCGAAGGTGGCTCGTACGCCAAGACCATCCGCCTGTCGCGAGACGACGAACCCCTCATCTACGAGGCGTCCAACATGTTCGAGTCGATCCTCGAGAACGTCGTGCTCAACCATGAGACCAGGCGTCCCGAATGGGAGGACGGCTCGAAGACCCAGAACACGCGGGTGTCCTACCCGCTCGAACACCTCGGCAAGAACTTGGCGCCCGGAGGTGTCGGAGGTCATCCCAACAACGTGGTCATGCTGTCGGCAGACGCGTTCGGTGTGCTGCCGCCCATCTCTCGGCTCACCCCGGAGCAGGCGCAGTACTACTTCATCAGCGGGTACACCGCCAAGGTCGCCGGCACCGAACGCGGGGTCGACGAACCGGTCGCCACGTTCTCCCCGTGCTTTGGCGCGCCGTTCCTACCGCTGCACCCCGGTGAGTACGCCACCATGCTGCGCCAGAAGCTCGAAGAGCACCGCCCGTGGGTGTGGATGATCAACACCGGATGGGCCGGCGGCCCCTACGGCGTGGGGTCACGCATTCGGATTCCCTACACCAGGGCGATGCTCAACGCCGCCATCCGAGGCGACCTCGAAGAGGTGGAGTACTACACCGATCCGATCTTCGGGTTGCGAATCCCCACCACGATTCCGGGCGTGCCGGACGAGCTGCTCATCCCGCGGTCGACGTGGGCGGATCTCGAGGCGTACGACGTGCAGGCCAACAAGCTGGCCGGCATGTTCTTCGACAACTTCGAGGAGTACGTCGGCGACGTCGACCCCGAGGTGGTGAAGGCCGGACCTCAGGTCTAGACGGCCCCGGTCCTCGCGACACGTGCTGGTCGGCGCTCGGGACGCCCTGCGTCCCACCTCCGGTGTCCGATCGGTCTGCGCTGTTGCGCCGAGAAATCCCTCCCGAAAGCCTCCGCCTTGTGCCAAACTCTCTGCTACCAGAGAAAGGAGGTGGTCCAAGCATGTCTGAAGGTTTATGCAGGACTCTGGAGGTGGCCGAGCGCTGAGCGGCCAGACTCTGTGGAGCCGGCCGCTCCCCGTTTAGGGAGAGGTGGCGACTCCAACTCGGACCACCGGAACCTGGAGACCCGCGAGCTTGTCCTCTCGCGGCAGTGCGCGAGCACTGAAGTGTCTCCGGGTTCTTCGCGTTCTGGAGCCGCAGGAGCCGGTGGGCCGGGTAGCGTGGCGCCGATGAGTACTCCCCATGGCAGCGGTCGGCTGGCGACATGAGAGTCTCGTCCGAGGTCGGCAGGCTGCGCCAGGTCCTGGTGCACCGTCCGGGCCCCGAGATCGCACGGCTGACACCCGACAACAAGGACGCGTTGCTCTTCGACGACCTGCTGTGGCTGGAACGGGCCCAGCTGGAGCACGATGCGTTCACGACTTCGATGCGGGAGCGCGGCGTCGAGGTGCTCTACTTCGCCGACCTGTTCGGCGAGGTGCTCGACATCGACACCGTCCGCAAGGAGGTCGTCGACCACGCGATCTCACCCGCCCAGTGCGGTCGCCATGTCTCGGAGCGGCTGCGCCACGCCCTGTACGAGGCGCCGACCGAACGCGTCGTCGAAGTCCTCACCGCAGGCCTCCTGGAGCGGGAGCTGGGGGAGTGGGGGATCGAGCCGGTGTTCGCCGATCTGGTGTCGGACCGCTTCCATTACGTGCTGCGTCCCCTCCCCAACCTGCTCTTCAAGCGGGACAACTCGGCCTGGATCAACGACGGGCTCATGTTCGGAGTGCTGGCGACACCGGCGCGGGCCCGAGAGTCCGACTACCTGCGTGCCGTCTACAAGTATCACCCGCGGTTCGTCGACGAGTCGTTCCCGGTGTGGTACGGGCGTGACCCGGCGGATCGGTATCCCGCGTCGATCGAAGGCGGGGACGTACTGGTGCTCGCCCTAGACACCGTGGTCGTCGGCATCGGGGAGCGTACCGCGGCGGCGGCGGTCGAGGCCCTCGCCGGCCGGCTGTTCGCCGCCGGCGTCGTCACCCGCGTGATCGTGGTGCACAACCGGCACGCCCGGGCCGTGATGCATCTCGACACGGTCTTCACCATGGTCGACGTCGACAAGTTCAACGTCTTCCCGGGGGTGGTGGAGCAAGCGGAGGTCCATGTGCTGACGCCGGGCAACGGCAGCCGTATGCAGGTCGAGCGGGCGGACAGCCTGGAGGCCGCCTTGCATGCAGCCCTCGACCGTCCCTTGTCGTTCATTCCGACGGGGGGCGACGCCGTGGGCCGGCTGCGGGAGCAGTGGGACGACGGCAACAACACCGTGGCACTCGAACCGGGAGTCGTGGTCGCCTACGCCAGGAACCAGGAGACCAATCGACGGCTTCGAGACGCCGGAATCGACGTGATCGAGCTGGACGCCGCCGAGCTCTGCCGGGGACGCGGTGGAAGCCGCTGCATGACCCAACCACTACTGCGTGACCCGTTGCCGTGATCGGCGACGACGCCCAGCCACGTATCGACGAATTCGTCACGTTCCTCTACGTGGCCGATCTCGAGGCCAGCCACCGCTTCTATCACGGCGTGCTCGGGCTCGATCTCGTGCTGGACCAGGGAGCGTGCCGCATCTATCGAATCACCGAGACCGGCTACGTGGGGGTGTGTAGCCATCGTGACCCTGAGCCACGGGGCACGATCGTGACGATCGTATCGGACGATGTCGACGGCTGGTTCGCCACCGTCGCCGCGGCCGGCGTGGCCACCGACGGGTCGCCGCGGCGCAACGAGCAGTTCGGCATCTACCACTTCTTCGCCGAGGATCCCGATGGCCACCACATCGAGTTCCAGCGCTTTGGCCCCGAGTGGCCCGGCCCGCGCGCCCGCGGCTGAGCCGTGTCCTCGTGCCTCCAGCCGAGCGGGATCCCTGAGAAGCTTGGGGGTGGGCCCGCCACCAGCTAGGTTCGTGTCCGTGGCAGAACCTGGAGGAACACGCATGGTACGACGTCGCGTCCTGGTTCTCATCGTGGTGTTGGTGGCCGCCTTCGTGCCGGTCGTGCCCGCCCACGCGGCGACGCTCGTCGTGTGCGCGGAGGGCTGTGCGTACGACTCGATCCAGGCGGCGGTGGACGCAGCTGCACCCGGCGATGTGGTCCGAGTCTTGTCAGGTACCTACGAGGAGCGCGTGGTCGTCACCACGTCGGATCTCCGGATTCGAGCCAATGGAGTGGTGATCGACGGAGCCAACGTCGTCGATCAACCGCCGCTCGGCGTGGACCCAGGTGAGGCCCCAGTGGCCGGCGCCGGCATCGGGCTGCACGTCGTGGGCGCTCCCGAAGCGCCCGTGACCGGCGTCAACCTCAACGGTATGACGGTCCGAGGATTCGAGCGTGGGATCGTTCTCGAGCACGTGGAATCGTCTCGAGTGGTGCGGACGATCACAACGGACAACCTCGACAAGGGTCCTTGTTGCGCCGTTGATACGACTCAAGCGGATGGGATCGTGCTCATTGGCTCGAGCTTCAACCGGCTGCAGCGGAACACCGCCAATGCCAATGGGCACGACGGGATCTTCGTTCGGGAGAACAGCCACAGCAACGTTCTCGTTGGCAACACCACCAACGAGAACGGCGTCATGTTCATCGGTGATGACGCGCCGCGAGGCTGCGGTATCCAGATCGGTTTCGGCGACAACAGCAACAACGTGGTGCGCGGGAACACCGTGAACGACAACAACTGGGGCATCCAGTTGGGTAACGCCGGCGATCTCTTCGAGAACAAGATCGAGTCCAACCTCATCCACGGGAACACCAGGGCCGGTATCGCGTTGTTCGACATCGCCCATGACAACGTCATCCGCAACAACGATGCCACAGGCAATGCGCTGTCTGGAATCGACCCGAGCGGTCCGTACGACCTGTGGGACGAAGGCGTGCTCGACAACACCTGGACCAACAACGAAGGCACGTCCAACTTCTGACCCGCCAACGCTGGTGGGAGCGGAGCGCCGCCGACGCGACTACCCGTGAGACACCGCTGAGCCTCGTCCCGGTGACGGATGGGACTGGTTCCTCCTACCACCAGCATCCCCCTAGCGTGGCGTCTGGAGGTGATCCCATGAACCTTAAGCGGGTGGTTGCGGCGGTCGCCGCCGTGGCGATGCTCGCCGCTGGGTGCGGCGCCGACGAGATGGCAGTCCGGCCCTTTGAGGAGGTGCAGGCCAGCGACCTCGTCTTCGAGAACGACCCCACATTTCCCGACCGTGGCATCTTCCGCGTCACCACGACCGAGCCCATGATCTGCGCCATCGTCTGGGGCGAGACCGAGGCGCTCGGCAAGTTCAACAACTCCCTCGACATGAACGGCACCGGCATCGTGCAGCACGACGTGTTCCTTCCGGGAGCGGAGCCCGGCGTGACGTACTTCTACCGGGTGCAGGGGTCCACCCCCGACGGTGTGCTCTATCAGAGCGACCTGATGACGTTCACCTTGCCGGAACGGTCGGGCGACACGGACGGGGCGATGGTCGACCACGGGGAGAATCTGGCGCTGGGTGCGACAGTGGCGGATGTGAGCAGTGAGTTCTCCGCCTCGTGGGGTGCCGCCAACGCCATCGACGGGGACCTGGCCACCGAGTGGTCGTCGGCCGGCGATGGTGACGAGTCGTACCTCACCATCGACCTGGGGACGCCGGCGGATGTCGCCGGGCTCGAGTTCCTCACCCGAACCATGGCCGACGGTACCGCCACCACCACGAGCTACACCGTCACCGTCGACGACGGCGACACCTACGGTCCGTTCCCGGCCGGGAACCCGGCCGATCCCATGTTCACCGAGGTCTCCTTCACCGGACAGGTGCTGCGCTTCGACGTGGTGGACTCCACCGGCGGCAACACCGGTGCCATCGAGATCCGCGTGTTCGCCCCAAACGGCGGCTAGGGCCGCGGTAGAGGCCCGATCTCGGCGCTCGGCAAGCCGGAGATGTCCGGTGGGAACACCAGGTCGAGTGCCCAGTCGATGGCCACACGGGCCTTCCGCAGCATCGTCGGGAGCCGCCACCAGTAGTAGGTGCGCCACATGAACCACGCCGCCAGCCCCGAGAGCTTCACGCCCATGACCACTCCAACGGCGTTGCGATGCCCGAGCGACACGAGCTGCCCCAGCGTCTTGTAGCGGAACGTCGGAGCCCGGACGCCGGCGATGAGCCGGGGCAGCGTCTTGCCGAGGTGCGTGCCCTGCCGAATGGCGTGCTGTGCGGTGGGCGGGCAGATACCGCCATTGCCGTCCGGCACGGCGGCGATGTCGCCGAGGGCGAACACGTTGCCGGCCACCCGCATGTTGCCGTCCACCATGAGGCGGCCCGAGCGGTCCGTTTCGGACGTCACCGCCCCGGCGATGGGATGGGCCTGCACTCCGGCTGCCCAGATCACCGTGCCGGCGCTCACCCGTTCCCCGTTCTCCAGTACCACACCACCGCCGGTGACCCGCTCCACCTTCTGGCCGAGTACGAGGCGCACCCCACGCTCGACGAGCGCGGCGGCGGCCGCGTCCGACAGCGAATGGGGAAGGGTTGGCGCGACACGGTCGGCCAGATCCACGAGCGAGATCTGCGGCACCGGCGCCGATCGGTAGTACTTGCCCTGAGCGTGATACATGAAGTCCGCCAGCGCCGCCGCCACCTCGGCACCCGAGTAACCGGCGCCGACCACGGCGACGGAGGTGAGCAATGGGTCGCCGGACTCGGCGGCCTCCTCCAGGAACGCCAAGATGCGGCGGCGGATCTGGAGTGCGTCTTCGATGTCTTTGAAGCCGAGGGCGTGGTCCTCGACGCCGGCCACACCAAAGGTGGCCGGAACCGAGCCGGCCGCCAACACCAACGCATCCGCCGTGTACGTGCGTGTAGCGCCACCCACCTCGGGTACCACTTCCACCGTGGTGCCGCTCACCGAGGTCACCTCGCCGACCACGACGCGGGCATGGGGACACAGCTGGCGGAGCGGGGCCAAGATGTGGCGAGGTTCCACGTCGGCGCCTGCCACCTCGGCGAGCATCGGCGTGAACAGCAGGAAGTTGTCTGCTGAGATCAGCGTCACTTCACAGCGGGTGCCGAGGCGGCGAGCCACCTCGGCACCGGCGAAGCCTCCGCCGACGATGATCACCGATGCCGCCATCGGCCCCGAGCCTATCGCCGTCTGCGATGCTCCCCTCGGCCGGTATCGTCCGGTCATGGAGATACCCCGACAGATCTGTGAAGCCATCGTGGCGCACGCCAGGTTTGCGTATCCCGAAGAGGGTTGCGGCCTCCTCGCCTCCGGCGTCGATGGGACCGGCGCCGTCAGCGATCTCCGGATGGCGTACTGCCTGACCAACGCCACCCGATCCCCGACGCGCTACACGGTCGCCCCCAACGAGCACTTCCGCGCCATGCGGCATGCGGAGGCCAACGGCTGGGAGCTCTCGGGCGTGTTCCACTCCCACACACACTCGGCCCCGTACCCGTCACCGACCGACGTCGCCGGAGCCCTGGAGCCGGACTGGTTGTACGTCATCGTCGGGCCCACCGACGTCGAGTCGCCTGAGATTCGCGCCTATTGGATCCGGGATGGGAAGATCATCGAAGAGCCGCTCACCGTGGTGGACGGGCGGCGCAGGCCGGCGAGGACCCGATGAACGATCAGAGCGTGCAGGTGCGTATCCCCACCGTGATGCGACCGTTGGTCGGCGGCGAGAAGGTCATCCCCGCCACGGGAGCGACGGTGCGCGCCATCGTGGCCGACATCGGCGGCCGCCATGCCGGCTTGGCCGAGCGAATCCTCGACAAGGACGGCGAACTGCATCGCTTCGTGAACGTCTTCGTCGGCGACGAGGACGTCCGCTATCTCGACGGACTCGACACGCCGGTGCCGGCCGGGACCGAGATCAGCATCATTCCGGCGGTGGCGGGCGGCTGATGAATGGCCTCGAGGTGGGCAACACCCCATTGGTGCGGCTACGGCACATCTCGCCCACACCGGACGTCGAGATCTTCGCCAAGCTGGAGTGGTACAACCCGACCGGGTCGGTGAAGGATCGCATCGCCCTCGCCATGCTGAGTGCCGCCGAGGCAGAGGGCCGGGTCGGGCCCGGGGCGCACCTGCTGGAACCCTCCTCGGGCAACACGGGCATTGCGCTGGCGCGGCTCGCCAAGATGCGCGGGTACCGGATGACCGTGGTCATCCCGGCCAACGTCCCCGGCGAACGCAAGAACGTCCTGCGCGCCTTTGGTGCCGAGCTCATCGAGACCCCAGCCGAGTACGGATCCAACGGCGCCATCGCCCACGCCGAGACGCTCGCCGGGGGTGACCACGTGATGCTGTTCCAGTACGGCAACCCGGCCAATCCGGCGGCGCACTATGAGGGCACCGGGCCCGAAATCCTCAAGGAGCTCGAGTCCGTGGATGCGTTCGTGGCCGGCCTCGGCACCGGGGGCACACTGATGGGTGTGGGGGCGGCGCTGCGGGAGGCCAATCCCGGGGTGGCGATCGTCGCCGCCGAGCCACCGATCGGTGAAGCCGTGTTCGGTCTGCGCTCCTTGGAGGAGGGCTACACGCCGCCGGTGTTCGACCCCGATGCCATCGACGGCAAGATCCTGGTCCGTACCGGCGACTCGGTGATCATGACGCGGAGGCTCATGGCCGAGGAGGGACTGTTCGTGGGACCCTCGTCGGGGGCCGCCGTGCACGCTGCGGCGCGCTGGGCCTCCAAGATGTCCCGGGGTCGGATTGTCGTGCTGCTGCCCGACAGCGGATGGAAGTACCTCTCGACCGGCCTGTGGACCGGTGACGTCGAGTCGATCGTCGACCGGCTCGGCGGACAGCTCTACTTCTGAGGGGCGGCGTGTTGATCCTCACCGTGCTCGGGTCCTCGGGCAGCTATCCGTCCGGATCCAACGCCGCGTCCGGATACCTGGTGCGCTCGCGGACGACCACGGTCGTGCTCGATCTCGGCTCCGGTGCCCTGGTCAAGCTGCTCGGGGAAGTCGGCGCCGAGGCGGTGGATGCCGTGGTGATCAGCCATGTGCATGCCGACCACTGCAGTGACCTCTTCTCGTTCTACATGGCCCGGGCTCGCAGCGTCGCGGTCCCGACGCCGCTCCCGGTGTTCGTCCCCGCCGGCGCCGCCGAGCACTTCATCCGATTCGCCAGGGCCGAGGACGCCGATCACCCGTTCCAATGGCTCATGGACTTCCGTGCCGTCTCGGGCGGCGACGAAGCACTGGTGGGTGAGGTGGCACTGGCGTTCGCCACCACCAACCACCCGGTACCCACCATCGCCACCCGGGTCGCCTCGGGAGGGGTCTCCCTCGTCTACACGGCCGACACCGGCCCTTCCGATGAGGTAGCCGCCCTCGCGGGCGGTGCCGACGCGCTGCTGTGCGAGGCCGCCATGATCGGCGAGCGCGATCACGACACCTACCCCTTTCATCTCACGGCCGAAGAGGCGGGTCGGCTGGCGGCCCAGGCGGAGGTCGGGCACCTCATCGTGACGCACATACCGCCTAGCCTGACGCCCGAGCCGAGCATCCAGGCGGCCCGGGAAGCGTATCCGGGCCGGGTGAGCCTGGCGGTGCCCGGGGCGGAGTGGACCATCGAATGAGGTGCTGATCCGATGAGAACAGACAGGGCGCTCGACGAGCTTCGCGCCGTCGGGATCACGCGTGGCTACACCGAGATGACTCCCGGGTCGGTGCTCATCGAGATGGGTAGGACCCGGGTGTTGTGCACGGCGTCGTTCGACGATGATGTCCCGCGTTGGATGCGCGACAGCGGCACCGGCTGGGTGACGGCGGAATACGCCATGCTGCCCGGCTCGGGCTCGTCTCGCATCGCCCGCCATTCCATCAGCGGTGGGCGCACCAAGGAGATCCAGCGCCTCATCGGTCGGTCGTTGCGGGCGGTGGTGGACATGCAGGCGATGGGAGAGCTGACCGTGCGAGTCGATTGTGATGTCCTCCAGGCCGACGGCGGCACCCGTACGGCAGCGATCACCGGGGCGTGGGTGGCGCTCGCCGATGCATTCGACGTACGCGTCGGTGAAGGGCTGTTGGCGGCGTCGCCGATCCGGGACCACGTGGCTGCGGTGAGCGTCGGGATCGTCGGTGACACGGTGGCGCTCGATCTGTCCTACGAAGAAGACGTGGGAGCCGAGGTCGACTGCAACATCGTGATGACCGGCAGCGGCACCCTCGTGGAGGTCCAAGGCACCGCCGAGGGCCAGCCGTTCACCCGCACGCAACTCGATCGCATGCTCGACCTGGCGTCGGCGGGCATCGGTGAACTCGTCAAGTTGCAGGCGGAGGCCCGGCAGAGGTGACGGTGCCGGATCGGCTGGTGGTCGCCTCGGCCAACCCCGACAAGGTGGAGGAGGTGGAGCACGTGCTGCACTCCTTGGGGTTGGGTATCGAGGTGGTGCGCGGCCTCACCTGGCCCGAGGTCGAGGAGACGGAGCCCACGCTGGAGGGCAACGCGATCCTCAAGGCACGCGCCGTCGCCGCCCACAGCGGTCTACCGGCCCTGGCGGACGACACCGGGCTGGAGGTGGATGCCCTGGGCGGCGCGCCGGGGGTTTTCACGGCGCGGTTCGCCGGTCCGGACGCCACGTACGAGGACAACTGGCGCAAGCTCCTCGACGAGCTGGGCGACACGGCCCGGCGCTCCGCGCGGTTTCGCACGGCCGTGGCGCTCGTGCTGCCCGACGGCGCCACCCTGGTGGCCGAAGGCGTCCTGGAGGGGCATATCACCCGTACTCCGCGGGGTGCCCACGGATTCGGGTACGACCCGGTGTTCGAGGTCGACGGTCGGACGCTCGCCGAGATCCCGCTGGAGGAGAAGAACGAGCTCAGCCACCGGGCGCGGGCACTCCGGGCGCTGGCCGAGCGGTTGCGTACGGAGCCGACGTCGAGGGACTAGTCACCTCAGCACCGGCACAAACCATTCTCTGCTTGTTGGCAGTCTTTGCCGATTATGTAGGTGCAGCAGTCAACAAGGAGAGACACGATGGCGGCGACACCCCGGATGCAGGCGGCTCTACAGCGGCTCGACGAACAGCGGGTAGCCCTGGAGCGCCAGATCATCGCCGAGATCGAGGATCTCTACTTCGCAGACACTTCGGCCCGACCGGTTCCCAGGGCCGAAGACGAATCGGCGACCCGAACAGGCTCGCCCTTCACCTTCAGTTGGTACGGCATCGGGTGAGTGCGGCGCCCGGCGTCCTACCTACTGACTGCAACTTCAGGCCCCCCTCCGGGGGCCTGAAGTCTTTCCGGGCCGCTATGTTCTCGATCTGAGGCGACGGTGAGCGGAGGAAGCGATGACGCAGGTGACCGATGTCGTGACCGAAGAGCACGTCCGGGATCGGCTCGAAGTGTTGCTACGCGACCACGATCCGTCCGGGGATCCGGTCGAGTTCCTCGGGGCGCAGTTCGATCTGGGCCTGGCATGGGTGTACTTCCCGGAGGGGCACGGGGGTTTGGGCGCCGATCGCGCCCTGCAGTCGATCGTCAATGACGCGCTTCGTGATGCCGGTGCACCGGACCCGGCGAGTCGCAACATCATCGGCTACGGCATGGGCGCCCCCACGGTGCTCACGCACGGCACCGAGGAGCAGCGCAGCCGCTACCTGCGTCCGCTGTTCACCGGCGAAGAAGTCTGGTGTCAGCTCTTCAGCGAACCCGGCGCAGGATCCGACGTGGCCGGCTTGTCGTCCCGGGCCGTGCAGGACGGCGAGGAGTGGATCGTCAACGGACAGAAGGTGTGGACCACAGTGGCCCACCTGTCCAAGTGGGGCATGTTGGTGGCACGAACCGACCCCGAGCTCCCCAAACACGCCGGGCTCACGTACTTCATCCTCGACATGGAGGCCGCGGGAGTGGAGGTACGTCCGCTCCGCCAGATCACCGGTGAGGCAGAGTTCAACGAGGTGTACCTGACCGATGTCCGCATTCCCGACAGCATGCGGTTGGGTGGGCGGGGTGAGGGATGGCGGGTGTCCTTGACCACGCTCATGAACGAACGGGTCGCCATCGGCGCCAACGTCGTACCGCGGAACCATGGCGCGATCGGCAAAGCCGTCGAGGTGTGGCACGAGACCGGAGGCGACCCGGCCAAGCGGGACCGCATGATGCAGCTCTGGGTGGATGCCGAGGTCGCCCGCCTCACCAACATCCGAGCTCAGGAGAACGCCGAGCAGGGCACGCCGGGCCCGGAGGGTTCCATCGGCAAGTTGGTCTTCGCCGAGCTCAACAAGGAGATCTACGACTTCTGCGTGAACCTGCTGGCGGCCGGCGGCATGCTGTACGACACGTATGAGATGTCGGTGCCAACGGGTTACACGCCGGTGTACGAGAAGGATGTGCGTCGGGCGTTCTTGCGGGCGCGGGCGAACTCCATCGAGGGTGGGACGTCGGAGATCATGCGCAACATACTGGGGGAGCGAGTGCTGGGCTTACCCGGTGAGCCGCGGGTCGACAAGGACGTGCCGTGGACGGAGGTTCCGAGGAGCTGATCGTCGAGCGTGCTTGTTCGCCGCGTAGTCGAACGTGCACGCACACTCGTCGTGGTCGGGCTGGCCGGATTTGAACCGGCGACCCCCTGCTCCCAAAGCAGGTGCGCTGCCTGACTGCGCCACAGCCCGTGGGCCGGAAGTGTAGGTGCGGGCGGAGGGACTCGAACCCCCACGGGCTATGCCCACCAGGTCCTAAGCCTGGCGCGTCTGCCAATTCCGCCACGCCCGCGTAGAGGCCATTCTCGTCACTTCGGGGGCTGTGCTGCGCATTCTCCCCGAGCAACTGGTCGAGGTCCTCAACTGGTCTGGCTTCTGGCTTCTGGCTTCTGGCGTCTGGCGTCTGGCGTCTGGCGTCTGGCCTCAGCGCGACTCGCTGATCTCGAACAGATGGCCGTCGGGGTCTCGGAAGAAGGCCCGGATCTCGCCTCCATGGTCGACCGGCGGCGCGAGGAACTCTGCGCCGCGTGCCCGCAGCAACTCGTAGGCGCCGTGGCAATCGTTCACCTTGATCGTGAACGACGCGCTCACCCGATCCGGGTCGTCGGGCGGGGCAAACGTGACACTCGGCTTGTCGGCGGTCGGCCCGCCTCCGGTGACCAGCAGTAGCCAGGCTTCGTTGAATTGGAACACCGCCGAGGTGCCGCCGTACTCCCGGTACAGCTTCGCCCCGAGTACGTCGCGGTACCACGCCGTCGACCGCTCGATGTCGTCGACGACGAGGATCGTCGTCAGTGGCATGTCGGAAGTTGGAAAGGTGTCCATGCCTCGAGGCCCCTGATCGGCCCGGGTGAAAGCTGCGTGGGTCGCCCGGGACTCGAACCCGGAACCTGCGGATTAAGAGTCCGATGCTCTGCCAAATTGAGCTAGCGACCCGACGGCAGATTAGCAGCGGAGCCCGCTCTCCAATCTGCGGATCATGGGCGCCTAGCGTGGCGACGTGCGATACGTGCTGGCTTTGTTGCTCCTGCTGCTGACGGCATGTTCGGCGTCGGCCGACGACGTGACCGCGGAGAATCCATCGACGCTGCCGCCGACCACCGTCCTTCCCGGCACGACGCCCGTCACTCGCGACGAGCCCGCTCGGGCCTCCGAGGATCCCGCCGTCACCGACGGCAGTCGCTTCGTCACCGGTACGGGCGGCCGCTTGGCCCCTCGCGTCATCGACGTCGCCGAGGAGCCTCTGGCATGGATCGCGACCACGTCGGTGAACGGCGAGCCGTCGGTCGCGGCGATCACGGCGAGCGGCACCGTGCACCCGGTCCTCGGTTTTGTGGCCGGCGCGGGAACCCTCCCTGCCGGGGCGCCGCCGCAGCTGGTGGCCGTCGGCAACCGAGCCGTGCTCGTGGCGCCTCCTTCCGACGCCTCACCACTCACCGCCCCGATGCGGCTGGCGAGCGGCGACCTGGCATGGATCGAGGCCGGATCCGGAGACCTGGTTGTCGGGGATCGGCGTCTGGCCATCGGCGCGCTACCGGATGGCACGCTCCTCGCTGACGGCACCGATCGCGTGTTGCTGCTCACCGAGCCCACCGACCGCTACCCCCACGGTGTGCTGGGTGACCCCTTCGAGGCATCCGGATGGGTGATCGTCGATGTCCGCTCCATGGCCCTGGTCTCTTCCGTACGGCTCGACAGCGATGTCATCGAGGGGATGAGTCCGATGTGGGTCGACCTGGACGGCGATGGGAGGCGCGAAGTGATCGTCACCCAGAGCGACGCCGACGACGGTGCTCGGATCGTGGTCTACCGCGAAGACGGGACCCTGGTTGCGTCGGGTGCTCCGGTCGGGCGGGGAAATCGGTGGCGACATCAGCTTGCGGTGGGCCCGCTCGGCCCGTCGGGCGAGATCGAGATCGCCACCATGCTCACGCCGCACATCGGAGGCATCCTCGAGTTGTACCGCCTCGTGGACGGGGAACTCGTGAGCGTGGCCAGGGCGGGTACCTACACCTCCCATGCGATCGGCTCGAGAAACCTCGACATGACCATCGCCGGCGACTTCGACGGGAACGGACGCCCCGAGGTGGTGGTCCTCGGCCAGGAGCGAGATCGGGTGATCGGCATCGAGCGACGAAGCGACGGTCTCACAGTGCAGTGGGAACGATCGGTGGAGGGCCGCATCACCACCAACCTCGCCGTCTACCAGACCGAGGCCGGGATCGCGCTGGCCGCCGGCACGGAACGAGGTGCCGTTTTCATGTGGGAACCCTGAAGGCCTGCCGGCGCTACGGTGCAGCGGGCGTCCTGTCGGAATGAGCGCAGTGGTCCCACCGTTGTGCTTTGTCGACCGTCGAAAGGAGTCGTCATGGGCGAGCTTCCCCTGCCTGCGACCGGCATCGCAGTCACTCACTTCATCGTGTCGGACGATGTCGCAGCCTCGGCCAGGTTCTACTCGGAGGTGCTCGGCGGCGAGGTGGTGATGCGCGGCGAACCAACCATCGTGCAGCTCGCCAACAGCTGGGTGATCATCAACGTGGGCGGTGGTCCCACCGCCGACAAACCCGACGTAGTGCTGTCGCCGCCGGCCGATCCCAATCGTGTGAGCGCATTTCTCAACCTCCGTGTTGCCGATATGGCGGCGGTGTACGAGGAGTGGTCACAGAAGGGTGCTGAGTTCCTCACCGAGCCCAAGGTCTGGGACCGCGAGATTCGCGCCTACGTGCGGGATCCGGATGGCCACCTGATCGAGGTGGGGCAGTCCACGTTCGCTCCCGAGTGAGATGGGTCGCCTCAGAGCAGACCCAGTGTGGTTCCTGCCGGTGCGTCGATGGTGATGGTCGTGCCGTCGCTGTCGCCGTCGGGGTCGTGGTTGGCTGCGGCGTTGTAGGCCGATGTCGGGTGGGCGACGTCGGTGACGGTGAATGTGGTGGACGGGTTCGAGTTCTGGATCCCTCGATTGAGGTCGCATTCGCCGGCGTTGTCGGTCACACAGGAACCGGTGCCGCCGGTGCTCCACGAACCGCTGACCGTGGCGCCGGCCACGGGCGCCTCGAGGTCGTCGTGCACCGTGGCGGTCACCGTCACCCGATAGCGGCTGCCCCGGGCGATGGCACTGCCGTCGAGATCGCCCACGTGGACGTCGCCGTCGACGTCACCGGGCGGCGGATCGCGTGGCACCACGATCGAGGTGCCGTCGCTGTCGGTGTCCGGATCGTGGTTCAGCGTTGCGTTGTAGGTGAACGA
>JBFGCM010000059.1:0-24073 GCA_041581135.1 Acidimicrobiia bacterium
CGGCGCTGCAGGAAGCGCTGGATGCAATCGTTGCCGCGTGCAACCGCCACGGCATTGTGCCCGGCATGCACACCACGACCGCTCTCGCGCAGGATCGGATCGAGCGGGGGTTCCGGATGCTCACGATCACGGCTGACCTCGCTGCGCTCCGCGCCAAACTCGCCGATGACCTGGAACTCGTCCGAAAAGGAGAGGCCGGCAGCGAGGGATCCATCTACTGATCGGTCAATCCTCGCGCTCTTCTTTGATTCGGTTGTGGTGAACCCGACGCCTGTGAGAGCGGATCTTGCCTGGAATCGGGCTGCCTCAAATGGCAAACCGGTCGCGATCAGGGCCACGTGGGCGACGCGCTCGACCAGCAACGCCACCAGGACGACGAGAACGAGGCCCGAGATGGCGATCATATCGGCGGTCGGGGCGCCGGCTGCTGGTCCCGGGCTGGGGCGCCCCGATCCGTGGGCGCGACAGTTGTGACGGCGCCTGTGCTCCGGCTCATCCGGTCGCGGCCTCGGTGCTGCCCAGCGGTTCTTCCGGGAGCGGCTGGACCTCCGGGCGGCGCCGGCGCCGGCGGGCGGGCACGAGATCGCGCATGGCCTCGAGCTTGCCGAAGCACAGTAACCGGTCCTCGACCTCGAGAACCCGGCTGTCTCGTGGGTTGGGTATAACCGACGTGCCACGGTGGAGAGACAGCACTGCGACATCCCGGTCGCGCAACGATCCGATCGTGTTTCCGAGGACGTCCGCGCCCTCGTGGACTGCCAGCTCCGCTACGCCGTAGCCGGTGCTGACGCTCAGCCGCTGGCGAACATCCAGCTCCGGGAACGCCACCTGGCGCTCGATGTAGTCGACCACCGCGCCGGCGATGTCCAGCCCTGTCGCGCCTTCGATGCCTTCCAGGCCCGGCGAGGAGTTGACCTCCATCACCAAGGGCCCGTCCTCCCCTTCGAGCATGTCGACACCGGCGACCCGGAGGCCCATGATCTGGGCTGATCGGATCGCCGTCGTGGTAAACCGTTCATCGAGCTGGACCGCCGCGGTGGTGCCGCCCCGGTGCACGTTCGATCTGAACTCGTCACCGCTGGCCGTGCGGCGCATCGCGCCGACGACCTGGTCGCCGACGACGAACGCACGGACGTCGGTGCCCCGGCTTTCCGCAACGAAACGCTGGATGAGCACGTTCTGGCGGGTGCTTTGGAGGGTCTCGATGATTGCCTCTGCGATCTTCTTGTTGTCGGCCAGGATCACACCGATGCCTTGGGTGCCTTCGAGCAGTTTGATCACCACCGGCGCTCCGCCGACGCGCTCGATGGCGGGCAGAACGTCCTGGCGGTCGCGAACAAACGTCGTCGCCGGTAGGCCGATTCCGTGACGCGACAGAATCTGGAGCGCGCGCAGCTTGTCTCGGGCATTGGCGATGCTGTTCGAGGTGTTGGGGGTGTACACATCCATCTGCTCGAACTGGCGAACGACCGCCATCCCGAAGAATGTGATCGAAGCACCGATCCGGGGAAGGACCGCGTCGTAGTCCGAAAGCGGCCGTCCCCGGTAGTGCAGGTCGGGTTCGTCGGTGGATAGGTCGATTTCAAACCGCAATGTGTCCAGGACCTTGCACTGATGCCCGCGGTCGAGCGCCGCCGCCTTGAGCCGTCGCGTGCTGTAGCTGCGGGGCGCCCGGGAGAGAATGGCCAACTTCATTCGATGACGCTCCAAACTCTTAGACGGATCCAGCGTAGGGGCACGGCGGCACCTCCGGGCCTTCACGGCGAGCTTGGCGGTGCACGACGGCATTATCGCCGATCGGGCACCAGCTCGACCCTGCTTTCGGCCCGGGTTTTCGTGCTCTGCGGGGAGGAAATGCGCGAGACCGCGGGATTCGGATTCCTTGCCTGGCGGGAGGGAGGTTGGGGCACGGGAGGCGTCGACCCGGCGGGTGAAGGGCGCTGCCCACCCGGCCCGCTTGATGACGACGATGGTGACCACGACCGCAAGGACCGCAAAAGACCAGCGACACGTGGTGACAGCCACCCCCACAGGCATCACCATTGGAGGCCGCGGCGACGATGGCCGTGACGGAGGCTGGGACCACACCGTGAACAATCTGCGCAGTGACCCGGCACACCCGCTACCTTCGGCGGCTGTGGACCCACTCGACCGACTGCGTCACGCCAGCGCTGCGTTGCTCATCCATCGCGGGGAGGCCACCGTGCGGGCGCGGGCAGCCGAGGTCATTGAGGCGTACGAAGATCTGGCCAGCGATGCCCGGACCGACTTCTTTCGGTTTCTGCTTGATGAGATGTCGGTCGATCACGAGGCGCTCGATGCCGCCACCCGGCGTTACCATCGAAGTCAAGACCACGGGGCGGTGGCAGCACTATCTGCCGCGGCCGAACCGATTCGGCGCGATTTCCTACGGCTGCTCAACACGGCTCCGGATGGAACACAAGCAGTCATCGCGATGCGGTCGCACCTCCTGGCCGTCCTCGACGGGGATCCAGAGCTGAGAGTGCTGGACCAGGATTTCTTGCATGTGCTCAGAACCTGGTTCAACCGGGGGTTCTTGACGCTCGTGCGGCTCGACTGGTCGACACCGGCGTTCATCCTCGAGAAGCTGATCGAGTACGAAGCGGTACACGCCATCCGCGGCTGGTCCGATCTCCACCGGCGGTTGCAGGAGGACCGGCGCCTTTACGCGTATATGCATCCAGCCCTGCCTGACGAGCCGCTCATCTTCGTGGAGGTTGCGCTGGCCGACCGGCTCCTTTCATCCATCGAAGAAGTGCTACACCAGCCGGTTGCCGTTGGGGACGCGGAACCGACGAGTGCCATGTTCTATTCGATCACCAACACCCAGCCCGGGCTTCGGGGCATAACATTCGGGAACTTCCTCATCAAACAAGTGATGGCGGAACTCCAGGCGACGATGCCCTCGCTTCGAACATTCGCCACACTTTCACCCTTGCCCGGACTGTTGTCCTGGCTCCGTCGCCAGGATGCCGCCGGCGAGTTGGAGTGGATGCCCTCCGACAGCCGGCGCCGTCTCGCCGCGCTGGACGACACTGCGTGGGTGGACTTTCCCCAAACCCGTGAGGCATTGCGGCCGGGTCTCCTACAGTCGGCCGCGCGGTACCTCTATCTGCAAAAGCGACCCGGCACGGCGCCGCCCCAGCCGCTCGACCCCGTTGCCAGGTTCCACATCAGAAATGGGGCACGTCTGCATCGCTTGAACTGGATGGGCGACCCGTCGCCCAAGGGCCTGGCGGAGTCCGCGGGCATACTGGTCAACTACGTCTATGACCCGGATCAGTCGACGGCGAATCTCGAACGCCACGCCGCCGACGGTTCGATCGCAGCGGGCGAGGAAGTACTCGCGCTGGTGCAAGGACCCGAAGATGACCTCGCTCCATGACACCTTGCGGTCCGGGTGGGAGGCGGATCCCGACCGGGCCTTCCTGGAGGTGCCGGGAGGCCGCGCCTGGACCTACGGCGATATCGACCGGTTGGCCGGACAAATGGGGGAGGTGCTGCGCGCCCATGGGGCCGATCGCAGCGAACGGGTGATGGTGCAAGTCGACAAGTCGCCGCATGCGGTAGCGCTCTACCTGGCCGTGCTGCGCACCGGAGCAGTGTACGTGCCGCTCAACATCGCCTACACACATGAGGAGGTCAAGCATTTCGTGGCGGATGCCGCCCCCGCAGTGTTCGTCGCGGCAAATGAGTCGGTGCGCGCGGCAGTACCGGATGCGGTGCCTGTGCTCACGCTGTCTGCGAACGACGGTGGGACGCTCGGGCAGGCCGCCCGATCGGTGGGAGAAGTCGGCGCGCCCGCTCCCGGGTCCGGCGACGCCGTGGTCGCCATGTTGTTCACGTCCGGCACGACGGGCAGGTCGAAAGGAGCGATGCTCACATCGGACAATCTGGTGTCCAACGCAGTCTCCCTGCACCGCATCTGGGGTTGGGAGAACGACGATGTTCTGCTGCACGTACTCCCGATCTTCCACACCCACGGCCTGTTCGTTGCGTTGCACTGCGCCATGCTCGGGGCTTCCCGGGTCTGGTTCCCGTCCCGCTTCGCGGTCGACGCGGTGAAACAGTTGCTGCCTGAATCGACCGTCATGATGGGGGTGCCGACCTACTACGGGCGGCTGCTGGCCGACGACAATTTCGGATCTGGCCACACCTCAGGGATGCGCTTGTTCACCTCTGGATCATCCCCGCTGCCGGTCGCGGCACATCGCGCCTTCGCCGCTCGGACCGGACACGAAATCCTCGAACGCTACGGGATGACGGAAACCGGAATGATCACCTCTAACCCGTACGACGGGGAACGTATCGCAGGCACGGTCGGCTACCCGCTTCCCGACGTGGAGTTGCGTGTGGTGGACGACGATGGCCGGGAGCTGCCACCCGGTGCGCCCGGCGGCGTTGAGGTGCGGGGCCCCAACGTGTTCGCCGGGTACTGGAGGATGCCGGACAAGACGGCCGGGGAGTTTCGTGCCGATGGTTTCTATCGCACCGGGGACATCGGATTTCTGGCCGGGGACGGGCGGCTGACCTTGGCCGGTCGCTCGTCGGACCTGATCATCTCTGGTGGCCTCAACGTGTATCCCAAGGAGGTCGAACTGGTACTTGATGAGGTGGCCGGGGTCGCGGAATCGGCCGTGGTCGGGGTACCGCATCCCGATTTCGGCGAGGCAGTGGTTGCCTTCATCGTGGGCACGGCGGATGAGGCCATGTTGCGCGACGGTTGCCGGCGGCTCGCTCCGTTCAAACGGCCAAAGGCCTATATCTTCGTGGACCAGCTTCCGCGTAATGCAATGGGCAAGGTCCAGAAGCAGACATTGCGGCAGTCGCACGCCGGCGTGTTCGTGGCGTGACCGGCGCGGCCTGCCGGCGCGGGGGAATCTGACGTGAGGCCCGTAGAGCTGGTGGATCCCTTCGTCGGAACCGATTCGGAGCGGGAATTCAGCAACGGGAACGTTCTCCCGATCATGGCGCTCCCGTGGGGAACCCACCACTACAGCCCATCCAATGCCGAACCCGATGGCTGGTTCTTCCAGTACCGGGCTCGCAACTTCACAGGGTTGCGCCTCACCCATTCCCCCAGCCCGTGGATGGGTGACTGGTGCGCGGTCACCTTCCTGCCGCAGGCCGGCCCGCGTCGGGTTGCCCGCCGGTCCCGCGCTGTGAATCTGTCAAGCGAACGGCTGCTGGTGCAGCCCCACCGGTTCGGCTGCCGGCTGCCCGGACTCGAGTGGACGGCGGCACCCACGATGCACGGCATTGCTATGGAGGTGCACGGTCCGGCAGGCCCCGCCCGGCGGCTGATCATCGACACGGCACGCGCCGGGGACCATCTAAACCAGTTCGATACCTATGTGCGGGCGGATCTCGAGCGAGGCGAGGTGCATTTGCGTACGCGGGGAGGTGGGGGAGATATGCATCCCGAGTTCGCCCTTCACCTGGCAGTGCGCGCCGATCCGCCGCCGCTCGGCGCCGGCATTTTCGGTGACGCGGGCGAGGAGGCACACAAGACCGAGGGCCACGGAAATGCACTGGGTGCGTGGGTGGAGTGGCCGGAGGGCCCGGGAACAGTCCGGGTGTGGGCGGCGGGATCTTTCGTGGGAGAGGCGGCGGCCTGGGATCTGCTGGAACGCGAAGTGGCCGGCCGTTCTGCCGAAGACGTGGCTAGGTCCGCAGCGGAGGAATGGGACCGTTTACTGGGCCGGCTGGAGCTGCCGGCTGCGTCGGAGACAGAGCGGCGTCTGGCGGCCACGATGACATATCGCACCCTGCTCTATCCGCGCCGTCTCGACGAGCCGGGGCCCGCCGGGACCCCTCGCTACCGCTGCCCAGACACCGGCCGGGTGCGGGATGGGGTGCGGGTCACCGACAACGGCTTCTGGGACACCGCCCGCACCGTGTACCCCTGGTACAGCCTGCTGTGTCCGGATGAGCTGCCCACGATTCTGGAGGGGTGGGTAGAAGGTGCTCGCGCCACTGGATGGCTGGCGAGTTGGGCCAGTCCCGGACACCGAGCGTGCATGACCGGCAGCTACAGCGATGCGGTGTTTGCCGACGCGCTGAGCCGCAACATCGGCGGGTTCGACCCGGCCGAGGTGTTCGAGCATCTTCACCGCCACGCGTCAGAGCCCGTTGCCGACGGCTCACCCTTCGGCCGAGAAGGATTGGAGGCCTACCTGGAGTTGGGTTACGTGCCGGTCGAGCGGATCGACAAGTCGGTGGCCCGGACACTGGACTACGCGTACGGGGATTGGTGTCTGGCGGTGTTAGCCGATGCGGCCGGTGAAGCAACGCTCGCAGAGGAGTGCCGCCGCCGCGCCGGTTGGTGGCGGCACGTACTCGATCCCGACACCGGCTTCTTTCGGGGACGCCGGCGCGATGGGAGCTGGCTGGAACCGTTCGATCCGTTCGAATGGGGCGGGCCGTATGTCGAGGGGTCCGCCTGGCAGTTTGCCTGGCACGTGCCGCATCAGCCCGAGGACGTGGTCGCGGCGCGTGGCGGTCCTGAGGCGGCCGCAGCATTCCTGCAACGGCTGTTCGCAGCCCCGGCCCGGTACGAGCTCGGAACGCATCCGGAGCCCATTCATGAAATGCGGGAGATGGCCTCGGTGGCTTTCGGCCAGTACGCCCATTCCAACCAGCCGAGCCACTTCACGCTGCCCTACTGGGGACACTGTGGCGATCCGGCCACGATGACACGCTTGACTCACCGGGTGCTGGATGAGCTGTACGCACTCCGACCAGACGGACTACCTGGTGACGAGGACAACGGTGAGATGAGCGCCTGGTGGTTGTGCATGGCCCTCGGGCTCTTCCCCAGCTGCCCCGGCAACGGGTCGTGGCAGCTGGTCCGACCATTCTTCCGCCACGCCGTCCTGCGAGTGCCCGGGCGCACGCCGCTCGAGATCGAGGTCGAGGCGTCGGGCGACGGAGCGCCGGCGGATCGATGGCACGGCCCGGGCGGCCAGGTCCATGCGGCCGGCCAGCTGCTGGCACACTCTGCCGTGGCGAGTGGGGGCGGCTGGCGCGTCAAGGATGGGTGAGCGTCGCCCCACCGCCGCGTCGGCGAGCGGGGGGTGAGGGCAAACTCACTCGAAACGGAAATACCAGGCAGGCTCGGTTCAGCTGAGAAGTGAAGCATGCGGTGCTTCTTCGCTGCGCAAGTAGAGGAAGAACACGCCGACGGCGGCGGCGCTGGTGAGATGCCAGAGCGCATGGCCCTGGAGCAAGGACTCCGGGGCGCACAGCGGGCCGTTGGTCCGCGAAAGCGTCCACACCACGTTGCCGGCCAGGTACAGGCCAAGGCCGGTCCAGAACAGACGTTGGTCCCGCCGGACCGGCCGGCTCATCCCGCGGCCGGTCGCGACCAAGCGGTTGAAAATCAGCGTCGCCACGATCAGAGCGGCAAACACGAACTTCCCGATCCCGTTGTTGACCAGCCACTGGAAGCCCGCCAGCAGGACATTGGCCCAGACCCACATCCGGAGCAGCCAGTCGGCCGGGGCGTCCTGCCAGGTTCGGACTTCGTACAGCAAGAAGAACGTGATGAACAAATACATCGAGACCAGATCGGCCCAGCCGCCCCATTCAGTCATCGTGGCGTGAAAGGCCATGGAGCCGACTCCGAGACCGATCGCAATCCATCCATAGAGCCGGGTGATACGCGGATCGTCCCCGATGAGGTTGCCTCCCGCAGCAGGGCGGCCGACGAACGTCAATATCCATAGCCCCACGGCGACGAACCCGAGGTTGCTGAGCGTGTTGGCCGGCTGCTCGACCAGATCACCGGTGAACGCCTCGCAATAGCAGTCACCCGCTTCGATGCATCCGGACGCCTCGCCCGGCCATCCCCCGGCGCCAACCACGGCCAAGGCCGCCAGTATGACTGCAGTCGTCACCGCGGCGACGATGACGTCGCGTCGGGTCTTCGGGTCACGTATTGTGTCGCCGGCCATACACCACTCGCAGGGTTTGGGTCGAACAGTACCCCGAGAAGGCCCAAGGGCGGCGGTCGTTCGGATCCGGTGCCGGGCGTGTCAGTCCAGTGAGTCGCGGAATTCGTATCCCGAGATTCGGGCCGCGTGCAGCACTGCCACTGCCATGTCCGGCGCCGATGGCTTCGTCCACTCGTCTGCATTGGCCGGACCGCGGTCCTTGGCCATGATCCGTCGCACGTGGGTAAGAAGATCATCGTCTGCGAAGCGATATGCATCGCCAGCCGGAACTGCTCGTCTGCACCGAAATGCTGCGGCTGTCCTTTGACTACCTCGAGGACGTCATGGCGGTGTCTGAGCTGCTCCGCTTCGAGCAGCACCCGACACTGTGTGATGGCTGCACGAACTTTTTGGGCAATCTGCGGCACATGAAGGCGGTCCGCAGGTATCGAGGACGAGGAGCTGCCGGAGGACGTGAAGGCCAACTTCGTCAGCAGCTTCGTGTAGAGGCTTGATTCTTCACAAGTTCACGGCCGCTGGTGCTGTCGCTCCCCTTCAGCCGACTGCGCTGGCCGACCCCGGAGGCCGGGGAAAGCTCGAGAAGTAGTAACCCTCCCAGCGTGAGCACCAGGTAGCTCAGTCGGTATCCAGGACTCCACGGATGGCCTCGATGATCTCGGAGGGGTCGCACGGCTTCGAGAGATAGGCGTCGCAACCGGCCTCCAAGCACCGGTCCTCGTCGCCCTTCATCGCCAGTGCCGTCAACGCGATGACGGGAATGTGCATGGTGGCCGGGTTGGTCTTCAACGCCCGAGTAACCGACAACCCGTCACGCTTGGGCAGCTGCACGTCCATGAGGATGACGTCTGGACGGAACTCTCTAACCGCGCCTTCGGCTTGATCGCCGTCCACTGCCACCTCGGTCACGTAGCCCTCAGATGCGAGCACATCGGTGAACATCATCCGGTTAGCCTCGTTGTCTTCGACCACCAAGACCCGGACGGCGCCGTCGGCTAACTCGGTGCCGTGCTCCGCGACCAGCGTCTCCGTTCCCCTGCCGGTACTGAGGGTGGAGGCCAGTGGCAGGGTGAAGGTGAACGCCGAGCCGTGACCGAGCTCGCTCTCCACTCCCAGCGTTCCTCCCTGCATTTCCACGAGCTTGCGGGTCAGTGCCAAGCCGAGGCCGGTGCCCTCGTGAGCCCTAGCGAGGGAGTTGTCGAGTTGTTTGAACGGGGCGAAGACGTCGTCGAGCCTGTCCTGGGGAATTCCAACGCCGGTGTCCCACACGATCACGGCGAGGAACGGCCCCTCGACCCGGGCGCGCACTTCCACGCGGCCGCCCGGATCGGTGAATTTGATGGCATTCGAGAGCAGGTTGAGCAGGATCTGCTTGGTCCGGCGCGGGTCCGCCACCACGCTCGGCAGCGACTCCGGACAATCGACGTCGAGGCCTATCCCTTTGGCAAGCGCCTGCTCATTCACGACCGCGACGGCGGCGGTCGTGATCGGGCCCACGTCGACCACCACCGGCTCCGGTTCCAGCTGGTCGGCGTCGATCTTGGCGAGGTCGAGGATGTCGTTGATCAGTTCCAGCAGATGGCGGCCGGCTGCCTCGATCTGCTCGAGATACGCGCTCTGCTTGGCGTTGACCGGCCCGTGAGTCTCACGCCCGAGGATTGTGGAGAGGCCGATAACTGCGTTCAGTGGGGTCCGCAACTCGTGGCTCATCGCGGCCAGGAACTCGTCCTTGGCTCGTGCAGTGCGCTCGGCCGCTTCCTTCGCTTCGAGCAACGCTGTCTCGATGGCCTTGCGCTCGGCGATGTTGCGAACGATCGCGGTGATGATCGAACGGGTACCGAGCTCCGTCCGCCCGAACGAGACCTCAACCGATAACGGCGAACCCGACCGATCCAGGACGACCAGTTCGCTGGTGGGTGCGGATTGGTCGGACACGAGTCTCCGGTACTCGTCGAGATGGTCTTCGGGAATCAACTCGGTGACGCTCCGGCCCACCATCTCGGCTTCGGTGAAGCCGGTCATCTGCTCGGCGGCGGGATTGAAGGCTTCGATGACACCGTCATCACCGAAGGCCACGACGGCTTCGGAGGCGTGCTCGACCACGGCCCGGTAGAGCTCTTCTCGGCTGCGCTCGCGTTTCTCTGCCGCACGGCGCGCCTCTTCGCTCCCGATGGCTTCGATCATGCCGCCCACGGTGGCGACGAGGGGCTGGAGGTAGTCGACGATCGCCTCGTCGTAGCCATGGGGACGGTTGGAAACTGCCAACACGCCGGCCACCTCACCCGCCTTCAACACCGGGATCGCCAGAAACGAGTCGAGAGGAGGGTGACCGTAGGGCCGGCCGCCCTGGCGCGGGTCGTGCACGGGGTCATTGGCGATGATGTGGGTCTTGTCGGTCACGGCTCGCCCGAACAGGTTCTCTAGGTTGTGGAACTCCATGCCCCGGGGCCCGTGCTCGGCGTACATCTGCCGGGTCGCCTCGTTCCAGGCGATGTTGGTCATCGCCCACGTGCGCAGGAACGGAGCCCCTTCGGCGTCGTGATGTACCTGGGCGATGAAGCCGTACTCGCTTTCCGTGATCGAGAGAAGATCTTCGAGCAGGTGGTCGAACAGCTCGCCAGGGTCGACCCCGGCGATGAAACGGCTCTGTACGTTGGTGAGTGTGTCCAACAGGGCGTTGCTGCGCACCAACTCAGCGTCGGTGCGGCGGCTGGCCGTCACATCCTCCAGCACGCCCTGGTAGAAGACCACCTCGCCGGCGTCGTCGAACACACCAAACGTGCTCACCCGCACCCAGATGCTGCGCCCATCCAGCAGCCTCAGCTCGATCTCCTCGGGGGGGATTGCCCCGCTGGCGGCGACCCGGCTCATCATGCTGTCGCGGGCCTGCGGGTCGGCGTAGAGGGAGCGAACATCGACGTCGACGAGGTCAGCGACTGAGTCTGCGCCGACCAGCTCGGCCAATGCCGGATTGCCGGCCACGATCCGGCCATCCGGCGTCGTCCGGAAGACGGCGACCGGAAGCTCAGCAACGATCGAGTCAGCGTCGGTGATGGTGTTCTGTTTCATGAGAATGTGGCGGTGACTCAGTCATCGGTACCGACGGATTCCGCCTTGAACACCGACGGTTCGCCTATGCACCCACCAGAACCGACGCGATGGCCCGATCGACGGCTTCGGCTTCGAGCGGCTTCTGCAGGACCATCGAGCCGACCTGGTCCGCCCGTTCCAGGAGGGACTGCTCGGTGGTGGCGGTGATGAAGATCACGGCGATGCGTTCCAGGCCCTCGACCTGGGCCAGCCGTTCGGCAACCTCGAACCCATCGAGACCCGGCATCATGATGTCGAGAAAGAGGACATCGGGGCGGAGCACGCCACAGAGCAAGAGTCCCTCGACCGGGCTGGTGGTGGTGATGACGTCTCCCTGATGACGGCCGTGAGCGACGAGGTCTTCAACGATGGCACATGACACCGGGTCGTCGTCGATGGCCAGCACGCTGAGGCCGGTACGCACCCCGAGACGCTTCGCCATCTCCAAGAGCTGGGCCACGTGGACTCGGCGCGGCTCGGTTCGCCCCCGTTCCCAGGCGTTGACGGTGGCGAACGACACGCCGAGACGGCGCGCCAGCGCCTCCTGGCTGTCGCCGGTCTCGCGGCGGATGCTGAGCACGAGCTCGGGGATGGTCGGTGCGGGCATAGCCACCTCTTCGGCCTCTGGTGGGATGAACTTTATAGCAAGTACATAAAAAAATATCAAGTTCTATCGCGTTAGTGCCGATGCCCCGGTCATGAACACAGCACACATCGTCTCGCTCTGCGGCCGGCTCGACGTCCACCGCCTCGACGAGGTGCGCGCCCTGGGCCGACACCCCGTCATCGATGCCTCCGGCATCGAGTTCCTCGACGCTCACGCCCTCGCCCTGCTCGACGAGCTGGGCGCCATCATCGCCGCCCCTTCCGACGTGGTTCGCATCACCCTCGAGCTGACCGGCTCGACGCTCTCCTGCTTCCCGACGGTGGAGGCGGCGCTCGGTATGCAAGCCGAGACGGTTCCCGACTCGAACGTACTCCGCCCCGGGAGCCGTCTCGATCTCGAGACCGCCGACCAGTTCCGTCGGGACGCTGACCGCTTCCTGGCGTCGCCGGCCACGCACGCGATCGTCGACCTGGGCACCACCACCGAGATGGACGTCGCCGGGCTTGCCGCCCTCGCCTTCTTTCTCATCCGGTGCCGCGCCCAGAACCGATCTGTTGCCATCGCCGGTCCGATCTCGCCGCCCGTGGGCCGCCTCATCGACTACAGCGGGTTCGATCTGCTCTTCGAAGCCGCCTGAGCTGATGACGGCAGCAGTCAGAACCCGGCGACCCACCTCGGCGCGACCCTCCGGCGCCGCCTTCCTCGTGAGCGCCGCCGTCGTGCACGGGGGCAACTACCTGTTCAACGTGGTGATGGGACGCGCCCTCGGTCCCGCCCCGTTCTCGGACCTCCTCGTCGTCCTCACACTGCTGCTGGCGATGACGCTCGTCTCGGGGACGCTCCAGACGGCAGCAGCCAAGCTGGCAACGGAGTCTGGAGGCGGGGCCGCCAGCCGCTGGCTGCGGAGCCGGGCCCTTGGCGCCGGCTCGGTGCTGGCGCTGGTGATAGCGGCCGGCTCCCCCATGCTCTCCCGGTTCTTCAACGTCGAGTCGCCGCTGCCGTTCATCATCATCGCAGCAGGCGTCCCGGCCCTCCTGGCCCAGGCTGTCGATCGCGGTGTTCTCCAGGGCTCGGTTCGCTTCGGCCGCCTCGCCCTCTCCTATCAAGCCGAGATGTGGTGCCGCCTCGGTGGTGCCGGACTGCTGGTGTGGGCGGGCCTGGGCCTCAACGGTGCGGTGGCCGCGCTGGCGCTGTCCTTCTGGGTCAGCTGGGCCCTCTCCCGCCCCCGGTCTCGCTCTGGGCCGGCCACCGGCCGACCGCCGGTCGGTGCCGTAGCCGGAGCCGCCGCGCTCTTGGCGGCCGGCGAAGTGCTCGTCAATCACGCCGATCTGCTCATCGTCAAGCACTTCAACGAGGCTGCGGTCGCGGGAGCCTTCGGCGCCATCGCACTGGTGGGGCGGATCCCCTTCTTCGCGGCCTGGACGCTGGCCGCCCTGGCCTTCCCCTCTGTCGCCGCCGGCGACGGCCGCGCTCGGCGCCAGACCCTCGGCGCCGTGGCGGTCATCGGGACCGGGGTGACCGTCGCCGGCTGGGTCTTCCCCGGGGTGGTCGAGCTGCTCTTTGGCGATGGCTTCTTCACCTACGCCTCCTACCTCGGGCCCTATACCGCCTCCACCGCGATGTTCGCCCTGGCCCGGACCGAGGCGCTGCTCGAGCTGGCGGCAGGCCGCCATCGCGGCACCACCTTGGTGCTGGCGGCGGGCGTGGTCCAGGCCGCCGCCCTGTGGTGGCTGGGAGCTGCCATCGGCACCGTGGTCGCGGTGCGGCTGGCAGTGATGGCGTTGCTGGCAGCGGCGCTCGTCGTCGGGAGGCAGACATGAGCCCGGCCGTGAGTTACCACGACGCCGGAGAACTCAGGGCAGCTCGGCGAGTCCACCGTTGGGTCGGCGCCGCCTTCTACGCCTTGTCGTTCCTGGTGTTCCGCGATGTCCTCTTCGCCATCCCCCAGATCCTCGCCGGCGAAGCAGTGATCAACGGCGACGAGTTGGTCCCCTTCTTCAACCCCACCAGTCAGCTCTTCGACCAGGCCCGGGGCGAGTTCAGCCACCTAACCAACGGCTACGAATTCCGGGTCCGCTACTCGTTCCTCACCACCTGGCTGCGCCACTACCAGGTGCTGCCGTTCGCCATCCTGCTCGTCATCCCCACGGTCTTCTTCGGGGTCTATGTGGCCGTGTCCCGCTTCGTGTCTGCCGTGTTCCGGACGCTGTCGCCGGTGTCGGTGGCCCTGGGAGCGGCGTTCCCCACCACGCTCGTCTACTCGATCGTCACCTATGCGAAGGTCACTCACTTCTACACGCTGATCCTGGGCCTGGCGCTCATGACCATCGCCGTCCTGCTGATGCTCTATGGACTGCTGTTCGCGGCTGAGCGCTGGGTGCGCTACCTGGTGGGCGCCTGCCTCGTCACCCTCTTCAACCCCGCAGTCCACTACGTCGTGCTGTTCGGCGTGTTCTTCGCCGTCGCCGGGGTGACCCTGGTGTTGGGCGAGCTGGCCCGATGGATCAGGCGGGGTTGGCCACGGCGCCTCCGCACCGTGCCCGCCCGCGCCAAGGCGGTGCTGCGCTCCCCCCGAGGCCTGCGAGATCTGGTAGCCGGCAACGTCATCCTTCGGGGCGTGGTCGGCGGGCTGCTCTTCCTGTGCATGACGGTCATCCCCTACGCCCTCTTCGTGAAGTTCGTCGCCCTGCGCGGCATCGAGAACCTGTCGGTGACCGTTCCCGGGGACTACTACTTCATCCGCGACGCCTCGGTGTCCTGGCTCCACGTCATGTCGTGGGACCTGGCCGGGATCATGGACAAGATCCTCTTCGGCGACTACCTCGCCAAGGTCCCCCGCTATCCCAACGTCGTCTACTCGCTGCTGCTGGTTGCTCCCCTCGTGCTGCCTCCGGTGCGGCGCACCCTCTTGGCTGGCCGCCCCCACCGCCAGCTCTTCGGTGTGGTCTCTGTGACCGCGGCCTTCGCCGTCTGGGCCACCATCGGGTACGCCGAGCCGCAGTGGTTCCCCACCTTCCACCGCTCGATGGCGGCACTGGCCCGGGTGACCGCCCAGACCCCCCTCGGCGATCTGGCCCTGAAGGTGACCTCGACGGTCGTCCAGGTGCTGCGATTCCCCCATCGCTTCCAGCTGATCCTGTTCGTGCTGGCCCCGGTGCTCATGACCCTCGGCCTCGCCTGGTCCATCGATGTGCTGCACGCCCACTGGATGCGCAGGCGCCCTGCAGCGGGAGGCGACACCCGACGCGCCGGCATCGCCTTGCGAGGAGCGGCAACACTGTGGGTCGCCACCTTCTTCTTCCTGCCCTTCTGGTCCAACGCCCCGTACCGGGAGGTGTTCGGGTCTGGCAACTTCGGCAACTTCGCCACGCCCATCCCGGTCGCCGACCTCCAGGAGTTGAAGGCCGAGCTGCTGCGGCTCCCCGAGGGCAAGACCGTCGTGTTGCCGCCTACCGAGAGCGGCAAGCTGGTGACGGACGGCAACGGCATCGATCACCGCTTCAACGACAAGTTCTTCATCTACTACCTGGATCAGCCGAGCTTCTACTACGGCCTCACCGGCGAGGCGGACAACAAGTTCGAGTTCTTCCTCATCTTGCGGGGCATCTACTACCAGCAGGACTGGTGGATCAACCCGGCCCGCGACATCGGCATCCGCTATCTCGTGGTCAACAACGAGTTGCGGGACAATCGCGGCGTCGGTGCCGAGTACCTGCCCGACGTCGAGTCCTATGCCGGGCCGGCCCTGGAGCGGCAGGTGGACAACGGTTTCGTCGAGCTCCTCTTCGAGAACGACACGTACGTGCTCTACGAGCTGGTGGACGGTCCGCCCGAGGATCGGGAGACCCTGCTCATCGATTCCAGCTGGTCGGAGTACCTCGACCTCGTGTTCGACCGGCTGGCTCTCAGCCGCTGCTACGACTTCGAGTACCTGCCGTACTACGACCCGCCGGCGGCACCGGATCAGCCGGTCAACCTGTTCACCACCGACGCCCACTCGGCCGCCGTCGACCTGCACGCTGTCAACGGTGCGTTCTTCCCGCCGACCTCCCGGGGGTTTGCCTTCGACTCCGACATCGTCACCTCGGCCTACTACCAGTCGCCGATGTTCCGGCTGTTCCTGTTCCTCTCCAACACCAAATGGAACCGAACCGAGATCATCACGCCCGGCCTCTTCGGGACCGTGCGCGGGGGTTTCGCGGCCGCCCCGCACTCCACCCGCCTCACCGTGCCGGTGTCGCTGGACCAGTCCGGGCGCTACCGGGTGCTGCTTCGGGGAGCGGCCACCGCCAACACACTCGAGGTCGCCGCCCCGAGCCTGGGGTACGAGAGGAATGTCGAACTCCGCTCGGGGACCGACTCACTGCAGCTCTTCACCGAGGACACCGTGTACTCCGAAAGGCGAGTGGCCGTCGATATCTCGGCCATGTCCGTGGCCGATCTGGAGGACCGCATCGGCACCGACCTGGTGCCGGTCAACCTCCGCTACCAATACCACGACCTGGGCTGGGTGGAGGGATCGGCCGGGCTCCATCACGTCACCATCGACAAGACCGACGACAACCCCATCCTCATCGAGGGCCTGGTACTCGTCCCCGCCGACGACTACCTCTGGCTGGAGCTTCCAGACCACGTGCACGTCGTCACCGACCCCGGGCAGCTCTCCTGCGGCGACCGCTACGACGTCTTCGACAGCCGCGAGCTCGACTACGTCGACCCCGCTGCCAATGCCGAGCACCGGAACCTCAGCAACGAGGAGCTGCTGTCGCTGGCGGCCGCCGGCGTCCCCGGCCTCGAGCCCGAAGAGGGCGGGGGCCTCCGTTACGACTGGCTGGTGCTGGCGCTCACCGCCGGGCTGCTCGTCGCCGCCACCTTGACAGTCAGGTCCCACACCCGCCCCCGCGCCGACGAGGAGGATGGCCATGCATGACCGGCCCCGCGTGGTGTTCCTCGGAACCCACGGCCAGTACAACCTCGGCGACGAGCTGCTGTTAGAGACCTTCCTCCACCAGCTCGGCCCTGATCCCCACTACGTCATCAACACCTACGACAAGGCGTTCACCGCCGCCCAGCTCGGCGGCCGCTACTCATACGACCTGGTCGACACTGGCGGCGACCGAGTGAAGCTGCTGGGGCACCTGCTGCGGGCCGACCGGGTGGTGTTCGGCGGCGGCAGCATCGTCAAGGAGCTGTATTCGACGACAGGACGCAATCGGTACGCCACCCTCATGATGATCCTGGCCATCGTCACCTTCGCTCGCTGGGTGGCGCGACGCCCGGTGGCGATGCTCAATGTCGGCGTCGGGCCTATCACGACGTCGATGGGCAGGCGCCTGGCCCGCCTCATCCTGCGCCAGGTGGACCTGGTGACCGTGCGCGACCCCGGTTCCTGGGAGCTGTGCCGATCACTCGGGGTCGACGCCCGACTCGCCGCCGACGCCGTCTTCTCTGCCGAGCCGCAGTGGCTCCTGGGCGGTCCGCCGCCGCGCCGGCACCCCGGTCCCCTCCGGATCGGCCTCAACCTCAATTACGACATCGCCAACCCGGCCAACTGGGACCACTTCACCGGCCGGCTGGCCGAGGCTCTGTGCCGCATCGGGACCACGCGGCCCATCGAGATCCACAGCCTGCCGATGCAGTGCGGCTTCAAGGATCACGACGACGCCGACGTGCTGGGCGTCTTCGCCCGCCGCCTCCCCGAGATCGGCTTCATCCACCACCGGCCCACCACCCACCGCGAGGCGGCGCAGGTGATCGCCAGCTGCGACCTGGTGCTGAGCGAACGCCTCCACGCCCTCATCATGGCGTCCATCCTCGCCGTCCCCGCCTTCGCTCTCGCCTACGACGTCAAGGTCACCGAGCTGTCGTCGCTGCTCGGGCTCGACGACCACACCGTCGACATCAACCAGCCCTTCTCGGTGGCCGAGCTGGAGGCGCCGTTGCGCCACCTCATCGACCACCTCGATGAAGCCCGAGGTCGCCTGGCCTCTGCCACCGACCGGATTCGCTTCCAGGCCGACCGCTCCTTCGCGGCTGCCCGCCGCTGGCTTGGAGTTCGATCTCCAAAACTTCATAAAAACATATAAAGTTATATGAAGTTAATGCCGATCTCCTGGAAAAGGAGATTCATGACCTACCACGACTTCGACGCCTGGCGCTCGACGCCTTCCGAGGAGACTCCGCTTCTCTCGGTGGTGGTGCCCACCTATAACGAATCCGAACGTTTGCTCCCCAGCCTGGCCGCCATCGCCGCCCACGTCTCGGCCCTGGGCGAGCCCTGGGAGCTCATCGTCTCCGACAGCTGCTCCACCGACGGCACCGCCGACCTGGCCGAGGGGCTGGGCTGGCGCAACACCACGGTGCTGCGGGTCGACCGGCGTGACGGAAAGGGCGCCGGGGTGGCCCGGGGAATGCTCGCCGCCCGCGGTGACTACGTGCTCTTCGCCGACGCCGACGGCTCCACCCCCATCGCCGTCGTCAACCACTTCCTCGATCTCGTGCGCTCCGACGCCGCCGATGTCGTCGTCGCCTCCCGTGCCCACCTCGCGGAGGAAGCGAACCGCTCCCACCTGCGCCGCCTCCTCAGCGGTGGCCTGCGCGTCCTCACCCGGGCCGCCCTCAGCCTCGGGGTCGACGACTCCCAGTGTGGATTCAAGTTGTTCCGGCGCGACCTCGCCCACGCCGTCTTCAGCCGCCAGCACATCACCGGCTTCGCCTTCGACCTGGAGGCGCTGTACGTCGCTCGCAAGCTGGGTGCCCGCATCGCCGAGGTACCCGTGGCCTGGGTCGACGCTCCCGGCTCCAAGGTCGAGCCGTTAGCGGAAGTGGGGCGGTTCCTCCAGGCCATTCTCGCCGTCCGCGGCAACGACCTGAGAGGGGCGTACGCACATGGGTGAGCACATCGCGGTGGTCACGGCTTTCCCGCCGTCGACTGCCACCCTCAACGAGTACGGCTACCATCTGGTGACCGCCCTCGCCGCCAAGCCCGAGGTCGACCGGGTCACCGTGCTCGCCCCCGAGCTCGACAGCGACACCTATCCCGAGCTCGACGGGATCACCATCGTCGAGGGGTGGCGCTTCGACGCAGTCGGCACGCCGATGCGGATCGCCCGGACGCTGCGCCGCCTCCGTCCCGACGCCGTCATCTTCAACGCCCACTTCTCGAGCTTCGGCACCGGACGAGTTGCCGCGGCCACCGGCCTGATGGCTCCGCTGCTGGCCCGCGCCGGCGGGGTGCGCACCATCACGCTGCTGCACAACATCGTCGAGGCCGTCGACCTGTCCCAGGCGGGGTTCCGGTTCGGCAGGGTGCTGGAGTCGGCGGTGCGGGCCATCGGCACCGTCCTCACGTGGGCGGTGCTGCGCTCCCACATGGTGACGGTGACCATCCCCGCTTACGTCGAGGTGTTGCGCTCCAAGTATCGGGCACGCAATGTGGCGCTGGTGCCCCACGGAGCCTTCGAGATCCCGCCTGAGCCCTCCTTTTCGTGGCAGGCCGGTGAGCCCCAGCGCATCCTCGCCTTCGGCAAGTTCGGAACGTACAAGCGGGTGGAGGATCTCATCAAGGCCTACCGGGAGCTGGCACCGACCCGCAATCTGGAGCTCGTCATCGCCGGCACCGATAGCCCCAACGCTCCCGGCTACCTGGCCTCCATCGAGCAGCGTCTCGGGGGCGACGGCATAAGGTTCACCGGCTACGTGGAAGAGGACGACGTGCCGCAGCTCCTCGGCAGCGCAACCGTCGCTGTCTTCCCCTACACCGCAACCACCGGCAGCTCCGGGGTGCTCCACCAGGCCGGCAGCTACGGTTGCGCGGCGGTGTTGCCCAACATCGGCGACTTCGCCGCCGTGATCGAGTCGGAGGGATACCGGGGCGAGTACTTCCGGCCCGGAGATCCCGCCGATCTCGCCCGGGCTCTGGCCCGGGTCATCGACGAGCCCGCTCACGCGGCGGCGCTGGGGCGGCGCAACTACCTCGCTTCCCGCGGCTTGCCCATCAGCGAGGTCGCCGACTGGTACCTCGTCCATGCAACCGATTCGCGGCGCCAACGGGCTGCCGCCTGATACAGGTCCTCCTGAAGAAAGGAACTCGACCATGACCTTCATCCCCGTCATCCTCTCAGGAGGAGCGGGCAGCCGCTTGTGGCCCCGCTCCCGCGAGCTCACCCCCAAGCAGCTGATCGCCCACCACGGCGAGGACTCGTTGTTGCAGCAGACAGCGGCCCGGCTGCGCAGCCTTCCTGAGGCAGAGGCCCCGATGGTGGTGTGCAACGTCGCCCACTGCCCCGACGTGATGGCACAGCTTGGCGACGTGGCCATCGCGCCCCAGCTCGTCATCGAGGAGCACACGGGGCGCAACACGGCTCCGGCGATGGCCGCCACCGCCTTGGCAGCCGGCGAGCGGGGGGACGACCCGGTCCTGCTCTTCGCCCCAGCCGACCACCTCATCGAGGACGAGGTCGCCCTCAAAGAGGCGGTGCTGACCGCCCTCGGCCACGCCGAGCGGGGCCGCCTCGTCACCCTCGGTGTGGTGCCGGACAGCCCCCACACCGGCTTCGGTTACATCCGGACCGGAGACCAGCTCACCGAAGACGCGTTTCGAGTTGCTCAGTTCGTCGAGAAGCCCGACGGCAGCCGGGCCGAGCAGTACCTCGCCTCGGGCGACTACCTGTGGAACAGCGGCATGTTGATGGCGAAGGCCTCGACGATCCTCCAGCAGCTGCGCATCCACGCCCCGGCAGTGGTGGCGGCCGCCGCAGCTGCCGTCGAAGCCGCCCGGAGGGAGGACAATCGCATCGTCCTCGACCCGGCTGCCTTCGATACGGCTCCGGCGGTGTCGATGGAGTACGCCGTCCTCGAGCACACCGACCTCGGTGTCGTCGTGCCGCTGCGGGCGGCGTGGAACGACCTCGGCTCGTGGAAAGCGATGTGGGAGGTCGGCGCCGCCGACGACAGCGGCAATGTCCTCAACGGCGATGTGGTCGCCATCAACGCCCGCAACACCTTCGTGTCCGCCGAGTCCCGCCTGGTTGCGACCGCCGGCGTCGACGACATCGTGATCGTCGAGACCCCCGATGCTGTCCTCGTGGCTCATCGCGACAACGCCGAGGACGTGAAGGCGGTTGTCGGCGAGCTGCGCCGCGAAGGCCGCCCCGAGGTCGTCACCCATCGCCGGGTGCGGCGCCCCTGGGGCAGCTATGAGGTCCTCGACACCGGCGCCCGCGACCAGACCAAGCGCTTGGTCGTCCGCCCCGGGGCCCGGCTGTCGTTGCAACGCCACCTCCACCGCTCCGAGCACTGGGTGGTCACCCAGGGAACGGCCCTCGTCCAGCTTGGTGATGAGGAGACGACGGTCCACGAGACCTGGTCGGTGTTCGTGCCCGCCGGCGTCGCCCACCGCATCACCAACCCCGGTCTCATCCCCCTGGAGATCATCGAGGTGCAGGTGGGCGGCTACGTGGGCGAGGACGACATCGAGCGTTTGGACGACGATTTCGGCAGGGCCGGCTCATGACCGGTCCCGACTGGGTGCTGCTGCTCGACGACGACCCGTGGGCGCTGGAGATCACCTCAGAGATGCTCACCCGCCACGGCATCACCGTGCACGCGACCAGGACGGAGGCCGCAGCCCTCGCCGCCATCGAGCGAGACGGGGCGCCCTCGGTGCTCCTCCTGGACGTGATGATGCCCGGTGCCGACGGCTACAGCGTCTGCCGGCGGCTGCGCGCCAACGAAGTGTTGCGCCACACCCGGGTCGTGTTCGTCACCTCTCTCCACGACGAGCCCAGCCGCCTCGCCGCGCTCGGAGCCGGAGCCGACGATCTCATCGCCAAACCGATCAGCGAAGCGATCCTCATCGCCCGCATCCGCTCGCTCATCGAGCTGGCCCGGCTTCGGGACCGTAGCCATGCCCGCATGGAATACGAGGTGGTGCTCGACTCCATCGGCGAAGGCGTGCTCACCATGGATGCCGCCGACCGTATCCTCAAAGCCAACGGACCTGCCCGCCGCCTGCTCGGCCTCCCGGCCGGACCGCTGGCCGGTTCCTCTCTGACGGAACGTCTCTCTGAAGGATGGAAGGTTGAACGGGGACAGCTCGGCAGCTCGACGACCGCCCGGCTGGTGGCGTCCGAGCCGCGTTCGGTAGCCGCAATCGATTGGACCTCCCACGAGCTTCCTCCGGGAGAGGCCACCGAAGCCGCTTGGACGGTGATCATCCGCGACGCCACCGACGCCTGGGAACAGGACCGGGCACTCGGCCGGCTCATCCGCACGCTCAGCCACAAGGTGCGCACCCCTCTCACGGGACTGGGTACGAGCCTCGAACTGGTGGCCGAGTCGGGCGAGCTCGACGCCGAGTGTCAGGAGCTGATAGATGTGGCCCGGTCGTCGGCGACCCGGCTGAACGACACGCTGTTGCGCATCCTCGACTTCGTTGCCGCCCACACCAGCCAGCAGAGGGGGACACCCGAAACCGTCCAGGCCGGTTCGATGCGGTCGCAGCTGGGCCTTTCTGACGACGTCGAGCTAGGAGCAGTTCCAGCCCGGCCCATCACCATCGAACTGGCGCTGGCACGTGGCTGCGTGGCTGAGTTGACGGCGAACGCATTCAACGCCGGCGCCACCAGGGTGACCCTGGATGTCGGGGTCGCGTCGGATGACGCCGTGACCTTCGCTGTGACCGATGACGGCCCCGGCCTGCCTCTGGGCAGCGCCGAGCGCATCTTCGAGCCCTTCTATCAGCTCGACCGTTCCGGTGAGGCCGAGGGGACCGGCCTGGGACTTGCGATGGTGGCCGCTGAGGTCAAGAGCCGGGGCGGAGCGATCGGCGCCACGACACCAGCCGGTGGCCCCACGACGGTGTGGTTCCGCATCCCATGCCTGGCGCCACGTGGAAGTGGCGGCGGGGCGCCTGTAGAGCTCCCGGCGACACGTGGTGGTGGGGAACGGTCAGGGTGGAGCGTTGGCATCTCGGTCCTGTCGTCTCCGCCGGCGGCCTTGGGGAAGCGCCAGAGTCAAACGTCAACATGAATGTTGATGGTTCTGCTCGGCGCAAGTAGCGTTCGAAGAACGCGACATGCACCATCACCGCCCCATCGACCCGCCGACCGCCCATGACTCGCAAGGCGAGGATGTGTGACGGCGACCCGGACCCTGGATGCGGTCTTCGATGCACTCGCCAACGGGACTCGCCGAGACATTGTCGTCCGACTCAGCCGAGGTCGGGCCGCCACCCCAGGATCTCAGCCGCGACTACCAGAGGAGCAAACAGGCCCTGGCAAGCCACCTACGACGTGCTGGAGGGCGCCGGGTTGATCGAGCGGCGCCTCGTCGGCAGGGTCCACGAGCTCAGCCTGGTGCCGGATCAGCTCGAAAGCGTGACCCGTTGGGCGAGTCTCATCAGGGAGAATTGGTCCCTCAACGTCGAGTGACTCGAGACCGTGCCGGAGGGCGACGATAACTGAGCGAATATTGCCGGAACGTCACCTCCCCTACCCGCCCGGCCGTGTTTTCGAGGCATAAACTCGCATCCAGATCCTCAATCGCTGGTTCGGATGTGGCGTCGACACGTTGTGTGACATCCATGAACGGGATGTCCGGGTCGGCGGAGTGATCCGGGTCAGTCTCGACTACGACGGCGTCCCGTTCGTGGCCAAGGGGCGAGTACCTGGCGGCGGTGCGGCCACATCATCTGCGGTGTCGATGGAGCGACGAAACCGTCGACGTCAGCTTCACTGCTGACGACGAAGCCGCTTGATCACATTGCGCCACGAGAGAATCGCCACCGACGAGCTGTGTGGGATTCTCACCACCGGCTGGACGGTGAGCCTCGCCCAACTTCGAGAGACGATGACGATGGAGGATGCGCTATGAAGTTCACACCGTCGACGAGGCTTGTGATCTGTTGGGTCGTTAGTTCCAGCATGGCTTCTAGGTATCCGACCCTGCCAACCTGGGCCAGAGGAGTGTGACCCGGATCGCAGTCGGGCAACGGTCCGATGACCCTGTCCGACTCAGCCCATCAGCTCGAACTGGCCGCCCGGAAGCAGGTTGCCGTTCACTTGGATTTCGATTCGATGGTGGCCGGGAAAATGGGTGCGGGTCGTATGTTGGGCGAGTGAGATCGACTTGCTGATGGTGGCTCGCCCGTGCCCCGGCAGAGTGCGTTCGGCACCATTGAAGACCTTGGCGCTGGTACCGCCGTTCGATTTCACGAAGTGCACGATCAGATCCACCAGCGCACCGTGGGCGGCCGCGTCCGGGTTCTCGAGATCGACCTCGATTCGAACCCGCTCGCCGATCTTCACCCGGCCAGGGGTGATCCGCACATTCGCCACTCGGACCGCCGACTCCGGTCCGTATCCGAGCACCGCAAGTGCACCCGGATACGCTTGTTTGACGA
>JBFGCM010000060.1:0-23713 GCA_041581135.1 Acidimicrobiia bacterium
ACCCACGGCGTTCACCACCACCAAGGCCCCCACGACGCCGACGTCGGCGGTGGCGGTGGCCGATCCCAGGCCGCCCTTCCGCATCGCACTCTGGCCTCGCCACCCAGCCACGAGGGCACCGGTACCGGCACCCACGTTGCCCATCTCGACGGGTTCCGTTGATGCGCTGCGGTAGGCCTGCTCGCCTTCGGGCGGGCCAGGGCGCACCTGGGGATCGCCGATCAACAGGTCGTACAGGATGGCGGCGGGGACGATGGGAACCGGGGTGACGGCGGTGGGGTGACCTCTACCGTCTGCCGCCAGCGCGCGGACGACGCCGTCTGCGGCAGCGAGCCCGAATGCGCTTCCGCCCGCGAACACGAGCCCCTGAATGGTCTCCACCTTCATACCGGGGGCCAGCAGAGCGGTCTCCCTGGTTCCAGGGGCACCTCCCCGCACGTCCACTGCCGCCACGTTCGGCTCGGGAAACGTCATCACGGTGACCCCGGTCAGCGCCGCATCGTCGGTCCAATGGCCGACGGCGACCCCCGGAACGTCGGTCAGGGTCATTCCGAGAACCGGCGCGGCAGCCGCACCCCAAAACTGCAGACGATCTCGTAGTTGATGGTCCCGAGACGCTCTGCCCACTCGTCGGCGGTGACCTCGGCATCGCCCTGACGCCCGATGAGCACCACCTCGTCACCGATCTCGACCGGATCCGATCCCACGTCCACCATCATCTGATCCATAGTGACGTTGCCGGCAAAGGGATATCGCCGGCCCCGGATGAGCACCTCGCCGCCGACGTGACCGAGCCGGCGGCTGACACCATCGGCGTAGCCGATCGGCACCGTGGCGACGGTACCGGCGGCGGCGAGCGGACGGATGCGGCCGTACGAAGGCCGGACGCCGGCGGGCAGGAACTGCACGTGGGACACGTGACTCACGACTCGCATCGCCGGCCGCAGCTCGACATGTTCGGCGTACCCCGGCAACGGTCGCAAGCCATAGATGCCGAGGCCGACCCGCACCATGTCGAACCTCGCCGCGGGATAGCCCAGCGCGCCGGGAGTGTTGGCCGTGTGGATGAGCGGTATCTCGACCCCGGCGTTTCGCATGGCCACTGCGAACTCGGTCATCGTTCGAATCTGGGCCTTCGTGAACTCGAGGTCGTCCTCCGCAGACGGGAAATGGCTCCACGCTCCCCCGAGTGTGACGACATCTGACCGGTCGATGCGCCGTGCCAACGCCACGGCATCCGCCGGGCTGGCCCCCACTCGATGCATGCCCGTGTCCACGACGAGGTGAACGGGCACCTTGGTGGACGCCACGCCTTCCAGCGAATCGACGAAGCCGGCCCGGTACACGCTCGGGGTGAGCTGCCATTCGAGGACCGTGCCGATGTCCGAGGGGTCGGGCTCGGAGAGCAACAGAATCGGTACGTCGATGCCTGCTTCGCGCAGCCGGACACCCTCGGCCGGCAGCGCCACCGCCAGCCACTCGGCGCCGCTGGTGACGGCGGCCTGGGCGACGGGAACGTCTCCATGACCATACGCGTCGGCCTTCACCACGGCGCAGAGCATGGCCGGCGCCACCTCGGTGAGGATGGCCGCCACGTTGTGGCGGATGGCGGCGAGGTCCACCTCGATCCATGACGGCCTCATCGCCCACCGCCCACGACGGCGGCCACTGCTTCGCTGAGCCGGTTGGCGGTCACGACCCCGGCGTCGGCGGCACGGGCACCGGCGGCACCGTGCCAGTGAGCGGCCGAACGCGCCGCAACAGCCGGCGCCAACCCGCCTGCCCAGAACGCCCCGATCATGCCGGCGAGCACGTCTCCGGTTCCGATCGTCGCCAGCTCCGGTCCGCCGCTGGTCACCGCCCAGGTGTCCTGCGGCGAGGCCACAAACGTCGGATTGCCCTTGAGCAGGACCGTCGTATCGGTCTTCTGGGCCAACGCCTGCGCCGCCTGATAGCTCGCCTCGGTGTCGGCCAGACGGCGGAACTCCCCGGCGTGGGGGGTGAGGACGATGTCTCCCGGCAGCGACACGAGGTCGCCGGGGGAGGACAGGGCATTGAGACCGTCGGCGTCGATGACCGCCTTCTTGGGCCAATGTCGCAAAGTCGATGCCACGAACCCACGGCGGTCGGGGCCGAGCCCGGGCCCGATCACCATCACGTCGAACCGCTCGGCTCGCTCGAGCAGTTGCGGTACGTCGGCGGGATTGAACCGCTCGCCGAGCCCGATCGCGATGGTGAGCATCTCCGGATCCAACGATGCGTAGGTGTGAGCCTGGGCCGCCGGGCATGCCACTGCGGCGGCACCGGCCCCGGACGCCAAGGCGGCGCGGGCTGCCAACAGGGCGGCGCCCGTCATGCCCGGACCTCCACCGACGACGAGCACGGAACCGGCGCTCCACTTGTGGGCGGTGCGGGAGCGCGAGACGAGTGGCGCGTCTTCGGACTCACACACCAAGAACTCGGGTTCGCCTCCGGCCAGGCCTATGTCCACCAGTTCTACGACTCCGCAGCGCTCTGGGCCCTCGCCGAGGAAATGCCCGGGCTTGTAGGCGTGGAACGTGATGGTGTGGTGCGCGGTGAAACACGGCCCATCGCAGGTACCGGTGTCGGCCTCCAACCCGCTCGGAACGTCGACCGCCAGCACCGGCGCCGGTACCGACATCCACGGCAGTGTCTCTTCCGGGAGCCGACCCGAGAACCCGACGCCGAAGAGCGCATCGATGACGAGGTCGGGGGTACGGTCCGGCAGATCGAGGTCTCGGAGCACCGCGCCCGCCGCACTCGCGCCGGCGGCGGCATGGCGGGCCGGCGAGTCATCGCCCTTGGGGTCCCCCAAGCGATGGACCGTTACCTGGCACCCTCGCTTTGCCAGGTAGGCGGCGGCGACGTACCCGTCGCCGCCGTTGTTCCCCTTGCCTGCCAACACCGAGACGCGGCTGCCGTAGCCGGCGCCCATGCCCACGGCAGCCAGGGCTACGGCCAATCCGGCCCGGTCCATCAACGTGGCGACCGGCTCGGACGAGGCGGCATCGAGCCGCGCCGACTCGGCGGCAGTGATGACCAGCTTCATCGACACCTGCTGTGGAGCACCGAAGCATGGTACGCAACGCAGGCCGGCTGGGCTCGCCTCGCCGGTCTACTCGGCGACCGCCACCGCCATCACCAGCGCCCGGTCGTCGGTATGGGTGATCGTGACCAGCACGTCGGTGACTCCGAGCACCTCGGCTCGCGCCCTGGCACGCCCCGAGAGGTTCACTCGCGGCGCCCCGCCGCCGGTGATCTCGACATCGCGCCACCCGATGTGTCGCCAGCCTCGGCCCAGGCTCTTCATGACCGCCTCCTTGCCGGCGAAGCGGGCCGCGAGCCGGGCCGACGGGTCGGCATACCGATCGGCGTACTCGTTCTCGTGTTCGGTGAACACGCGGGCCCGAAACCTCTCCGGGTACTTGCCCAGCAGACGGCGCACGCGATCGACCTCGGCGAGATCGACCCCGAGACCCACGATGCGCACTAGTCCGCCGCCCCGATCACTCGACGGTCACCGACTTGGCCAGGTTGCGCGGCTGGTCGATGTCGTGGCCGCGCTCCTTTGCCACGTGGTAGGCGAGCAGCTGCAGTGGCACGATGGCGGCAACGGGGCTCAGCAGGTCGTCGACCCGCGGGATGCGCAAGACCTCGTTGGCGCTCTTGGCGATCTCGGTGTCGTCCTCATAGGCCACGGCGATCACATGGCCACCCCGGGCTCGCACCTCCTGGACCGCCGAGATCGTCTTGTCGTACACGTGCTGCTGCGTCACCACGGTGATGACCGGTGTCCCTGCCGTCACCAAGGCCAGCGTGCCGTGCTTGAGCTCTCCGGCCGGCATGGCCTCGGAGTGCAAGTAGCTGATCTCTTTGAGCTTCAGAGAGCCCTCCATGGCCACCGCATAGTCGAGGCTCCGTCCGATGAAATACAGGTCCTCGGCGTCGACGATTCCATGCGCGACCGCGGCGATCTGGTCTTCTCGCTCCAGCACGCTCTCCACCGTGAACGGAAGACGGTTGAGGCCGTGGACCAGTTCGACCGCAGCCGCGCCTTCCAGCTCACCACGAACTGCACCGATACGCAGCGCCAGCAGGTACTCGGCGATGAGCATCGCCATGTAGGCCTTGGTCGACGCAACCGCGATCTCCGGTCCGGCCCGGGTGTAGATGATGTCGTCGGCGACCCGACTCAGCGTGCTGCCGACCACATTGGTGATCGCCAGCAGACGCGAGCCCCGCTCCTTCGCCAGGCGCGCCGCCGCCAGCGTGTCCGCCGTCTCGCCCGACTGGCTGACCGCCACCGTCAACGTGGTGCCGGTGATGAGTGGATCGTTGTAACGCATCTCATGGGCGAACTCGAGGTGCGTCGGTATCCGGAGCACGCGTTCGAAGAGCTCCTTGGCGACGAGCCCGGCGTGCAGGGCGGTGCCACATGCCGTGATCCACACGGAATCGAGTGAGCGAATGAAGTCGTCGTCGAAATGCACGTCGTCGAGCCACACCGATCCGTCCTCGTCGAGGCGGCCTCCGAGTGTCTCCGTGATCACCGTCGGCTGCTGGTGGATCTCCTTCAGCATGAAGTGCTCGTAGCCGCCCTTCTCTGCGGCCTCGGCATCCCAGGTGATGTGCATCGGGGCACGATCGATGCGAGCCCCATCGATGGTCTCGAGCGTTGCGCCTTCGGCGTCGACGATGACGAGCTCGCCGTCCTCGATGATGAGCATGTCCCGGGTGTGGGACAGGATCGCCGAGATGTCGGACGCCAGGAACGTCTCGCCGTCACCCATGCCCACCACCAGCGGGCTGATGCGCCGCACGGCGACGATCTTGCCCGGCTCGTGCGCCGTCATCACGACCAACGCATAGGCACCCTCGGCCTTGGAAACGGCGCGGCGGGTCGCCTCGACGATGTCTCCGTCGTACTCCTGGGCCACGAGATGGGCCAGGATCTCGGTGTCGGTCTCCGATTCGAATGCGTTGCCGTCGTCCTGCAGCGCCTCCTTGAGCGCTTGGAAGTTCTCGATGATGCCGTTGTGGACGACGACGAATTGCCCGGACGGATCCCGATGCGGGTGAGCGTTGACGTCGCTGGGTTCGCCGTGGGTTGCCCAGCGAGTGTGTCCGATACCGATGCTGCCGGCGAGCGGTTCGGCTTCGAGCCGGCTGCTGAGCCGGTCGATCTTCCCTTCGGCCTTGCGTACGGCGATGACGCCGTCGTCAATCGTCGCGATCCCTGCCGAGTCGTATCCTCGATACTCCAGTCGACGCAAACCGTCGAGGAGCAGCGGGCTCGCCTCGCGGGGCCCCACATATCCCATGATTCCGCACACGCGCGCAGTCTCCTTCTCTTCAGGGACCGGAGGCTGCGACGCAATGCGTCGCCTCACACCGGAGCGGATTCTGTCACCAGGATCGCTCCCGGGCTTTGGTCCGCACCGTCACGACCGTGAGTGGCCGAGAGGGCATCCGCCGAACGTTTCGATACTCCCTCTACCTCGTCGCCTCTTGCGAGGGCTGGCGCTGTCAGGGGGAATCCGGTCCGCGTTCTGTCTTGGCGAGAGTCACCTTAGACGGTTTCGGGGCTTCCCAGATCCCGCCGGACCGAGTCGACCAGGCCCAAGGCCACCCGTGAGGCATCTGCCTCGTTCATTGCCTCGACCATCACCCGCACCAACGGCTCGGTGCCCGAGGCTCGAACGAGCACCCGACCTTCGTCCCCGAGATCGGACTCGGCGTCGCGGACATCGCTCCAGAGCGCCGCGGCGTTCGCCAGAGCCTCCTTGTCGGCCACCCGCACGTTGTGCATCACCTGGGGGTACTCCGTCATCACCTTTCGCAGCTCGACGAGCGGCTTGCCAGTCGACGCCAGCACCTCGAGGAGCAGCAGTGCGCTGCGGAGACCGTCGCCAGTGGTGCGATCGTCGAAGATGAGGTGTCCCGATTGCTCGCCCCCGAGAGAGGCCTTGGCTGCCTGCATCTCCTCCAGCACGTACCGATCCCCCACCTGCGTCGTGCGAACGCTGACACCGAGGCGATCCATGGCTCGATGGAACCCGAGATTCGACATCACGGTGGCCACGACCGTCTCGTTTCGCAGCTTGCCGGCGGCCAGCAAGTGCTCTGCGAAGATCGCCATCAGCACGTCGCCATTGGCGGTCTTTCCTTCCTCGTCGACCGCGATCAACCGGTCGGCATCGCCGTCGAAGGCAAAACCGACCCTGCCGTTCACCACGCGGGACAGGTATTCGGGATGGGTGGCACCGCAGCCGGCATTGATGTTCGTGCCATCGGGTGTGTCCCCATGGATCTCCGCTGTCGCCCGCAACCGCTCGAAGAGTCTGGGCGCCACTGTGAACGCGGCGCCATTCGCACAATCCACCACCACCTCCATGCCCATGAGGTTGTAGGGCATGAACTGGGCCAGATAGTCGATGTACCGGTCGGCGGCGTTGCTCATGGTCGACTGGATACCGACTCCGGCACCCGTGGGTCTGGTCCAGGGCGCCCCGGCCCGATACCGCGACTCGATCTTGTCCTCACGGGCATCTGAGAGCTTGCGACCGTCGCGACCGAAGAACTTGAGGCCGTTGTCGGGAGCCGGATTGTGCGAAGCGCTGACCATCACACCGAAGCGGGCCCCGGTGTCACGGGTGAGCCGCGACACTGCGGCCACCGGGACGATGCCGACATCCACCGTGTCCACCCCCACCGAGTTGAAGCCGGCATGCATCGCCGTCGCCAGCATCGGACCCGATCGACGGGTGTCCCGACCGATGACCACCGGACCGTCTCCGCCCTCGCCTGCGGCGCGGGCCAGATCCATGGCGAGCTCAACGGTGATGTCCTCGTTGGCGACACCGCGCACACCATCGGTGCCGAACATGCGTGGCTCAGCGCCCATGCGACAGGTCCCTCGTTCCGTCTAGGCCTCGTAGCGCAGTGCGCCGGCGAGTGGTCTGCTCAGCGCTTGGTGTACTGAGGAGCCCGCCGTGCCTTGCGCAAACCGTACTTCTTCCGCTCCACGACCCTGGCGTCGCGAGTGAGCATTCCGTCACGCTTGAGCGTGGGGCGGAGGTCCGGATCGATGATCACCAGCGCGCGGGCGATGGCGAGACGAAGGGCATCGCTCTGGCCGGTGGTGCCGCCTCCGTGGATGGTGGCATGGATGTCGTGGCGGCCCTCCATGTTGGTCGCGGTCAGCGGCTCCATGCCGCGACGGCGATCGGCTGCGGAGGGGAAGTATTCGTCCAGGGTCCGCCCATTGAGCGTGACCTTGCCCTCGCCGTCGTAGAAGCGGACGCGGGCGACGGCGCGCTTGCGGCGACCGGTAGCTTGTGCGAGAGGATTCGGCATCAGGCCCCCACCTTTCGGATGTCGAGTTCCAGCGGCTGCGGCTTCTGCGAGGCATGCGGATGGTCGGCACCTCCGTACACCTTCAGTTTCCCGGCCATCTTCCGGCCGAGCTTGTTCTTGGGCAGCATGCCCTTGACGGCGTTCTCGATGATGCGTTCGGGATACCGGGCGCGGACCTGCTCCAGGGACTCCTCACGCAGACCACCCGGGTAGCCGGAGTGGCGGTAGTACATCTTGGTCGTCTCCTTGGTACCGGTGACCGCGACCTTCGCAGCGTTGACCACGATGACGTAGTCCCCGGCGTCCACGTGGGGGGCGAAGATGGGCTTGTGCTTGCCGCGAAGGATGCCGGCAACATGGCTGGCGAGGCGCCCGAGGGGCAGGTCAGTTGCGTCGACCACGAACCACTCTCGTTCGATGTCTGCCGGCTTGGGCGAGAATGTCTTCTGCAGCTTGGGGCTCATTGGCATGCTTTCTCGGCGCTCACCCGTGCCGGCGTCGTCGACGCCTCACGGTGACGAGCTAAAAGGAGCTCCCGGACCCGGGAGCGCCCCGCATGGTACGAGAGCGCAGCCGATTTCGCAAAGTCGGGCTGCGCTCAGTACCCCACTGCGACCAGCGTGAGACCATGTGGCGGAGCGACCCCGCGAGCCGCCGCGCGGTCACGTGCCGCGCTGATCTTCGGCACTGCGGTCGCCTCCAGCCGACCGCGCCCGACATCGACTCCGACGGCAACGAGCGACCGGACCATCTGGTGGCAGAAGGACGAGGCGACGATGGTGAACCGGAGCAGGTCGTCGACCTCGTTCCACGAGGCCTGGTGCACCAGCCGAACGGCGCTGCGGCCCTCGGCGCGTCGGCAGAACGATGTGAAGTCGTGCTCTCCCTCGAAATGACCGGCGGCGGCGCCCATCGCTTCCACATCCAGCGGTTCGGCGATGTGCCACGCCCGATGGCGACGCAACGGATCCGGGCGAGGACGATTGACGACGTCGTAGTGGTACGTGCGGCTCGTGGCGGAGAAGCGAGCGCTGAACCCGTCCGGGGCCGGATTCACGGCGTGTACCACGATCTCGGCGGCCAGCTGCCGGTTGAGCGACTTCTGGAGCCGATCCACGTCGATCTCGTCGCCGCTGACGAAGCTGACCACCTGCCCGGTTGCGTGCACGCCGGCGTCGGTCCTCCCGGCGACGACGGTCTCGACCGGACCGACGACGTGCCGGAGCGCTCGCTCCAGCTCTCCCTGGACCGTGCGCACGCCGGGTTGTCTGGCATATCCATGGAAACCCGACCCGTCGTATGCCAGATCGAGGCGGTAGGTGGGCACCCTCAGAACGGTAGGCCATCGAGGATCGCCGAAACTGCCAGGTAGCCGAGCCAGCCGCCGATGGCCGCCACACCACCCTTGAGCACGTCGGCGTCGCTCACATAGTCCAAGCCCTTGGCAACGATCGCGAAGAACCAGGTGTTCGAGATGATGGTGATGATGGCAAGTGAGGTGACGCTCGTCGGCGGGAAGATCTGGACGATCGCCAGCACGATCAGCGACGCGGGGTAGGCGAAGCCGGCGATGCGCAACACGATCGGGTAGCCGATCGACACCTGGAAGAGAAACCGCAGGATGGCGTAGGCCACGCCGGAGAACAGCAACCAGAAGATCAGGCCTTGGACCATCACCTGGATGAAGATCTCCCAGACTCCGAGCCTGAAGAGGCCTCGGATGCTCCCGAAGCCGACGGCACCCAGGAAGACGAGCAATCGGGTGATGGCCACGAAGATGAGCGCGTCACCGCTGGCGCGGTCGTTGAAGTCCATCCACACGAACGCGTCCCGTTCGAAACGGAGCGCCTGGAGCAAGCGGCGGAATGATTCCTTCATGCGAGCGCCGGAAGCTTACCCAGTTGAATCGCCGCTCTGAGGTCCCATGGCGTAGCCTGTGGCCCACATCGACCCGTGGAGCCCATGACCAACCGACCCCAGACTTCGATTCGCCTCGCCGTCCTCCTGGCAAGCGTGGCCCTCGCCGTCACCGCATGCGGCGGTGGTGACGACGGGCAGATACTCACGCTGGATGGACCGTTCTCCGTCGTGGCCGTCGCCGGAGACTCCGGCGACATCACGGTGACCGGACGCGACGACGCCACCGACGTCACCATCGAGACCGTCATGGAGTTCTCGGGTGATCAGCCAACCCTGGAAACGTCCAGCACCGACGGGGTGCTGACGGTCACCACACCATGCGACGACTGCTCGGTCACCTACATCATCACGGTGCCGCGGAACGTGACCGTTGAACTCACGACGGAGTCCGGCGACATCACGGTGACGACGATCGACGGTGACGCCCTGCTCTCGACCCCGTCGGGTTCCGTGGCGTTGAACGAGATCGGCGGATTACTGGACATCGACATCGGCTCCGGCACCGTCATCGGCGTCAATCTCACCGGCCCGAGCGCCACGGTGGTGAGTGACTCCGGCAGGGTCGACTTGACCTACGACGACCCGGTCGACGACGTGACCATCGTCACAGGGAGCGGCAACATCACCGTACAGGTACCCGATCCGCCGTATGCGGTCAACGCCGACACCTCCGGCGACATCGACATCAACATCGACGTCGACGACGCTTCGAGCCGCCTGCTCAGCCTCACGGCAGAAACCGGAAGCATCACGGTCTACCGCAAGTAGATGCTCCGGAGCTGCGCAACGGCACGCTCCACGGACCCGTCGGAGAGGGTGGCCACGTCCTCGAGCGGCACCCAACGCGCCTCGGCGATCTCCGGTGACGGCTGCAACTCGGGGGCGCCCGCCTGAAACAAGAACCGCACGTCGTAGTGCGAGTGAGGCGGTTCCGAAGCGAAGCCGGGAATGGGGTGGATGTCGAGATCGAAGATCCCGTCGTGCACCAGGGCCAGTCCGACGACACCACTCTCCTCCTCTGCCTCGCGCCTGGCAGCCGCCACCAGATCGACGTCCTCGGGATCGACATGACCTCCCGGCTGGAGCCACATGCCCAGCTTGCGGTGGTGCACCAGCAGTAGCGCCTCGCTGTCCGGCGACAGCACGAAGGCGCTCGCGGTGAAGTGCCCGGGATCGAAGTGGGCTCTCGACAACGGATCGCCGCCAGAAGCCGACAGCGCCCGCATGGCCGCTACCGGGTGGCCGTCACCGAAGTCGTCGAGCAGGCCGACGAGGGCCGATAGGCGGGCGGAGTGATCGGAAGAGGAGGCGGTCAGACCAGCTCGATGATCGCCATCTCGGCACCGTCACCACGACGGGGACCGAGCTTGACGATGCGGGTGTAGCCGCCGGCGCGGTCCTCATACCGCGGGCCGACCTCGTCGAAGAGCTTGGTGACGATCTCGGTGTCCTGGATCTTGCGCAGTACCAACCGGCGAGCGTGGAGGTCACCACGACGCGCCTTGGTGATCATCTTCTCCACATACGGACGGAGCACCTTGGCCCGCGTCAGCGTGGTGGTGAGCCGCTCCTCCAGGATGAGCGATCCGGCGAGGTTGGCGAGCATGTGGTTCTGGTGCGACGGACTGCCGCCCAACCGCTTGCCCTTGCGAGGCCGCGGCATCAGGCGGCGCCCGAGGGCTCTTCGTCGCCGGTGGCCCGCAGCGAGAGACCCAACTCGTCCAGCTTCGCCGTCACCTCTTCGAGGCTCTTCTGACCGAAGTTGGTGATGTGCAGCAGGTCCTCTTCACTCTTGAGCACCAGCTCGCCGACCGTGTGAATCTGGGCACGCCGTAGGCAGTTACGGGGACGCTCCGACAGATCGAGCGCCTCGATCGGGAGGTCGAGGTCGGGCGATGCCGAATCCGTCGACACCACGTCGCCGAGCTCCAGACCCTGGCCTTCACCGAGATCGGCGAAGAGGCCGAGCAACTCGCGCAGGGTCTTGCCGGCGGACGACATCGCCTCATGCGGATTCACCGAGCCATCGGTCTCGACGTCCACCACCAGCTTGTCGAAGTTGGTCATCTGCCCGACTTGGGTGGATCCCACCTGATAGGCGACCTTGCGCACCGGCGAAAAGATCGAGTCGATGGGAATCACCCCGATGGTCTCCGAGACCTTGTTCCGCTCGGCACTGCGGTAGCCGACGCCACGCTCACAGGTGAACTCGGCTTCGAGCCGGCCCGACGAAGACAGGCTCGCCAGATGCAGATCGGGGTTGACCACCTCGACTCCGGCCGGCAACTTGAGGTCGCCGGCCGAGACATCGGCCTTGCCCTTCGCCGACAGGTAGATCGTCTGCGGCTCGTCGACGTCCATCCGGAGCACGACCTGCTTGAGATTCAGAATCAGGTCGACGACGTCCTCCACGACGCCCTCGATGGCCGTGAACTCGTGCTGCACGCCCTCGATGCGCACCGACGTGATGGCGGCACCCGGGATACGCGACAGCAACGTGCGCCGGAGCGTGTTGCCGAGCGTGTAGCCGAAGCCTGGCTCGAGAGGCTCGACCACGAACCGCGACCGGACGTCGGTGACCTTCTCTTCCTCGATTTGTGGGCGCTGGACGATGAGCACGCGTCGCTCCTCGGGTCGGGTTGGGGAACTACTTGGAGTACAGCTCGACGATGAGCTGCTCTTGGACTTGGGTATCGATCTGTTGGCGGTTCGGGAGCGCGCTGACGACGATCTTGCGCTCGTCCGGCGACACTTCCAGCCAATCCGGCGTCACATGTTCGGCAGTGTCGATTGCCAGCTGGACCGGGAAGAGGCTCTTCGAACGCTCTCGGAGCTCGATGACGTCACCGGGACGGACCCGGTACGACGGAATGTTCACCTTCTTGCCGTTGACCAGGAAATGGCTGTGGTTCACCATCTGTCGTGCTTGGGGCCGGGTCAACGCGAACTTGGCCCGGAAGACGACGTTGTCCAGACGACTCTCCAAGATCTGGAGCAAGACCTCGCCGGTGATACCGGAGCGCCGCGCCGCCTCCCTGTAATAGCGACGGAAGGGGCGCTCGAGAACGCCGTAGATGTAGCGCGCCTTCTGCTTCTCCCGCAGCTGGATCTGGAACTGCGACTCACGGATGCGGCCGCGACCATGCTCGCCCGGGGGGTAGGGGCGCTTGTCGTACGCACAGCTCTTGGAGTTGCACAGGCTCTGCCGGGCTCGCCGGCAGGGCTTGCAGCGGGGTCCGACGTACCGGGCCACTCTCAGCCTCGCTTCCGCTTCTTGGGCCGGCAGCCATTGTGAGGCAGCGGCGTCGTGTCCTTGATGCCGGTGATCTCGAGGCCCATCGTCTGCAGGGTGCGCACTGCGGTCTCCCGGCCCGAGCCGGAGCCGCGCACGATCACGTCGAGCTTGCGGATGCCCATCTCGCCGGCCTTACGGGCGGCGTGCTCGGCGGCCACCTGGGCGGCGTACGGCGTCGACTTGCGAGAACCCTTGAACCCCACCGAACCGCCGGAGGTCCACCCCACGACGCGGCCCTCGAGGTCGGAGATGGTGATGATGGTGTTGTTGAACGTGGCCTTGATGTGGGCTTGGCCGTGGCTCAGTTGCCGCTTGCCGCGGCGGCCCCGGCGCTGCTGCGGCTGCTCTGCAGGGGCCTCTTCTGCAGCCGCCGGCACAGCCGTGGCCGGGGCGGCGGTTGCCTCGGCGGCAGGTGGGGCCGCCGGAGCCTCAACTGCAGGCGCCGAGGCCGGCGCCTCGGGCGCGGGGGCTTCGGCGGGCGTGGCTTCGGCGGGCGCGGCCGCACCCGCCTCGGCGGCAGGAGCCTCGGCAGCGGGAGCCTCGGCTGCAGGAGCTTCGGCTGGCGACTGCTCGTCGCCCGGCTGATCTTCGATGGTCAAAACGCCTCCGGCTACTTCGTGACTTTCTTCTTACCGGCGATGGCGACACGCTTGCCCTTGCGGGTGCGGGCATTGGTGTGGGTCCGCTGACCCCGCACCGGCAGACCCCGGCGGTGCCGCAGACCCTGGTAGCACCCGATCTCCATCTTCCGCTTCACGTTCTGGGCGACTTCGCGGCGCAGGTCACCTTCGACCTCGAGGTTGGCCTCGATGTACTGGCGGATCTTGAGCACCTCGTCGTCGGTCAGATCGCGGACTCTGGTCGCCGGTTCGATGTCGAGGTCGGCGAGCACGTCGGCCGCAGTGGAGCGACCGATGCCGTAGATGTACGTGAGCCCGATGTGGGCTTGCTTCTCTCTTGGAAGATCGACGCCGGCAATACGAGCCATCGGTTACCCCTGACGCTGCTTGTGTCGCGGATTGCTGCAGATCACCCAGACGCGACCGTGCCGCCGGATGATCCGGCACTTCTCACACATCTTCTTCGCCGAAGCGCGTACCTTCATGGGTCCTTCGGGTGATCGTGGGGTCGAGGCGGCTGCGCGCCGCAGGTTGCCGTGCTCATCCGGGAACGTCCGTCCAGGAGGGGCCCGACGACCCGTGTCTTCGACCTCGTGTCGTCGTCATTCTCGCCACAGAACAACTCCGGCCCCTCGGGGCCGAAGCGCAAATAGTAGGTATCGGGCGCACGCAAGACAAATCAGCCCGGCCGGGCCGATGTGCTCGCTTGCCCGATGCTAGCAGGCGGCAGGTTCGACCTACCCGACCAGGATCGGTTCGGGGACGGTCATGACCTTGGTGCCCTCCGCGGTGAGCGCCACGGTGTGCTCGAAATGGGCAGAAAGCGCCCCGTCGGCGGTCACTACGGTCCATCCGTCGTCGAGGAGGCGCGTGGTCGCGGTGCCCATGTTCACCATCGGCTCGATGGCGATGGCCATGCCCTGCTTCAGCTTGAAACCCTTCCCGGGATCACCGAAGTTCGGGACGTTCGGCTCCTCGTGCATTCGCCGGCCGATGCCGTGACCGATGTACTCGCGCACCACGGAGAAGCCGGCGTCCTCGGCGACGGTTTGGATGGCGTGGCCCACGTCGCCGAGCCGGTTGCCCGCGACGGTGGCTTCGATTCCGGCCCACAAGGACCGCTCCGTGACCTCGAGCAGCCGGGCGACGTCCTCCGGCACGTCGCCAACCGCCATCGTGAACGCGGCGTCGCCGTGCCACCCTTCGTAGATGGCGCCGGCATCGACCGACAAGATGTCCCCGTCCACGAGGCGGTAGTCCTTGGGGATGCCGTGGACGATCACGTGATTCGGTGATGTGCAGATGGTCGCCGGGAAGCCCTGATAGCCGAGGAACGAAGGCGTACAGCCATGCTCCCGGATCACTTCCGCGGCAACGGCGTCGAGCTCGCTCATGGTGACGCCCGGCGCCGCGGCTTCGCGCACAGCCTGGTGGACGGCTGCGACGGCGCGCCCCGCCACCTCCATCTTGCGGAAGTCGTCCTCGGACTTGTAGGTGATCACGACCGCATCATGCCACGTGGCGTTCGCTCAACGCACGAGCCAAACGGGCAAACACGTCGTCGATGCTGCCGAGGCCGTCGACACGGACTACGGGCACTCCGGTGCCGGGGTAGAACTCCGCCAGCGGCTCGGTCTCCTCGCGGTAGACCTCGAGGCGTCGCCGGATGACCGACTCGTCATCGTCCTCGCGGCCTTCGTCGGCGGCTCGCTTCAGCAGCCTCGTGATCAGTTCACCCTCGGGCACCTCGAGCAGCAATGCGATCTCGAGCGCCTCGTCGCTCATCTCGGCGGCGAGCGCCTCCCCCTGCGCCACGTTGCGGGGGAAACCGTCGAGGAGGTAGCCGCACGCCGCATCGGGAGCACCGAGGCGTTCAGCGACCATGGCGACGACCAGGTCGTCTGGAACCAGCTCGCCACGGGCCATGATCGATTTCGCCTGGAGACCCAGCTCGGTCTCGTCGGCAACCGCCTGACGCAGCATGTCGCCGGTCGAGACGTGCGGCACGCCGAGCGCTCGCGCCAACATCTTGGCCTGGGTGCCTTTGCCCGCCCCGGGAGGGCCGAGGAAGAGGATGCGGCGCCCCATCAGATCCGACCACAACCGCGGCGGCGCGGTGATCCGGCCACCATCAGGTGAGGAAGCCCTCGTAGTTGCGCATCATGAGCTGGCTCTCGATCTGCTTCATCGTCTCCAATGCCACTCCTGCGACGATGAGGATCGACACCCCGCTCAAGCCGACGGGGATGTCCCATGCCCAGCCGATGATGCTGGGAGCGGTCGCCACGAGTGCCAGGTACAGAGAGCCCGGCAGCGTGATGCGGCTGAGAACGTGCTCCAGATGCCGGACCGTAGCCCGCCCCGGACGGATACCGGGGATGAACCCGCCTTGGCGCTGGATCTGCTCGGCCTGGCGCTCGGGATCGAACTGAATAGCCGTATAGAAGTAGGTGAAGAACACGACCAGCCCGCCGAGAAAGATGATGTAGGGCAACGTCGGAGCGAGACCGCCGTGCGAACCGGTTCCGAGGAGGTGGCGGTCGATGAAGTCACGCAGCCCCTGGCTGGGGATCGTTGACGAGATCAGCGCCGGGAAGTAGAGCACGCTCGTGGCGAAGATGACAGGGATGACGCCTGCCATGTTCACCTTCAACGGGATGTACGTGCTCTGGCCGCCGAGCACACGGCGACCCCGCACCCGTCTCGAGAACTGGATCGGTATTCGCCGCTGCGCCTGGTCGACGTAGATGATCCCGACCAGCAAGGCCAGCATCACCACCATCACCACGGTGAACTGGAACAGTGTCGAGTTGGCCAACACCACGGCCACCTGCGACGGAAGCTGGCTCACGATGCTCACGAAGATGATCAGCGACATGCCGTTGCCGATGCCGCGCTGGGTGATCAGCTCACCGAGCCACATGATGAGGGCCGTGCCCGCCGTCATGGTGATGACGATCACGAGCACACGCCGAGTGGTGTACTCGGGGATCAGGTCCGTGCCGAACTGACCGCTGTGGAACAGGAACGTGAGACCGGTCGACTGGAGCAGCGCCAACCCCACCGTGACGTAGCGGGTCCACTGCGTGATCACCTTCCGGCCGGCTTCGCCCTCCTCTTGAAGGGTCTGCAGCCGGGGAATGACCACCGCCAGCAGCTGCATGATGATCGACGCCGTGATGTACGGCATGATGCCGAGGCTGAACACCGACAGCTGCTCGAGAGCCCCTCCGGAGAACAGGTTGAGCAGCCCGACGACGCCCGTCTGGGCCGTCCCGGAGGCGAAGTCCGCCACCCGTTCCAGGTCGACTCCGGGCACCGGAACGGCGGCACCCAGCCGGTAGATGCCGAAGATGAAGAGGGTGAACAGGATCTTGTTCCGAAGGTCGGCGATCCTGAACATGTTTCTGAAGACGGACAGCATCAGCGCCAAACCCCGTGGTACGTGACGACCGCAGCGTACTGTGCGGCCGGGATTGCGGTAGCCAACAGTCGCATCGAGGTCACTCGATGACCTCGACGGTGCCGCCGGCTGACTGGATCTTCTCGACCGCCCCCAAGCTGAACGCGTGGGCACGGACGGTCAACGACTTGGTCAGCTCACCTTCACCGAGCACCTTCACCCGACCCCGCTTCTTGATGAGGCCCTGCGTTCGTAGCTCTACAGGTGACACGGTGGAGCCGGCGTCGAAGTCCTCGAGCCGCCCGACGTTGATGAGGGCGAAGTACTCCTTGTTGTGCGGCTTGAAGCCCTTGAGCTTCGGTAGCCGCCGCGAGATCGGCATCTGCCCACCCTCGAACCCGACCCGCACCTTGCTGCGCGCCTTTTGGCCCTTGGTACCGCGTCCCGCGGTCTTGCCGCGCCGGCCGGCTTCACCGCGGCCGACTCGGATCTTCTTCTTCTTGGAGCCGGGAGCCGGCTTCAGATGATGCAGCTTCACTCGATCTCCTCCACATCGAGCAGGTGCCGGGCGGCGTGAATGAGACCACGCACATCCGGGCTGTCCGGCCGCTCGACACTCTGCCGGATCTTGCGCAGACCCAGCGTTTCCACCGTGGCTCTCGTCTTGGGCTTCTCTCCGATGACGCTCTTACGGAGCGTGATCCGCAACGTCGTGGCCATGGTCACTCACCGACCCGGGTCTTCATCAGCTCGGCGGACCGGTACGCGACCAGGAGCGCCGGCGGAAAGATCTCCTCGGCGGATTTGCCGCGGGCCTTGGCCACCTCGTCCGGGCGCTGCTGACTCATGAGCGCGTCCATGGTGGCTTTCGCCACATTCACATGAGTGGGCGAGCCCAACGACTTGGCGAGAATGTCACGGATGCCGGCCGCCTGCAGGATCTGGCGTACTGCGCCGCCGGCGATGACCCCCGTACCGGGCGCCGCAGGCTTGAGCAGGACCCGGGAGGCGCCATTGGTGCCGATGACGTCGTGAATGATGGTCTGGCCGGCCATGGGCACTGGGCGCATCGAGCGACGCGCCTCCTCGATGCCCTTCTGGATGGCAGCGGGGACCTCTTTGGCCTTGCCGTAGCCGATACCGACCTTGCCCTTGCCGTCGCCTACGGCCACGAGTGCCGTGAACGAGAACCGTCTGCCACCCTTTACCACCTTCGCCACGCGATTGATGGCGATGACTCTCTCTTCGAACTCTGACGTCTCCGACCGATTGCGATTCATATGCGCTCCTAGAACTGCAGGCCCGACTCGCGGGCAGCGTCTGCGAGCGCCTTGAGACGCCCATGGAATGGGAAGCCACCACGGTCGAAGACGACGATCTCCACCCCGGCTTCCTTGGCACGCTCGCCGATGGCCGTGCCGACCGCGGCAGCCGTCTCCAGCGTGAGGCCCTTCGAACCCAACGCGGTCTCACGCGACGACGCCGATGCCAGCGTGTGGCCGGCGACGTCGTCGATGACTTGTGCGTAGATGTAGCGGTTGCTGCGGAACACCGCCAGGCGCGGCCGCGCCGCGGTTCCGCGCACCTGCTTGCGGATCCGGCGATGGCGCCGATGGCGTGCAGCTCTTCGAGATGTCGTCATGTTCCTGCCCCGACTGCGGACTTGCCTGCCTTGCGCCGGACGTATTCGTCGGCGTACCTGATGCCCTTGCCCTTGTACGGCTCGGGCGGGCGAATCCGGCGGATCTCCGCCGACGCCTGACCCACCTGCTGCTTGTCGATGCCGGAGACGATGATCTTGGTGGGTTCGGGCACCTCGAACGAGATCCCATCGGGGGCCGTGTAGGTCACGGGATGCGAGAAACCCACCTGCAGCTCGAGGTCATTGCCCTTGAGCGCAGCGCGATAACCCACCCCGTGCATCTCCAATTGCTTCGTGTATCCCTCGGACACCCCCACGACCATGTTGGCGATGAGGGCACGAGTCAAACCGTGCAGGGCTTTGGTCTCGCGGTTCTCGTCACTCCTGGCCACCGTGACGACGCCGTTGTCGGCGGTGATGACCATGGAATCCGCGAACGCCTGGGTGAGCTCGCCCTTCGGCCCCTTCACCTTGACGGACGTCCCGTCGATGGCGATCTCGACTCCACTCGGCAGCTCTATGGGCGCCGATCCGATTCGACTCATGTCACCACACCTCACACACGATCTCGCCGCCGATGGCGCGGCGTCGGGCCTCGCGGTCGGTGAGGATTCCCTCAGAAGTGCTCACCACCGAGACTCCCACGCCGCCGCGTACACGCGGCAGCTCGGCGGCACCGCGGTAGACGCGGCGTCCGGGACTCGACACACGCCGTAACCCTTGGATGACCCGACTGCGATCTTCCCGGTACCGAAGCGTCAACACGAGCTCCTTGCCCACCTGGGCGTCTTCCACGTGGTAGCCGTCGATGAACCCCTCGGTGAGGAGCAGCTTGGCCAGCTCCTCCTTCACCTTCGAGGAGGGCATGCGCACGTTGGGGTGCAGGGCCTGGTTGGCGTTCCGCATCCGCGTCAGCATGTCGGCGATGGGGTCGGTGGTCGGCATTACCACGACGCCTTTCTCACGCCCGGCAGCTCTCCCCGATGGGCGAGCTCGCGCACGCAGATGCGGCACATCCCGAACTTGCGCAGGTACGCGCGCGCCCGACCGCAGCGCTTGCAGCGGTTGTACGCGCGCACCTGATACTTCGGCTTGCGGGCCGCCTTGGCGATCAGGGACTTCTTTGCCATTCACACACCTGCCTGTTGTCTGCGGAACGGAAAACCGAAGGCCTCGAGCAGCGCCCGCCCCTGTTCGTCGTTCTCCGCCGTGGTCACGAACGTGATGTCCATGCCGCGTACCTTCACCACTTTGTCGTAATCGACCTCCGGGAAGATCAACTGCTCGTTGACCCCGAAGGTGTAGTTGCCGTGGCCGTCGAACCCCTTCGGATTGAGACCACGGAAGTCTCGGATACGCGGGATCGCCAACGACACGAGCCGGTCGAAGAACTCCCACATCCTGTCGCCGCGAAGCGTCACCGAAGCCCCGATCGCCTGACCCTCGCGCAGCTTGAAGCCGGCGATCGACTTGCGAGACATGCTCACCTTCGGCCGTTGCCCGGTGATGACCATGAGGTCTTCTACGGCTGCATCGATGAGCTTGGCATCTGCGGCGGCGTCGCCGACGCCCATGTTCACCACGATCTTCGAGAACCGCGGAACCTGCATGACATTTTCCAGACCCAGCTCGTCCTTGAGCGTGGCGACGACCTCCGAGTCGTACTTCTCCTTGAGACGAGGCGGCATCAGACCTCCTCCCCGCAGCGGCGGCAGACACGCGCCTTGTTGCCCTCGGCGTCGAACTCGTATCCCACACGACTGGGACCGTCACACTTGTCGCACATCAGCATCACGTTGGACGCCGCGATCGGCATGTCCTTGTCGATGATCCCGCCTTGCATGGTCTGGCCGGTGGGGCGCTGGTGCCGCTTGGCGGTGTTGACGCCCTCCACGATCACTTTGTTGGCGTCTTTCAGGACGCGAGCGATCTTGCCTTCCCGGCCCTTGTCCTTGCCGGCGATGACCATCACGGTGTCACCTTTACGGAGCTTCATCAGAGCACCTCCGGCGCCAGGGAGACGATGCGCATGAACTTCTTGTCCCGCAACTCGCGGCCGACCGGCCCGAAGATGCGGGTGCCGCGGGGCTGACGAGCGTCGTTGATGATCACGCATGCGTTGTCGTCGAAACGGATATAGGTGCCGTCATCGCGGCGCAGCTCTTTGCGAGTACGCACCACGACCGCCTTGATCACGTCGCCCTTCTTGACGGCGCCGCCGGGGATGGCGTCCTTCACGGTTGCCACGACCACGTCGCCGAGACGCGCATAGCGACGGCTCGACCCGCCCAGCACGCGGATGCACAGGACCTCTTTGGCCCCTGTGTTGTCCGCCACCTTGAGGCGGGATTCCTGCTGGATCATCGCGCTCGCTCCACTACTTCGACCACTCGCCAGCGCTTCGTCTTCGACAGCGCCCGGGTCTCTGCGATCTTGACCGTGTCGCCCTCGCGCGCATCGTTCTGCTCGTCGTGGGCGTGGAACCGGACCCGGTGCGGCATCGTCTTGTCGTACTTGGGATGCCGCTTCGAGTCGGTGACCTCTACGGTAACCGTCTTGTCGCGTTTGTCCGAAACGACGACTCCGACACGTTCTTTTCTCGTTGTACGTTCCATCAGGCCTCACTCACGCCGAATCAGTTCCGGCGGCAGCGGTCTCGGCTTCGGCTTGCTGCGCCCGCCAGGCCGCGATCTCCTGTTCACGAATCACCCCGTTGATCCGGGCGATCGACCGGCGAACGCTGCGAAGCCTCGCCGTGTTGTCCAGCTGGTTGGTGGCGAGCTGGAAGCGGAGGTTGAAGAACTCCTCCTTCGCCTCAGACAGCGCGTCCACGAGTTCTTTGTGCGTGAGCTGACGCAGCTCTCCAGCCTTCATCCGTCCTCCCGCATCACGAACTTGGTGCGGATGGGCAGCTTGTGCCCGGCGAGCCGCATGGCCTCACGGGCCAGGTCCTCGCTCACGCCGCTCATCTCGAACATCACTCGGCCCGGCTTCACCACGGCCACCCAATACTCCGGGTTGCCCTTGCCCGAACCCATCCGGGTCTCGGCAGGCTTCTCGGTGATCGGCTTGTCCGGAAAGATGTTGATCCACACCTTGCCGCCACGCTTGATGGCGCGGGTCATGGCGATACGTGCCGCCTCGATCTGGCGAGACGTGATCCAACCCGGCTCCTGGGCCTGCAAACCGTAGTCGCCGAAGGTCACGCGGGTGCCGCCCTTGGCGACGCCGCGCATTCGACCTTTCTGCGTCTTGCGGTACTTGGTCCGCTTGGGCATCAGCATGTCAGACGACCTCATCCCCGTCGTCACCGGCATCCTCGGCCGCGACGTCCTCTGCCACGACATCCTGTGCCGATGCCTCCTCTGCCGCAGCGGCCTCAGGCGCAGCAGCCTCAGGCGCAGCGGCCTCTGGCGCAGCGGCCTCTGGCGCAGCGGCCTCGGCCGGCTCTTCGGCAGCGGGCGTGTCGGCGGCTGGCGCGTCGGCCGCGGCCTCGACCGCAGGTGCGGGCGTGTCGGTGGTGGGCTCGTCGGCGGTCGCCTCCGCCGCGGCCTTGGTCGCATCGGGAGTGGAAGCATCGTCGAGCGCTTGCTCGGCGCGGGCTTCCTCGAGCTCGGAGCGGGCCTCCGACGCCGAGGGGCGCTTGCCGCCACCGGCCTCGATCAGCCGGCGCCCCGAACCTTCCTTGCGCTTGCCGCCACCGGCCTCGATCAGCCGCTTGCCACCGCCGGCCTCGATCAGGCGGCGGGCGCCGCCCTCACCGACCGCGGCTTCGGCGCGGGCCTTGGCAGGAGCGCGGCGCTTAGCGGGCCCACCGGCAGCGAGGCGAGCCTCGGCTGCGATCTTGTCCTGGGTCGACTCGACCCCGGGCAGGATGTCGCCCTTGTACACCCACACCTTCACGCCGATGGAGCCGACGGTGGTGGCGGCCGTGGCCGCCCCGTAGTCGACATCGGCGCGCAGCGTGTGAAGCGGAACCCGCCCTTCGCGATACCACTCACGACGGCCCATGTCGGCGCCGCCGAGGCGGCCCGAGCACTGGACGCGGACGCCCTGGGCGCCCGCCTTGAGGGCGGTGGTGACGGTGCGCTTCATGGCACGGCGGAACGACACCCGACCTTCGAGCTGATCGGCGACGCTGCGAGCCAGCAGCTGGGCATCCAGCTCGGCGTTCTGCACCTCGATGACGTTGAACTTGACGCTCCGGCCGGTCAGATCTTCGAGTCCCCGGCGCAGCCGATCCGCCTCGGATCCGGCGCGGCCGATCACCACGCCCGGGCGGGCGGTGTGCACGTCGATCTGGACCTTCTTGTCGCTGATGCGCTCGATGTCGATGCGCGACACCGCGCCCCGCTTCAGCTCCTTCGAGAGGTACTTGCGGATGTCGGAGTCCTCGTTGGCCTGCTCGGCGTACTCCTTCTCGCCGTACCAACGCGACTTCCAGTCGGTGACGACACCGAGGCGGAACCCGTAGGGGTGGATCTTCTGGCCCATTACTGATCGTCCTCCTCGCCGTCTCCGACGACGATGGTGATGTGACTCGTGCGCTTGCGGATGCGGGTTGCCCGGCCTCGAGCCCGGGGACGGAATCGCTTGAGCGTGGGTCCCTCGTTGGCGTATGCCTCGACGATCAGCAGTTCATCGATGTCGAGCGCGAAGTTGTGCTCGGCATTGGCGACCGCAGAATCGAGCACCTTCATGATCGGGTCGGTCGCCCGCCGGTTGGTGTGCACCAGCACCCCCCGGGCCTCCTCGACAGGAAGTCCCCGTACGAGGTCGAGCACGCGGCGCACCTTGTACGGCGACTGCCGGATGTAGCGGGCGGTGGCGTGGGCCTTCATCGCTGCCTCGCCGACCTCTCCCCGGCATGACCGCGGAAGGTGCGCGTGGGGGCGAACTCGCCGAGCTTGTGCCCCACCATCGACTCCGTGATGTACACCGGAACGTGCTTGCGGCCGTCGTGCACCGCGATGGTGAAACCCACCATCTCGGGCAGCACCGTGGAGCGTCGGCTCCAGGTGCGAATGACCTTCTTGTCTCCCTTGCTGACGGCCGCTTCGATCTTCTTGACGAGGTGCTCGTCCACGAAGGGCCCCTTCTTCAGGCTGCGAGCCATGGGTTACCTCCGACCCTTCTTGCTGCGGCGACGGCGCGTCGCTGCCCATGCCAGGAGGCGCAGAACATCATCTCCGCCCCTTCTTGCTGCGGCGACGCACCTGCAGAACCGAAGGTTCTGCCACGCGTCGCTGCCCATGCCAGGAGGCGCAGAACATCATCTCCGCCCCTTCTTGCTGCGGCGACGCACGATGTACTTGTCGCTCTTCTTGTGCTTCTTGCGCGTTCTGCCCTCCGGCTTGCCCCACGGGCTCACCGGGTGACGGCCGCCACTGCTGCGGCCCTCGCCACCACCCAACGGGTGATCGACCGGGTTCATGGCGACACCGCGGGTTTGCGGG
>JBFGCM010000061.1:0-23152 GCA_041581135.1 Acidimicrobiia bacterium
CCTCATGGTGCACGTGTGAAGCGACCGTGCGGCGTGGTGTACGAGCGGGTGGGCAGCGCGTGAAGCCCACTGGCGGCAGATCTGGTCCAACATGCACGAGCCCCACGGCCCGCTCGTCACTGTCGGATACGCTGCCCAGTACGACGAAGTCGACTACTTCGAAGCCACGTACCAGTTCTTCGCCGACCACCCCATACCCTGAGCACTCGGCAGCGGCAAGCAAATTCTTCGGGTTCCTTCGAGGTCGGTGTCGCACGCCCGCGATGGAAGAGGTTTGCAGAAGCAATCGGTGCTCTCGGCCCATGAGAATGCGAACTCGTGATGCCGCTGCAATCGTGCCAGGTCGGACATCGAACGAGCCGCCGAGGGCTTGACAGCAACGGACACCGATACTTGCGTCGCGGCTCAACAGGGCCCAAGCCATGAAACGGTTGCTGAGGGCGGAACGGAAGGATGGTCATGAGCACAGCCATACCCAATCGCGCTCAGGTCGTCATCGTCGGCGGTGGCGTGATCGGCTCGAGCGTTGCCTACCACCTCGCCAAGCAGGGTTGGACGGATGTCGTGCTCGTGGAACGCGACCGACTCACGTCGGGCACGACCTGGCATGCGGCGGGTCTGATCGTCTCCGGCGGCATGACCACCGAAACGTCGGCATGGATGGCGCGCTACACCCGGGACCTCTACGAGGTCCTCGAGGAGGAGACCGGGCTGTCGACCGGGTTCCGGCCAATCGGCTATGTCCAGACGGGAGCGACCCCCGACCGGATCGAGAAGCTGCGCCGCGAGGCCGACTTTCTCCGGCACATGGGAATCGAGCGTGAAGAGATCTCTCCGGCAGAAGTCAAGGCGCTCTGGCCGATACTCGACACGACCGACCTCATCGCCGGTTTCTACACCGCCAACGAAGGTCAGGCGGATCCGGCCAACTGTGCGATGTCCCTCGCCAAGGGCGCCAGGATGGCTGGCGTGAGGGTGATCGAGGGCACCGCAGCGACGGGATTCTCGCTCGCCCACGGCCGGGTGCGCATCGTGCACACGACCTCGGGAGACATCGAGTGTGAGCACGTCGTGAATTGTGGCGGCATGTGGGCCCGCCAAGTTGGGGCGAGTGCCGGTGTGGCCGTCCCGCTCCAGGCCGCCGAGCATGCCTACCTCATCACCGATCAGATCGCAGGGATGCCGGCGAGCATGCCTGTGTTGGAAGATCCAGATCGGTATGCGTACTACCGGGTGGAGACCGGCGGGATCATGGTCGGGCTCTTCGAGCCTGTCGCCGTCCCCTGGAACATCGACCGCATTCCAGACGACTTCAGCTTTGGCGAGATCCGCAGCGACTGGGACCGGCTGGCACCGTTCCTCGAACTGGCGATGGAGCCGCTGCCCGTCGTGCGCGACGCAGGTGTCCGCACGCTGTTCACCGGCCCGGAAAGCTTCACCGCCGACAACGGAGCGTTGCTGGGCCCGGCTCCCGAGGTGGAGAACTTCTGGGTGGCTGCCGGCTTCAACTCGCTCGGCATCCTGCTCGGTGGGGGAGCCGGCAAGATCATCGCCGACTGGATCGTCGAAGGGGAGCCGCCGGTCGATGTGACCGAGGTCGACATCGCTCGGGTCCACCCATACGAGGCAACCCGGCGCTTCCGCAAGGAGCGGACGATCGAGCTGCTCGGGCGCCTCCACTCGACGGGCTCCTGGCCCCACTCCCAGCCCCAACGGGGGCGCAACGTGCGTCGCTCCGTTCTCCATGATCGGCTGGCGGCGGCGGGAGCTCGCTTCGGGGTGTCGGCCGGATGGGAGAACGCCGAGTGGTTCGCCCCGCATGACGTCGAGATCCCGTACGAGCGGTCGTACCGGCGCCCGGCATGGTGGAGCTACCACGAGGCGGAGCACCAAGCGACGCGTAACCAGGTTGCGCTCTACGACATGTCGTCGATGTCGAACTTCCGGGTCGAGGGTCCTGATGCCGAGCGCATTCTCAACCGGCTCAGCGGGAACGACGTGGCGGTCGCGCCAGGCCGGTGTGTGTACACCCAGTGGATGAGCCCGTTCGGAAAGGTGCTCGCCGACCTCACGGTCACACGTCTGGCCGAGGACTGCTTCATGGTCGTGGTGGCGGAGGCCTTCCACCGCAGAGTCGAGACGATCATGCGGCGGGCGGTCACCAGTGACGATCGGGTCTGCATCACGGACGTCACCTCAGGGCTGACCCTCATGAGCCTGCAGGGCCCCCTTTCCCGGACGTTGCTGTCGAGGATCACCGATGCCGATCTGTCAAATGACGCGTTTCCCTATTTCACGGCTCAGGAGATCGATCTCGAGTATGCCCTCGGTTGGGCGTTTCGCATGAGCTTCGTCGGAGAGCTCGGCTGGGAGCTGTATGTTCCGGCTGAGTATGCCCTGGGTGTCTACGACGCCCTCGTCCGCGAAGGAGAAGTGCACGGCCTGCTGCACGCCGGCATGGTGACCCTGGAGAGCACCCGGACCGAAGCGGGGCGCAAGGATTACGGCCTCGACATGGAGAACAGCGACTCACCGCTCGAGGCAGGCCTCGGGTTCGCCATCGATTTCGACAAGCCGGGCGGCTTTATCGGCAGGGAGGCGCTGCTGGTCGAGCGCGAGGCCGGGCCGCCCCGCAACCGGCTCGTGCAGTTCCTCCTCGATGATCCCTATCCTCTGCTCTTCGGCGAAGAGCCCATCTACCTCGATGGGCGGCGAGTCGGATACCTGCGGTCCGGCAACTACGGCCACACCTTGGGCGGCGCCATGGGCTTCGGCTATGTGGAGCACGTTGACGGCGTGACGCCGGCGCTCGTCGAGTCAGCCAGCTTCGAGATTCAGGTGGCCGGCGAGCGCTATCCAGCGCGGGCATCGCTGCGGGCGATGTACGACCCCAAGAACGTCCGGGTCCACATGTAGGTCCCCGGTCACCGGGTTGCCCGGTCCTCCTAGGCGTGGATTCCCCGACACGTGGGTCTGCGGGTTGCTAGCTTCAGCGTGCCAACCAGACAGAAGTGGTGTCGTCGGTTGGGTCGGGGAGGCGAGACCGCTCCTGTTGCCGAGACGCAGGAAGGCGGGCTGTCATGGCCGGAGAGGATCTCACCGACGTCACCGAGGCGTACGAAGACTGGGAGGAGGAGGAACGACGCCGCCGGCGTGAGGCGATCTACAACCGGCGGCCGTTCGACGGCCTGCAGGTCGATCCCGAAATCGACTTCTATCCCGAAGTCGCCGACCGGGAGCCCGGTGACACCAACATCGTCAAATGGGGTTTCGACATCCATCCGCAGGTGACCTTTTGGTCGGCGGGCGTCCTGGTCGTGTTCATCGCCTGGACCCTTCTCTTTCAGGACACTGCGGCCGGGGTCTTCGACGAGGTGCTCAGCTTCATCGGCAACAGCTTCGGCTGGCTCTACATCCTGGCGGCGAACGTGTTTGTCGTGGTCGGGTTCTTCTTCGCCTTCAGCCGATACGGCAAGATCCGGATCGGGGGGCCGGAAGCGCAGCCCGAGTTCTCGACGCCGGCGTGGTACGCCATGCTGATCAGCGCCGGCATGGGCATCGGCCTCATGTTCTGGTCGGTTGCCGAGCCCATCTTCCACCTCGCCGGACCACCCCCGCTGTTCGGTGTCGACCCGATGACCGGGCAGGCAGGTACGGCGGCCTTGGCCGTGACCTTCTTCCACTGGGGTCTGCATCCCTGGGGGGTCTACGCCCTTGTGAGCCTGGCTCTGGCCTTCTTCGCGTACAACAGAGGGTTGCCTCTGACGTTCCGCTCGGTCTTCTACCCGATCCTCGGCAAACGGATCTACGGGACGTGGGGGAACGTGATCGATGTGCTCACGGTGTTGGCCACCCTGTTCGGCCTCGCCACGTCGCTCGGGCTGGGGGTCGGTCAGGCGGCGGCAGGGCTGAACTTCCTCTTCGGCACGCCCACCGGCACGGGGTTCCAAGTGCTCTTGATCGCCATCATCACGGGCATGGCGACCATGTCGGTGGTGGCCGGTCTCGACGCCGGGGTCAAGCGGTTGAGTCAGATCAACATCAACCTGGCGATCGTCTTCATGCTGTTCATCATCGTCGTCGGTCCGACCCTGTTCATCTTCTCCGTCTTTACCCAGGGCCTCGGTGAGTACATCGCAGTGCTGCCACGCCTCTCGTTCTGGAGCGAAGCCTTCAGTGACACGACGTGGCAGCAGGGCTGGACCATCTTCTACTGGGGATGGTGGATCTCGTGGTCTCCCTTTGTCGGGATGTTCATCGCCAGGATCTCCAAGGGTCGCTCGGTGCGCGAACTGATTCTGGGGGTCATGGCATTCCCGACCCTGCTCTCGGCGCTGTGGATGTCGGTCTTCGGGGGTACTGCGATCAACCTGCAGCTCAACGGAATCCGGGACGTTGCGACCGCCGTCAACGAGAACGTGGCGACGGCGCTGTTCGACATGCTGCAAGCTTTCCCACTGACCCAGCTCACGTCGCTGCTGGGCATCATCTTGGTCGTGTCGTTCTTCGTGACGTCGTCCGACTCGGGATCCTTGGTCGTCGACCACCTCACGTCCGGCGGCAAGCTGGACTCACCCAAACCGCAACGAGTGTTCTGGGCGATGATGGAGGGGCTCATCGCCGCCGTCTTGCTCATCGGCGGAGGACTCAGCGCCCTGCAAACCGCTGCGATCACCACGGGACTGCCGTTTGCCATCGTGCTCCTCGTCATGTGCGGCAGCCTGTACGTGGCATTCCACGAGGAGCTCGATCTCCTCGAGAGCCATTACGACGCTGCGCTCTTCCGCTCTCGACACGGGGCACTTCTCGCCCATCACGGCTTGGGAGCCGACGGCGAACCGGCCGAGGCCGCCGCCCCGGAGTCGCCCGGGGAGCCCTCATGAGATCGCTCGGTACCCGACTGCTCGTGATCGCGGCCGTGCTGGCGCTCTCCGGAGCTGCATGTGACAGCCTCGCCGAAGAAGAGGAAGTCGACGGCGGGCCGGCTGCGGGGGAAGCCGCACCAGGCGGGCGAGTCACGATGGCCCGAGCCACGTGGGAAACGGGGTGGTTCCAGGCAGCGATCTACGCCCAGCTGCTCGACGAACTCGGATACGAGGTCAGCGATCCGGCCGAGTTGACGAGGGATGCCAACACCTTCTATCCCGCTCTCGCCCAAGAGGAGGTGGATCTCTGGGTCAATGGTTGGTTTCCTCTCCACGACATCTACCTCGATCGAGAGCTGTTCAGCGGTCAGCTGATCTCGGAGCCGATCGAACCGGTTGGCTTCCAGGTTCGTGCGGGTGCCATCCAGGGCTATCTCGTCGACAAAGCGACTGCCGATGCGATGGGACTCACGTCGATGAACGACTTCGTCGACCCCGCCGTGGCTGCAGAGTTCGATACCGACGGCGACGGGCTGGCCGATCTCTACGGCTGCAACGAGGGCTGGGGGTGCAACGTCGTCATCGACGACCACCTCGACGAGTTGGAATGGGGGCGGAATGTCGAGCAAGTCGTCGGCGACTACAGCGATCTGATCGACGAAGTGGTGCGGCCGCGCATCGAGGCCGGCGAACCGGTTCTGTTCTACACCTGGACGCCGAACTGGACGATCGATGTGCTGGTCCCTGGCACCGACGTGGTGTGGCTGGAATCACCGGCTCTGCCCGACGAGGAGGCCGACACTGCCGTGGCCGGGCTGGAAGGCTGCGCCGCCGGCGATCCTTGTCGACTTGGCTGGCCGGTGAACGACATCCGGGCCGTGGCCAACAAGGAATTCCTCGAGGAGAATCCACCGATTCGGCGCCTGCTCGAGGTGGTCGAAATCCCCCTCCAGGACATCGCCGATCAAAACGCCAAGATGGCCATAGAGGAGGAATACACCAACGCCATGGTGCGCGCCGATGCTGCGGCCTGGATCGAAGACAACCGTGACCTCGTCGATTCGTGGTTGGAGACAGCGCGCGGGTCGTGACCTGGTCCGGGGTATACGTCCTCGTCCTGCCCGACGGTTCGAGCGACGTGGTCGGCATCGGACTCAGCCTCTTCGCCGCGGCATGTTGGGCGATGTACTTCATGCTCAACCGAACAGTCGGTCGACGTCTGCCGGGCCTACAAGCACCGGCGATTGCATCTGCCTTGGCGGCGCTCGTCTATCTCCCGGTGCTCAGGGGACTGGTAGTGCAAGGCCGGCTGACGGGCACGCCACTTGCTGTATGCGATCGGTGCCGGCGCACTCTCGTCGGCGGAGCACGCAGCTGGGGCTGGCGGCGTTGGCAGGCATCGCCCTCCTCGGCCAGATTCCCCATGCTCACGAATGGCTCGGCATTGCGATCGTCGTGAGTGCCAACGTCGCAGCCGTCACGGCCGGCCATCGGGAGCGACGTCGTGCATGGACGAATCCGGAATCCTCGCCCGCCCCCACATAGCCAGAGCGGTCCACGCGCCCGGCCCGACCTGCTTGCCGCCACCGCAGCGCTGTGGCTTCACCGGGAACGCCGCAGTCATCCCAGGCGCATTTCGTCATTTGTGATGATGCGCAATCGGTGTCGGTGGACGTACGTTTCTGCCCAGGTAGGGCAACACAGGAGAGAGGCAATGTTCCCAATGCTTCCGCCCGGCCGAGCGCCGGGACCTCTGCGGATCACGGTTGGCATCCTGCTCATGATGCTGGTAGCCATGTGGACGTTCGCAACACCACAGGCTCGAGCGGGCGAGACAGCGCCAGACGTCGTCACTGAGAGGGTGCACTCGTCAGACGCGGCAACGGAGGTGGAGGGCGAGCGGTTGGATCTCCACAATCTGCGGCTGACGGCGCTGACCTCTCTCGATGGACCGCTCGCACTCGTGGTGGCGCCGGTTGCTTCCATCACGGTGAGGTGACCCCCGCCTTCTCCGGGCGGGCGAGGTTGTCGAGCAGGTGAGAGCGGCGTGCGCGCCGGCCTTCCGGGCACTGGCCGCCCAGGGTTGAATCCTCCCGCATAGGCTGGCGCTGCGGAGGAGTCGATGGTGAGGTGGCGGCGAATGCTGGGCGGCATCCTGGCGGCGGTGCTGGTGCTGGGCGGCGGGCTGTGGCTGTTGCAGCGCCGCTTGATCTATCTGCCTGCCGGAGGCGTGCCTGAGGTCACTCGGGTGTTGCCCGGCTGGGACGACGTCACCTTGCAGACCTCGGACGGCCTGGCTCTCGGCGCTTGGTACCGCTACCCCGAGCCGGATGAGCCCGTCGTCATCGTCTTCAACGGCAATGCCGGCCACCGCGAGGGACGGGCCTTGCTTGGCGCCCGGCTCGCCGACCACGGCTTCGGCGTGTTGCTGTTCGACTACCGCGGCTACGGCGACAACCCGGGCCGCCCCACGGAGGACGGTCTGGCGCGCGACGCCCGTGCTGCCCTCGCCTTCGTGGGAAGGGAGGCACCCGGCCATCCCGTCGTCTACTTCGGGGAGTCGTTGGGGGCGGCCGTCGCCATCGAGCTGGCAACGGCGACCCCACCCGATGCCCTCGTGCTCCGCTCCCCGTTCACGTCATTGGCCGACGTGGCCGCCGTGCACTACTCGTGGCTGCCGGTGTCGGCACTGCTGTGGGACGAGTACCCCTCCCTCGACCGCATCGGCAGCATCGACGTGCCGCTGCTCGTCATCGCCGGATCGGCCGACTCCATCGTGCCCGTCGCCCAGAGCCGTCGCCTGTACGAGGCGGCGTCCCAGCCCAGGCAACTCGTGATCGTGGCCGGTGCCGACCACAACGACCTCGCGCTCCTGGCCGGTGACCGGTTGGTCGCGGCGGTTGTGGCCTTCATCGCCGAGCACATCTCGGCATGAGGACGAGTCCTCCGCCCCTGTCGCCCCACGATGCCATCCCGCACCATGGGGGCGTGGAGGCCTGTGATGCGAAGGCTCACGATCGCCATTGCCCTCGTGCTCGTTGCGGGTTGCGGCGGCAACGCAGACTCGGGGGGTAGGTCGGTGGGAATGCTCATCGACTTGCCGGCCCCGTCGCACAGCGGCGATGTCTCGCTGGAGCAGACCTTGGCGACGCGGCGTTCGGTTCGGCACTTCACCAGCGATGCGCTCGACGCGGCCCAGCTGTCCCAGCTGCTGTGGTCCGCCCAGGGCGTCACGACGGATGCCGGCAAGAGAACGGCGCCGTCGGCCGGAGCCTTGTATCCGCTCGAGTCCTACGTCGTCACGTCCGAGGGGTGGTATCGCTACCTACCAGACGATCATCGGCTGGAACGGTGCGGTGTCGGCGACGTCCGTGGCGCTTTGTCGGATGCGGCGTTCGGCCAAGAGGCGGTGGCCGCAGCGCCTGTCGTGTTCCTGGTCACCGGGGTGTACGACCGCACTGCCCACAAGTACGGCCACCGGGCGGAGCGCTACGTGCACCTCGAAGCCGGGCATGCGGCGCAGAACCTCCTGCTGCAAGCCGTGGCTGAGGGTCTGGGGGCGGTGCCTATCGGTGCCTTCGATGATGGGCAGATCCAATCCGTCCTCGGTCTTCCCGCCGACCACGAACCGCTCTACCTGCTGCCCGTGGGTCATCCGGGCCCGGGTGGTGGATCGTGAGGCGTCGGTGGGTGGTGTTCGTGGTGCTGCTGGTGGTCGCTGCCTGCCAAGCCGAAACGGCGGCGACGTTGCCCCCCATCCCGGCGGCGGCGACGTCGACGTCGGCCGCGCCGACCTCCACCACGACGACGACAGACCCGCCTTCGCCCACGGCGACAGATCCTCCCGGCACCGTTGCCGGGGACGACCGGGCAGAGGAGCGGACGAGCATGGTCGAGCTTCAGGTGTTTGGAAGAGGATTGACCGATGACTTGGTCTTGGAAGCGATGCTGGAGGTGCCGCGCCACCGCTTCGTGCCATCCCGGCTCATCGATCTGGCGTACGGTGACCTTCCCCTCCCCATCGGCCACGGCCAGACGATCAGTCAACCCATCATCGTCGCCATGATGTCGGCTGCCCTCGATCTGACGCCGGGCGACAAGGTGCTGGAGATCGGGACGGGGTCCGGTTACCAGGCCGCCGTGCTGGCCGCCATGGGGATGGAGGTCTACAGCGTCGAGATCATCCCGGAGTTGGCAGCCGGCGCCCGAACAGTCTTGGGCGAGCTGGGCTACCAGGTGGCGGTCCACACGGGGGACGGGTACTTCGGATGGGAAGAGCACGCCCCGTTCGATGCGATCATCGTGACGGCGGCTCCCGATCACGTGCCACAGCCGCTGGTCGATCAGCTCGCTCCCGGAGCGGCCCTCGTGATTCCGGTCGGCCCGGTCGGGGCGGTTCAGACGCTGTGGCGATTCACCGTCGACGACACCGGCGAACTGTCGGGGGAGAGTCTGGGGGACGTCTCGTTCGTCCCGTTCACGCGTGCCGACGAGGGCTGACTCGATCGCCCGAGCACCGTGGCCAGCCCGTAGCACGTGGCCCCGATGACAATCACCGCAGTGAAGCCGAAGCTCAGCGCCAAAAGGGCAGCCCCCACCGCAGCGATCACCGACAGGGTGCCGTTGATGCCCCACGCCCAGGCAACGAGGTGGGGAGCCTGCGTCTCCAGATGGGCGACGCCCCGGGGAAACATGGTGCCCATGAGGAGTCCCAGCGGCGCCAGGAGCACGATGCCAACGGCAATGCGCCACCCATCGGACAGTTGCAGGATCGCCGGCGTCAGCCACGTCACCGCCACGGGTGCAGCCAGCGCCAGGACCGTCAGCGCCGAGCCGGCCAACCGCCAAGGAATCCGAGTCGAGAGAAGGCTCCCGATGCCCGAGGCGACCAGGAGCGAGAACAGGACGACGGCGAAAGCTGTGGCCGGCCGTCCGATGAGGAGGATGTAACGCTGCAGCAGGGGGATCTCGACGAAGAGGAATGCCAGGCCCAGCAGCCCGAAGTATGCAACGGTCCACCAGCGGATGGGGGCGCCCGCCCTCGCCTCACGGCGATGCAGTGCCAGCGGCGCCAGGATCAGCGCCGCGGCGGCCAGCACAGCCAGCACCAGCAGCGCCACGAGCACGAAGTACCCGGCCCCACCGAAGGGCTGCCACGTGTGTCCCAAAGCGTCGAGAACGTCTCCAGCTTGTGCCCAGGTGAAGTAGTGGCCGAAGAACGGCCGGTCGTCCGTCACTGGTGCGATGGCGAACTCGTATGCGGCGTAGACGCCGCTCGGGTCGTCTGTAAGGATCTGCGCCGCCAGGCTCGAGTAACGCTCGTCGGGGACCGTGTTGAAACGGTTCACTTCGTCGGCGGTGACGTCCGGTGCGGCGATGACGTCGAGGCGCTGCCGCTCGGCGAAGTCGTGCAGCGCTTCCAGATCGCCATTGGAGAAACCGTCGGGCTGCACGAGGACGACGGCGTTGCGGTAGCTGCGCAGCGCCACGATCGACTGCATCGGATCGCCGCCATGCATCCGCACCGCAGCGGCGGCCGTGGCGACGAGCCGGGTCTCCTCGCTGGGCGGCGTCTGCGCCCAGCGCATCGTCGCCAGGATCCCCTTGGGGGCCAGCACATCGAGGTAGGCGGCGAAGGCCTCCGCCGTCATCCGGTAGTCCTCACCCAAGCTGTAGGCGCCCGACGCCACCGGCCGGTAGGGCGTCGTTAGCGCCAGGCTCACGACCGCGAAGCGCTGCTCGGTGCGTTCGACGAAGGTCCGCCCTTCCGCCTCGACGACCTCGACGCGGCCGTCGTCGTACAGATTGCCGCTGCGGCGCCGCACCGCAGCGATGGCATCGCCGTACGGCTCCACCGCAGTGACCCGCTCAGCTCCCGACGCCAGCGCCACGAGCACGTCCAGACCCCCGCGTGGTTCGAGGACGAGCGTGGTCGCTCCGGGCCGAAGCAGGTAGGGCGCCGCCATCATCATGGAGTCGGCGAACTCGGCGTCGTCCGCCTTGACGAGGGGGACTGCGCTCAGATCGTCTCCATCGAACGAGATACCGTCTTGCGGGGGTGGCGGTCCGGTGTAGGCCAGGCTCAGCCCGGGCAGCGAGCGGATGCCCTCGCTGGCGACATGATCAATCCGGGTACCGCCGTCCCATGAGGTCGCCACGATCGACGCCGACGGGTGACGCAGTGCACCCGAAAGATCCTTGTAGGGAGACAGCTGCATCTGAAGAGGCCCCGGCACGGCGACGGCGGCTGCCCCACACACCATGGCGGCGAGCACGGGCGCCAGCGTGGCCGGCCGCAGTCGGGGCGCCGGTCGCAACAGCGCAGCCCCGAGGAGTGCCAGGGCGGCGGCAGCGAGGATGGTGCTCTCCCCGCCCAGGGACTCGAGCACCACGACGGCCATGAGGCACCCGAAGCCTGCGCCGGCCAGGCTGGCCCCATACACCCGGTTCGACGCAACCCCGGAGAAGCGACCGGCGTCTTGCAGCATCGCTCCGACGACGGCGCCCCCGAAGAAGAATGGCACCGCCAGAACCAGGTAGTACACGGTGAGGTAGAAGAGCTGGCGGCGGTCCCAGGCGATGGCAAAGGAGTCGAAGGGCAGGTGGTTGACGAGGGCGTATGCCGCCACCGTGGTGACGCCCTGCATCGTGGCGAGCGTGGCCCACCGTTGGGCGCCGCCGCGGCCGAGCTGGGGGTAGGCGGCGAGGGCCGAGCCGCTGGCCCCGAAGCCGAGGAGCGCCACGCTCACGGTGAGGAAGGCGAAGTGGTAGAACTGAGTGACGGCGAACACCCTGGTGAGCGCAATCTCGAACGCCAGACCCGCCGCCGAGCCCAACGCCAGTCCGACCAGGAGCTGCGCCGGTGCCGGTCGAGCGTCGTTTTCTGCGATCGTGGTCGATCCCTTGGCCGAGTCACCCCATCGTATGGGCTGAGCGAGGACGTCCGCAGTGCCGCCTGACCCGTTGGGTCTTTGGTACCTCTTGCTGGCTCGCCGCAGCCGAAGACCAGAGCGAGGACGATCGGTCGCCGGCCAACAGGCCCTACCTGACACTGTGTTCGACGACGCCGTAGGGTCGAGCGAACGACATCGTCAGGAGGCGGGTATGAGCTCGATGGGGAAAGTGGCGGAGCCCTACGTCGAGGAGGTCGCCGACGGGGTATTCGCCTACATCCAGCCCGATGGGACCTGGTTCCTCAACAACACCGGAATCGTCGTGGGTGACGGCGGGATCCTCCTCGTCGACCAGTGCGGGACCGTCGATCGTGGCCGGGCATTGCTCGACACCGTGCGCAGATTGAGCGGCAGCACCGTCTACGCCCTCGTGAACACGCACCACCATGGCGATCACACCTTCGGCAACTTCTTGCTGCCCGAGAGCGTGCCGATCATCGGCCATCACCGCACCCGCACCGAAATGGTCGCCACGGGGACTGCGATCACAGCGCTGTTCCAGGGCCCGGAATGGGGAGCGATCGAGGTGCGGCCGCCTTCGGTCACGTTCACCCGTGAGCTGACGGTGTGGCTGGGCGACCTCGAAGTGCGGCTGATTCATTTCGAAAGGCCGGCCCACACCACCAACGACACCATCATCTGGATTCCCGACCGGGAGGTGGTCTTCAGCGGGGACCTCGTCTTCAACGGTGGGACCCCATTCGCCCTCCAAGGTTCGATTCCCGGGTGGCGACAGACGCTGCCGGATGTCGGTGCGCTCGGCGCCTCCGTGTTGGTCCCCGGCCACGGTCCAACGACCACGCCGGCGGCGCTCGACGAGGTAGAGCGCTATCTCGGCTTCGTCTGGGACGCGGCCGTCGCCGGCCGTGGCGATGGGCTCACCGCCCTGGAGGCAGCCCGCCGCACCGACCTCGGCGCGTTCGCCGAGCTCACCGACCCGGAGCGGCTCGTGGGCAATCTGCATCGGGCCTACGACGAGCTGGATGGCAACCCGCCGGGAGCCCCCATCGACCTGGTGGCGGCAGCCCGGGACATGGCCGCCTACCTGGGAGGACCCATCGTCTCCCACGCCTGATCGCAGCATGGAGCCGATGGCGGAGCTGCGAGGCAGGCAGGCGCCGGTACAAATCCAGTTTGAGCGCCCTCAGACGGGACGGCGGCTCTCGCGGGCGCGAGCCAGCTCGAGCACAGAGCGGGCAACGTCGGTGAGGGTCCGATTGCGCTCCGCTTTCGACATTCCCTCGAGCGGGCGCTCCGGGTCGTTGACGCTCTGGAAGTCCTCGAGCGGCGTGAGCTCCCAGAGGCACGAGCCGATAGCGATCCACACCAGGTCCAGCTCGTCACGGGCCGCTGCTTCGACGAAGGGTGTCAACTCGTGCTCGTCGATGAAGTCGGAGATGATGTAGTTGTTGGTCACGAGCAGAACGGCGACATCGGTGCTGGCGACTGCCTTCTGGATCTCGTCGAACCATCGCTGGCTGGGCTTGATGTCATCGTCGGACCACACGTCGACGTTGTCCCCCTCCACGGACTTCAGATAGTCCCGCACCCGCCGGAACCACGTCCGGTCGCGATGGCTGTAGCTGATGAAGATCCTCATCTCACCTGCCCTCGATCTCTTGGGAGATGCGGCGGACGATCGCCGTCACCACTTCCTCCCGCCTGCTCTTGCTCAGGGAGTTGAGGGGCTTGTCGGTTGCCGGCTCGATCGCGGCCAGCGCCGAGAACTCCGTGTTCACCGGGCGGATGGGGATCCAGAAGAGAATCATCTCGTGTCGCTCGTGCTTGGCGAGGATGGGCTCCAATTGGTCCTTCTCATGCTGGTTGAGGTAGTCCTGGGTCACGAGCACCACCGCCAGCGCCGCCCGCGAGATGGCCGCTTCGAAAGCTTTCTGCGTGTCTTGTCCCGGTTCGGAGCCGCACCAGATGACAGCGCGCGCATTCCTCTCCAGAGGCTTCAGATGGTTCTTGAACAGCTCGAACCGGTCGGCACCCCGCGTCTCCTTGCTGCAGCTGATGACGATGACGGGGCGGGCCGGCGCCGGCTCGTTGAGGCGGAGGAACTCGGCAACCTCTTCGGGGGAGTGGTTCAACATCAACTGGCGGAACTCGGGCCAGGTCAGCGCGGTGGTGGCCACGTGGCAATGCCGTTCCCACGTCGCCAGCATCATCTTGAAGTCGAGAGCCAGCTCGGCGTCTGACACGACGACAAGACGCGTCTCCGGTTCGAAATGCAGCCCGACGTTCGCCGTCCCGGCGGACCCCAAGGCCTGCATGATCTCGGCGGAGAAGTACAGGAGCCGGGCGCCGTCCTCGTGCTCGTCGCTGTCGAGACGCGTGATCCGCAGCTTGGCGCCGGCCTTCTTTACCTCCTCCTCGCCGACTTCCAGACCCAAGGCACGGATGGGCACGCTCAGCTCGGCGAGCCGATCTGGGGGGATTCGATAGTCGGGTACGGCGGAGCGCTCGCCGGCGAACACATTGGCGGTGTCCTCGCCGAGGTCTTTGATGATCTTGAGGTGACGGTCCTTGGGCTCCTGCGGTGGCAGCCGCTGCGAGCCTCGCGGACTGGATGCATGGACTTGACCGCCGATCGTCATGCCGGCACCTCCACGGTATCGATCTCGCTCGCCACGACGGCGAGGCGTTCGACGGCCGAAGTCAACTCACCCCCACAGGGGGTCGCCGGCGTGAAGTACGTCTGGCCGGATCGGTCGACGCCGATGAGGGTGATGTCGAAGCGCTTGGCGAAGCCACGAATGTCGTCGTCCGGTCGGCCGTGCCACACGATGAAGACTGGGTCGACCGACTGCACGTCGCGCAGGTAGGTACTGAGATTGGAAGACGCCAGGACGAGGGCCGTGAGGTCGGTCCACTCGATGTCGAATCGCTTGTAAGCGACGTTCACCTCAACGGCGTAGACACAGTCGCCGCGACTCACGAGCAGATGCACGTTCTCCAGAAGGGGATCCACGGCGGCGTCGCCGGTTGTCGGGTAGCGAACGCAGCCGAATCCCGCAGACTCGAATGCTCGTGCAGTCTGTTCGACGACGTGATGGAAGCGTTCCTCGTCGAGCCGGCGCAGATCGCTCGTCTGGGGAGTAGCCAACGACCCCGCCGACACGATCAACATGAACCAGAACACGTTGGGAATCAGCCCGAAGCCCTCTTCCACGATGGCGGTGGCCACGATCAGCACCGCCAACGTAAGGAGGACCGGCGTACGACGCAGCTGGGCACGCTCCACGCTGGTGGCGTACACCGATGTGGAAGGGTCTTCCACCGGATACAGGTACCCCATCACCAGCCGCACTGCATTTGGCCACATGCCGACCGCCAGCGATGCCGTGAAGATCAACGAGGTGTAGTAGCCGGCCGTCACATCACGGATCGTCCACCCGAACCATCCCCCACCGAGCCGCACGGCTCCGAACACGACGAGGAAGAGAACGAAGCCGGAGAACGCCATCCCGGAGCTGTAGATCGTCGAGTTGACCGCAGCGAGGGCATGCTCGTGCCATGTGCGCTTCGGCCGGTCCTGTGACGGCTCATGGCGCAAAGCCCAGCCGCTGAGGCCGAGACCTGCGACGGCGGCGATGGCCAGGAGCTGCGGGCGGCCTCCGATCTCGCGCCCCAACCCGAGCAACAGCGGGGAGAGCCCGACGACGAATCCGGCGGCGAGAAGCGTCACCAACAGGACTGCACGACGGCGACCCGGACCCAAGAGCCACCTCTCTCATGTACCTCTCTCACGCTACGGCTTTTCGCAACCCACGTCACCCGCCGAAGGACCCGATCTGCGGTCGGCCGAATACGGCCGTCGTGACGTCTTGTGTCGGTCAGCCGGCGGCGGTGCTCGTCGGCTCCGGTGCGGTGGCTCTCGTTGCCGTTGCTCGCTCGAGCTTGCGTACGACGATGCCCAAGGTGATGAACCACAGGGTCCCAGCGACGGCAACGGGGCGGAGCATGACATTGATGGTGAAAGAGGTGGGGCCTTCCGCAAGCAGCATGGTGCCCGCCAGCGTGCCAGCTGCCCCGATGGCGATGGCCGACCAGCCGATCCATCGTCGGAGACGGCCGTCTCCCACGATGGCGATGCCGAGGGCGCCTAGGGCCAGACCGAAGAACGCAAGCGTTCCCATGGCGGCGAACCCGGAGTCGATGGCTTCTTCCGCGATCGATGCGGCGGCAATCGCCTCCGCCGAGGCTCTTGAGCCGGCGAGAGCAGAGGTGGCGTAGCCGTCGAGCGCACCAAAGACTGCCACGAGCATGGTGCCGCCGACCACGGCGGCCATGGTGGCGAAGTGCGCCCAGGATGCGTTGCGCACGTGCTGCAGGTGGCGACCGACGGCGACGACACCGGCGGTGAGAAGCAAGAAGCCGACGGCGAGCGCCAGGTGAATGGGGATCCACGACGGCTCGGTGGCGAACTCGAACCGGGATGTCGGTGTCGGGTCTGCATCGAGGGGGTGGGCAATGTTGCCGACAATGAGCAGGACCGCTCCCGAGATGAGGAGCGGGGTCGCGCCGAGCATGCTGCGGCTGGGCTGGCGGGTGATCATTGGCTCGTCCTCTCGTGATAGAGCTCGGCGACGGTCTCGAGTTCGGCGGCGACGTCGCTGGTATGGAGCTCGCGAGCGATGGCGGCCGCCAGCCGCTGCGCCGCGGCGGTGTACGTGCGATCGGTGAGGAGCCGATCGACCGCATCGCCGACGTGCGTGGCGGATGCCTTTGGAGACAACCGGATGCCCGCGCCGTGGTGGACCACGCGAGCGGCCGTGTCGTTCTGGTCACGGCCCATCGGAATACACAGGAGCGGTACCCCGGCGGCGAGGGCTTTGAGCGTCGTCCCGTGGCCGCAATGGGTGATCGCCAGGGCGGCGTCGTCGAGGATCGGGGTATGGGGTGCCGAGACGACCACGTTCACCTTGGGCGTTCCCGGCACCTCGTGCGGGTCGAGCATCTGACCGAGGGTGACCACCGCTCGCACCGGACGTTTGTCGAGCGCCTCGACCACCCGCCGCAGGAGCGGGCCTTGATTCTGGTACGTGGAGCTGAATCCCACCAGGACAAGCGGATCCTCGTTGTCTTCGGCCCACGGCGATTGCCATGGCTCAGCCCACGAGGGGTCGTCGAGCATCGGACCGAGGTAGCGGGCGTGCGGCGGAGCCGACGGCGAAGCGAAGTCGAAGGTGGGACTGGTGAGGACGAGGATCCGATCCGCGCCGAGAACCTGGTCGTAAAACGAGGTGAGCGGTGCCAACCCGTGGGCGGTGCGGGCCGCGTTGAGGGTCGGCAACGCTCGATTGAAGACTCGGTTCGCCATCGCCAGCATCACGGCATTGCGAGTGCGGCCCAGCCAGGTGCTGGGCGGTCCGAATCCGGGTCCGATGGCCGGCGCTCCCTTGGTGGGCAGCATCCAGATGTTGGGGATCATCGGGGTCACGGGGAGCTCGGCTGCTTGAGCGGCGATGATCGTGCCGAAGAGCATGAAGTCGGGAACCACGACGTCTGGTCTCACGTCGTCGATGGCCTCAGCCGTATCTGCAGCGAACCGTGCGGCGGGCTCGGCCACGAACACGTCGCGCACCCGCCGCAGCATGGCGAACGGGTTGCCGACCTCCCAGTCTTTGAGGAGATCCTGGCTCGGATCGAGCGACGTGCGGTGCGGGGCACGTTGCCAGGGAGTGAAGGCGCAGCCGGCGGCCTCCGCATCGTCGGCGACGGTCGGGTCGGCGAGGACGTGGACGCTGTGGCCCCGGCTGATCAGCCGACGGGCAACGCCGAGTTGCGGTGGGATCGTGCCGCCCCCCTCCCACATGGGGAACAGGAACCGCAGTGTGCGGGCCGTCATGAGCTTTCCTCCTCTTGGTGGGTGACGGTGCAGATGATCCCGTCCACGAGGCGGCGGATGACCTGCGCCGTGACGGTGGGGGGGAAGTCGAAGTCGCGGCGGAGGAGCTTCCACTGCATCACGTCGGTGGCGGCATACAGGGCCATGACGAGCGCTTCTCGGTCGGGGGACCCGTGCCCGGGCAGCCAGGGGCCGAAGACGTGTTCGACCCAGGCACGGTGTGCCGATCGCCCGCGTTTGAGCATGTGGTCCATGGCGTCGACGCGACCTTCGAGCTCCAGTGCTCGCACGTTGGCGTCGCCCATGGTCTCGTAGAGCTCCATCAATCTGGAGATGGCGGCGTCGACGTCACCGGGCGCGGCGAGGGTCTGCGCCTCGCCTTGTGGACCCTTCCACTCGGCCGTCGCCATCAGCAGCTCGTCCTTGGTCCCGAACTGCCGGTACACGGTCTGCCTCGACACGCCGGCGAGGTCGGCGACATCGGCGAGCGTCACGTCGTCGTAGTGGCGAGTGAGCCACAAGTGCGCCATGGCATCGAGGATTCGCTCACGAGTTTGGTCGACGGCCTCTTGCCGGGCCCGCATCTCGTAGCGCCTGGTCGACTCTGAGTCTGAGTCGGCTGACCGACGCTCGCCAATTTCCATGCAACAGAGTGTTACACGAATAATATCGATGTGTCAAGGCGTAGCACGAAATTGGGGGCGGGCCGCTAGTCCCGGCCCGCCAGCCAAGCCAGCAGGTTGTCGACCAAACGCCGATTGCCCGGCGTTGCGACGGTGAACAGCTTCCACGTTCCGACGACGGCCACCTTCCCGTCGCCGTGGTGACGCGCAATGGCGACGTCGATCGGCTCGAGTGGTGGACTCTGACGATCGCCCGTACTCGAGGGTGCGACCCGGTGCAGGACGTACTTCTCGATATTGCGACGATGACCGGGTCCGGTGAGACGCCCGACTGGTCGCCAGGACTGGGTTCCAGGCGGCGCCGTCAGCCGAAAGACCGGTTCCGCTTTGGAGCTGGAGAGCACGGAGCACGAATGCACGAGCGTGACGTCGCCAACGGAGCGGGCGATGTCGGGACCGTCGGGCACGGGGATCGACACACCGATGTCGGGGGAATGGTTGTAGATGTCGCGGTTCGCTGCGTCGCTGCCTGCCGGCATCAAGAGGTCGTCTCCGAACTCGACGTCGAACGGCCACGCCAGAGCCCCCATGTTCGACTCGTGATGGGCGGGGGCGTAATGACCGAGCACGAGCAGGCCGTGCCCCGCCGACACCCAACCGACGAGGTCTTCGATCTCCGGCTGCTCCCAGTTACGCCGCCACGGTGGAGGAGCAATGAGCACCTCGGCATTCCGCCACGACTCCTCCTCGCGGAGTAGGCCCAATCGAATCGTGGCGTAGCGATCCCGATCGTGGAACGCCTCCGCCAGGTCGGACCAATCACTGCGGGACAAATCGACGGCGACGGTGGCCTTGGTGGCGGGCCTGCCGATCCGTTCGGTGACCTCCCTGACGAGGCGGGCAAGGTCGTGGCCGTCGTAGCTCGTGTACTTCAGCCCTGCCAGCAGAGCAACCGGCGAGTTGGCGACATCACGTGCGCTCATTCCGTAGAGCACCGGGATCACCGCCCTCCGGGTCGTCAGCACCGCAAGCTCGTCCCGTGGCCACTGCTTGGCGGCGAAGGCGGGACTGACGATCACGACCCCGAACCGCGATTGGCTGAGACCTTCGCTGATGCGATCGCTGAGTGGATCTCCGAGCTTCAGCTCCCACTGGTCGAACCAGACTGCGTAGTTCTCGTCACGCAGCGCTCGGGCGAGTGGTTCTGCGACCGCAGCACGATCCTCGCCGGCGTATGAGATGAAGACATCCTTCTGCGCCATCAGGCCTCTCCGACTATCCGGCAACTCCACGGCCTGCTTCGGCAGCGGGTAGCCCGCTGGACCGAGCGGACGGCGACGGACCCTGGTATGTGACTCACGATACGCCGAGACGCCACGTCACGTCGTCGTCCGAGCGGGGCCTCCGTCAACGGAGCGGAAGGGCGGTGGTGCTGTCGTACGTCACGACCGCTCCGCAGCTGTCGCTCCAGATGTTGGAGCGTGTCCGGGTGCCCTCCAGGTCGCCGTAGCCGCGACCGACAGCTTCGCCGAGGCTCCAACCCACGCAGATCCATGTCGTCGGGTCGTCGGGGTCGAAGTCCGGCGGCGCCGGCACCCCGTCCTCAGGAGTGACCTCGATGATGAACGACCCAGCGAAGCTACCTGCGAAGGCGTCAAGGGTGTAATCGAAGGTTCCCCAGCTGCGCACGCCGCCAGTCGATAGGTCCCAGTCCCAATTGACCACGGACAGGTTCCAACCGGTGGCGTAGTCGGGGTTCTCGATGCCCTCCACACGGTAGAGCAGCGTGAAGCCGCGGAGACGCCAGATGTCGCCGGTGATGCGCCCCTCGCCGGGATCGACGACTTCGTAGAGGTACGCCTCGGCAGTCGAGTGCTCCTGGTCAGACCGGGCGACGCTCGGCGCCGCCAGGGAACCCAGCAGAAGTGTGGTGAGTGCGATGACGATCAGAGACCTCCTCATGTCTCCTCCTTTGGCTCACCTTCTCTGCGTCACCGTACGTCGCCGGGAAGTTGGCGACCGTAGGCCAGAGGTCACGCAGCGAGTCCCGATCTGGCACGAGCCGGGCTGCGGTGGCGTGATCGGCCGCACCTGCACCATCGCCCCTCCCGCTTGCAGCGTCGTCCGCGACTCGTCGAGACCGGGCTGTTGTCGGCGGCGTTCGTCGTCAGGTGCCGGCGGCGACGTCGACCAACTCGGAGTCGTCGCGGTGATGAGGGCGGATCCGGAACACGAGATCATTCACCCGCGCCCGTTCTGTCACCCGGATGGCGACCAGCAGGCCGGCCGATGCAGACTCGACTGGAGCATGATCGATCTCCATTGAGGCGATCTCTTGGGTGAAGTTGGAGGTGGCACCAAGGACGCGGATGACGTCTCCAACCTTCAGCTCGTCGTGCATCACCTCGACCGCCGCAACCCCAATGCGGGGGAAGTAGTGAGTGATTCTCCCGGTCAGTTCCTCATCCATGGCGTCTTCCTCTCGCCTCTCGCCACCGTATCGCGGCGAGGGGGGCCGGGCCAGGTCCATTCGGCGGTGTTGGCCGCCTCCTTGGTTGGCGGAGCGCAGCCGGGTGCCGCGTTGCGCGCCCGGGCGACGGCCGGGTCCCCGGACTCTTGGCAGCAGGGCCGCCGTGGAGTACAACGTTCTTGTCGACTCGATCCGGGAGGGTCTCATGAGCGCTGACCGATCGCACAGCCCCCGCTCCAGCGAAGAGGAGACGCCCCGGGACGCCGCTCTCGAACGAGCGGCGGCAGATGCCGAAGGCGTCACAGTCTTCACATCTCGCTCATCGATGGTGGACGAGGTCGCCGAGCGCGAGGAAGCGCAGGGCGTCGTGATCTTCGAGGATCCCGACGCCGTCATCCCACGGACGGTGCTCCGCAACGGCGCCCCGGGCGAGGAGAGCCTCGATCCGGATCGGCTCGGCCTCGATGACATGCTGGACGAAGACGCCTACGACGGCGGAGAGTCCGTGTATCCGCAGGACATGGAGCCTTAGCTGGTTGACCACGTCGCCGCCCTCGTGGCCGAATACCGCGGCTCCCACACCAGTCGTGCGCCAGGCGACGTGACAAGCTGCGGGAAGCCACGAAGCGGGCAGCTAGAGCCAGCCGGAACGGCGGAACAGGGAGTAGAGGCCGAGGGCGGCGCTCGCCATCACGACGATGGCTGCGGGGAAGCCCCAGACTTCGTGCACCCCGGGCATCCGGTTGAAGTTCATGCCGAAGATCCCGGCGATCAACGTCGGGACGACGGCGACGGCAACCCATGCCGAGATCTTGCGCATGTCCTCGTTCTGGCGAACGCTCACTTGGGTCAGGTTCGCCTCGAGCACGCTCGTCAGGAGATCTCGGTACTGATCGAGTTGCGACGCAACCCGTACCACGTGGTCGTGGACGTCGCGGAAGTACTCGTGTAGGTCCGGCTCGACCGCCGGGACGGTACCCCGCATCAACCGGCCGAGGGGATCGATGAGCGGTCGAGTCGCCGCCTGGAACTCCAGGACCTCGCGTTTGAGGAAGTAGATCCGTTCTGCGGGATTCGTCCATGCGTTGGAGAAGACGTCCGCCTCCACCTCGTCGATGTCCTTGCCCAGGCCATTCAGCACCGGTACGTAGTCGTCGACGACCTTGTCCATGACGGCGTGGAGCACGGACGATGGTCCGAGCCGCAACATGTCGGGACGGCGATCGAGCCTGCGACGGACCGGGGCGAGCCGTGCTGCCTCGCCATGGCGCACGACGACGATGAATTGCTCGCCGAGAAACAAGAGAATGTCGCCGAACTCGATCTCCTCCTCAGCCTCGAGGTAACGAGCCGTCTTGAGGACGACGAACACCGTGTCGTCATACACCTCCAGCTTGGGACGCTGCCGGGCGAGAATGGCGTCCTCGACGGCGAGCTCGTGAAGGTGGAACTCGGCGCAGACTTGGTCGAACTCGGTGGCGCTGGGCTCATGAAGCCCGATCCACACGAAACCGCCCGTCGATCGCATCTCTTGCGCGGCCTCCTCGATCGTATGTGAGCGAGGATGTCGTTTGCCGTCTTGATACACCGCACAGTCGACGATCATGCGCCGATTCTCCCAGCTGGCGCGCACCAAAGACGCGATCCGGCTGAGGCGGCACGCTGCTGCGCATCACCTGCCCGAATCGCTCGTCCCCGGCGGACTCGTCGGCCGGAGGCGTACCCGATTCAACGCCTTGGGCAACCTACGTCATTGCGGCCAAGGTGGGAACGGAGGCGGTGGCAACGGCGGCGAGGTAGTCGATGAGCTTGGTGGCGGCATCGGGATCGCCGACCAGCCGGCCGTAGGGCAGGAGCGAACCCTCCCAGCCCGAGACGTGCCACACCGCTCCATGGGGGAGCGGGGCGTCGAGAAGGGCAGCACGATCGAAGGGGAAGGGGTTGGAGTAGAAGTAGGCGGGTGCCGTCGGGAAGAACCCGACATTGAGCTGCGGCCGTCCTTCTTTCGTCTCGCCTTCTTCTTCGTAGCGAATCACATGGTCGGCGTACCACTCGAAGGCCAGGTCGAAGCCGTGCGGCCACACGTGGACGGGCCCGACATCGCCCGTCATCTCAGCTCGCCGCATGTCGAACACCGCCAGCACCGTCTCGACGATCTCCCAGAACGCCAGTGACGCGCTCTGGTCGTACTGCAAGGGGCGGGACGTGGCGGCCTGTGCCAGTAGCGCGCCGGCGTCGACGCCGAGGTCCTCGAGCCGGACGGCGATCCGAGCTGCCAGCTGTTCGGTCGTGCTGCCGGTTTCGACGGGCACCGCGTCCAGCGTTTCCCCGTCGACGGTGATGGCGATCTCATGGCCTTCCAGATCGATGCGAAGGTGGAAGGTGCC
>JBFGCM010000062.1:0-23053 GCA_041581135.1 Acidimicrobiia bacterium
GGCATACCACGAAGGATTCCCCGGCCACCACCTACAGATCGGCACGGCGATGTACCACTCCGACCGCATCAGTCGGGGCCAGCGGCTCACCGTGTGGTACCCGGGCTACGGCGAGGGGTGGGCCCTCTACGCGGAGCGCCTCATGGGCGAGCTGGGCTACCTCGAGAACCCCGATCACCATTTTGGAATGCTGGCGAAGCATCTGTACCGGGCGACCCGCGTCGTGGTGGACATCGGCCTCCATCTGGGGCTCGACATCCCTGCCACGGCGCCCATGTACCCGGGCGAGCCATGGAGCTTCGAACGCGCCGTCGACTACATGAAGACATACGGTTTCCGCACGGACGCCCAGGCCCCCAACGAGGTACTGCGCTACCTGGGGTGGGCCGGGCAGGCCATCTCCTACAAACTCGGGGAGCGGGAGATCCTGGCCATGCGTCGGGCCGCACAGGCCCGGGACGGCTTCGATCCGAAGGTTTTCCACTCGAAGCTGGTCGGTCACGGCTCCATGCGCCTCGACCTGTTGCGACAAGTCGTGCTCGACGAACATCGAGAGCAGGAATCGGATAGCTGACCCGGTATGAGTGGCATACGGTTGAGCCCATGAAGACACATACCTCCACCGACGACGAGCGCTGGACGGCGGTAGTCGAGCGCGACGCAGGCGCCGACGGATCATTCGTCCTGGCCGTGCGCACCACGAAGATCTACTGCCGGCCATCGTGCCCGGCACGGACCCCGCACCGGCACAACACCGAGTTCTATCCCCGTCCCGAGGATGCCAGGACCGCCGGATACCGTCCATGCAAGCGATGCCATCCCGATGCGGAGGTGACACCGCAGGTGGCGCTGATCCGGAGCGCCTGTGCCCTCATCGACGACGCCACCACCCTCCTGACAACCGAAGCACTGGCAGCATCTCTAGGGGTCAGCCGTTCCCATCTGCACCGCACGTTCAAGGAGCTGACCGGCGTCACGCCCCGTCAGTACGCCGCGGGCCGGCGCACTGCGCGGCTCAAGGCGCTGCTCGCCGAGGGCGAACCGGTGGCGACGGCCCAGTACCTCGCCGGCTTCGGTTCGAGCCGGGGACTGTACGAAGCGGCGGACGACGAGCTGGGCATGACGCCTGCTACATACCGCAACGGCGGCGCCGGCGTGACGATGGCGTACTCCATCGTCGATACCCCGTTTGGTCACGTGCTGGTGGGAGCCACCCCCAAGGGCATCGCGTCCGTCATGCTGGGTGACCGGCCCGACGACTTGGCGATCCAAATCCGCATGGAGTACCCGAACGCCGTCATCGTTCGGGACGAGTCTGCCCTTGCAGAAGCAACCGCCGCCATCGTGGAGCACCTAGCCGGCAGCCGACCCAGCCTCGATCTCCCGCTCGACGTGCAAGCGACCGCCTTCCAACGCCAGGTGTGGGATGCCCTGCGCCGTATCCCCCGTGGCGCCACGAAGACGTATGGCGAGGTCGCCGAGATGATCGGGCAGCCGACGGCAGCCCGGGCCGTCGCTGCGGCGTGCGCCGCCAATCCCGTTGCCCTGGTGACCCCGTGCCACCGCGGTGTTCGTGCCGACGGATCGGCGGGAGGCTATCGGTGGGGCGAGGCCCGCAAGCAAGCCCTGCTCGCCGCCGAGCAGGCATGATCCGAGGGGGCCGTTGGTCCCTACCGGCGTTCATCGTTGCACGAAATACTGGAATTGCTTGTGAGCGCATTCACAAGCAGACCGTGGAATGGCCGACGATGTCGCTTCCCGTGCGACCACAGTGCGATGATCCGGCGAGCGTCGATGCGCTCCCGATGAACCGAGAATTGCTGGCGCGCATCGCCAAGTCACTGGCGCACCCGGAGCGCATCAGGATCATCGAACTGTTCGCCGAGCGCCGCCCGCTCATGGCCCACGAGATCGCCGCTCACTCCACACTGGCGCAGTCCACCGTCTCCGAACACCTGCAAATACTCCGTCGTGCCGGGCTCCTTTCGGTGAAGCGGGACGGTCCGCGCACGTGGTACTGCATGCAGCGGCCCGTGCTCGAGACGTTTACCGCGGCGACACGTCGCCTGACCCATGTGGTTGAACTCAAGGATGTCAGCTGACCCGCCGATGGGAAGACAAGGTCCCCGCAGACAGGGACCAACGACCCTATCGACCATCGACGAATCACGAAATGATCTGCGTGAGATTGTGAATAGTTTCACAAACAACGGAACCAGGAGGAACTTCATGGCAAAGCGACTGCGAGCACTTGGCATCGTGCTGCTGGTGGTCGGCGTGATCTTCGCCTTCGCCGGCGGTGTCGCGTACTCCAAGGTGCAGGACGGCTACGGCTCGCTCCAAGCATTCAGCGAGGCGCAGAACGTCACGTTGAGCTACAACGAAGATGGGCAGCTCATCGACCGGGGCACCGTCGAGGGAGCAGACGCGATCATGACGATGCTCACCGACACCTGGGGATACCCAGTGGTGGTGGCGGACCTCGATCCCAATGACCCGCTGGTCAACACCGCGTCCGAATACATGTTCATGATGGCGACCATCGGATATCACGTCCTCCACGGCACGCAAACCGTGGTCCTGGACGAGGATGTCGAATACAACGGCGAAGTCTTCACGGCCGGCGAGTACGAAGTCGCGGTCAACGAAGTGGGCAGCGCCGACCGAGTCGCCGCAGGCGTCGGCGGATACTGGACCGACTTCGACCGCAGGCACCCGCTGGAGGGCCCGGCCCGCAGCCAGGCGTGGAGCGGAACCGCTCACGGCCTCGTCGGTGAGTTGGGCGTTGGCACCGTCACGCATTCGGCGCTGCAGATGGGTCTGGCGATCTCCGGCATCTTGGCCGGAATCGGACTCACCCTGATGCTGGCAGGTGGCGGACTGTTCTGGGTCGGCAGCAGCCGCAAAGAAGCCGCCTTTGATGCCATCACGGCACCGCTGGAGGACGCGACTCCCAAGGAGCCGGCAACCGTCAGCTGAGAGTTCAGGAGACACAGCACCCATCCGACCCCCCTCCTGGGCCGGGGCCCCACAAGGCCCCGGCCCAGTCTTTGTCGTGACGCGATGCCGGGTCACTCATGCGGCCACCAACTCCGGCGTCCCCGCGGCTTACCGAAGTGCTTGGGCCATACCTCGCCACCGAACTCCCCCGCCTCGTCCCGGGCGGCCAGGTCCAGCAACGGTTCCAGTGCGAAGCGCTCGTCGTCGATTCTCTCCATGACATCGCCCAAGCGGCGGTAGCGAGCCCCGAACGTGTTCATCGGGAAGTCCGCCAGCTCGGCTACGGGCACCTCGTCCCACTGCAAAGGCGCCGACACCCAACCGGTAGGGCGCACCGAGTAGGCGCTGGCGACGGTGCGATCCCGGCTGTTCTGGTTGTAGTCCACGAACACTCCGTGCCGATCCTCCTTCCACCACGCCGTGGTCACGACATCGGGTCGGCGCCGCTCGACCTCCCGGCCGAAGGCGAGCGCAGCCTTTCGCACCTCGAGAAACGTGTAGCGGGGCTCGATGCGCACGTAGACGTGCATACCCTTCGATCCCGATGTCTTGGGATAGCCCCCATACCCGAAGTCGGTCAGGACCTCGTTCACCACGAGTGCCACCTCTTGCACGTCCGACCATGAGGCCTCGGGAGTCGGATCGAGATCGATGCGCAGCTCGTCGGCGTTCTCCACGTGCTCCACGCGCGTCGGCCACGGGTTGAGGTCGATGCAGTTGAGCTGCGCCATCCAGATGATGTCGTAAGGAGTGCGAGGCACGAAGTAGCCGGCCGTCCGCCCCGACGGAAACTCGACGAAGAACCGCTCGCCGGCCGATGCGGGCGCCCGCTTCTGATAGAACGGCTTCTCGCCGACGCCGCGCGGCCATCGCTTGAGCATGGTGGGACGCCCAAACACTCCCGCCAGAGCTCCATCGACACACGTACGGAAGTGCTCCACCACATCGAGCTTCGTCCAGCCCTGTTTCGGGAACATGACCTTGTCCGGGCTGGTGATGGTGATCTCGTCACCATCGATGTCGAGGATCACCTCGTCCACAGGCCCAGTCTGGCGCAACTCGCACCGCGACTCCCGCCGTCGTCCGGCAGATCGGGGGTGGGGGGGCTCGGACGCCTCACTCCGTCGCTTCGCCGGCAGGCCAGTTGCGTGCCTGCGGGAAGTCCTCATCCTCAGCGTCGTCATCGGTCTCGGCGTCGTCCGGCATGCCGGCCCGCCACTCCTCCCGGCCCCCGAGCCCGAACCGGCGCAGCACCACCGCTCGGACCGGTCGGATCTCCAGGAAGCACGTGTCCAAACTGCCGTCCGGTCCCCCCGGGGCAAACTCGTTCACGTCGTAGGACATCACACCCGACCACAGCCGGCGCCGGTCCTCACGGCTGTCGAGCACGCGGGCCGTTCCCCAGATCATGAGGTGATCCCAGCCGGTGGCCTCGCTGACCTGGTAGTGCAACAGCACGCTCGATCCGCGACGGATGTTGCGGATCTTGACATCGCGGGTGCCGGCCATGGCATAGAACCGGTCGTTGTGCACATCGACGTGGATCGGGACGGTGTGTGGGTCTCCATTCGGGGTCACGGTGGCCAGATACGCAATAGGCCCCAGCCGGTAAGCGGCAGCGATGAGTCCCCTGAAATCCACGGCCGCAATCTATCGGATGGAGGCCGGCTCGAGCCGGACGTGAGGCCACTACGATGCGGGCGCACGGCACCGATGTCCTTGCTCAACGCCAAGAGACGTCGACACACGTCACCTACCACAAGACGGCCACGATCGACACCTCCGATCGCGGGCACTACGCGGCGACGCCCCACGGCCGGCGATCGAGGGGCGGCGGCGGCGGGCGGAATCGACGGCGGCACGGGTACAGGAGCGACGCTCCCCGAAGAAGGCACAGTCCTCGTCAGAGCCCGGAAATACTCGCATTCTGTGGAATTCGGGATAACGTTCCAGTGGCCGGAGCGACAAGCTGTCCGAGAAGGAGTGCATGGTGAACAAGACCGAGATGGCGAAGAAGCTCGCCAAGAACACCGACCTCACACAGGCCAAGGCCGCCGAGGTCATCGACGAGATCTTCGATACCCAGCCAGGCAAAGGCATCATTGCCATCGAGCTCGATGCGGGACGGAAAGTGTCGATTGCGGGCTTCGGGACCTTCGAGACCCGCCGCCGCAAGGCCCGTCAGGGTCGGAACCCCGCCACCGGCGCCCCGTTGCACATCCCCGCCACCACCGTGGCGGCATTCAAGGCAGCCAAGGGCCTCAAGGAGCGGGTAGCCGACTGACGGCCAAACAGATTCGACCAACGAAAGGGGACGGCACCGCCGTCCCCTTTCTCGTGCGACCCTGAAGGCATGCTGATCTCTCATCGATCTCTCACATCCCCTGGTCAGGATGACGAAGATGTCGAATGTGAACCCTCCTGCACGGATTCTCGTGGTGGACGACGATGAGCGCATTGCGGCGTCGGTGCGACGCGCGCTGACGTACGAGGGATATGACGTCGCCGTGGTCCACGACGGCCACGCCGCCCTCGACCACACGAGGAATCGGCAGCCCGACCTGGTCGTGCTCGACCTGATGCTGCCCGGGATAGACGGCCTGGAGGTGTGTCGTCGGCTGCGTGCAGACGGCGTGCGCACAGCCATCCTCATGCTCACCGCCCGTACTGCCGTGCCGGAACGGGTCGATGGACTCGATGCCGGAGCGGACGACTATCTGGTGAAGCCGTTCGCCCATCCCGAGCTCCTGGCGAGGGTCCGCACCCTGTTGCGGCGCCACGCCCCCAAGGCACGAGAGCTGCTCCGCTACGGCGACATCGTGATGGATGTGGCGGCGATGGACGTGCGCAGCGGCAACCGTCCGGTCGAGCTGACGGCCCTGGAGTTTCGGCTCCTCGAACACTTCATGCGCAACCCCAGAGTCGTGCTCACGCGGGTCCAGATCCTCGAGGCGGTGTGGGGCCTGGATTCGGACACCACGTCCAACGTCGTCGACGTCTACGTGCGGTACCTGCGCAAGAAGCTGGAAGCCGGCGGCGAACCCCGGCTGATCCAGACCATGCGCGGCGTCGGGTACAGCCTCAAGGACGCCTGACGGTGCGAATCCGCTGGCGACTCGCGTTGTACGGCGCCAGCGTCGTGGCCGCCGCCATGTTCGTCTTCGTGCTGCTCCTGAGTGCCTTGGCCGGGGCCGCCGTCCCCGAAGACCAGGATCGAGCGCTGTCGGGGTTGGCCGAGCGGACCGTGGCCAGCCTCGACCAAGCCGAGGGTGAGCTGCCTGCGGCCCCACTCATCACCGTTGAGGCGGAGTCGGCTACCGATCCGTTCGTGACGATCGTCGCCGATGACGGGTCTGTGCGGTATTCGACCGGCATCGTCGACGACGCGCCGCTCCGGGTGCCGGCTGCCGTGGTGGTCGAGGCCCTCCTCACCGGCGAATCGGCGGCCACCCTCATCGCCGGGAGCACCGAGGTCCGAGTCCAGGCTCGGGCGTGGGATCCGCCCGATGGCAGGGAGCCGTTGGTGGCGGTGGCCGCCCAATCGACCGCGTTCACCGAACAGCAGATTGCGGGGGTGCGTGCGCTGGCCGTGTTCGCCGCGATCGTGACCCTCATCGCAGCAGCGGTCGTCAGCTGGTTGGTGGCGGGAAGAGCCCTGCGTCCCCTGCGCCGGCTGGCGGAGACCACCGACGACATCGCCGCCACCGGTGACTTGTCACGACGGCTCCAGCCCGAGCGGTCCAAGGACGAAGTCGGAGCGCTGACCACCAGCTTCAATCGCATGCTCGACGAGCTGCAGCGCTCGCAAAGGCGCCTTGCGGACGCACTGGACCAGCAGCGCAGGTTCGTCGCAGACGCTTCCCACGAGCTGCGCAGCCCACTCACCACGATTCGCTCCAACGCCGGCTTCCTCATCGATCGATCGGACGCCGATCAAACGGACCGCGACGAAGCGCTCGCCGACATCGCGACCGAAGCCGAGCGGATGACGCGCCTGGTGGACGATCTGCTGATCCTGGCCCGAGCCGACAGCGACCGGCTGAACGAACTCCGACCACTCGACATGGAAAGCCTCCTCATCGACGCCATCCGCCGGGCCGAGCGTGCCGGCAGGCCCGTGGAGGTGCACACTTCGGGTCCCGTGGAGGTGATGGGCGATCCCGATGCCCTCGACCGCCTCGTACAGATCGTCGTGGACAACGCCCACAAACACGGGGCGGCTCCGGTGGCGGCCACGCTGTCGCAGTCCGATGGCAACGCCGTGCTGGTGATCCGGGACGAGGGGCCTGGGATCCCGCCTGCTGACGTCGAGCATGTGTTCGATCGGTTCCACCGGGTCGATTCAGCCCGTAGCCCCGCAGGCAGCGGGCTCGGGCTGGCGATCGCACGCGAGATCGTCGCAGGCCACGGTGGACAGATCCGAGCGGACAACGCCGACGGGGCGGTGTTCACGGTGACGATTCCCGCCATCGAGTAGCGGGTTCTCACCGAGCTCTCATCTACCCCCCATCTGCGCCTCACCGGCAGGATCGACGCTGGTGACATGGACAACGACAACGACAACGACAACGGGCTCATACCCGTGGTGGTGGCGGTGGTACTGGTGCAGGCGGGAATCGCGCTACTGGCCCTCATCGAGGTGATCCTCGTGTCGGCATTCGGGTTCGGGCAACCGGGACTGCCGCTGCTCGCCACGCTCGCCGGAGCCGTGACGATGCTGTACCTCGCACGGGCCGTTCGGCGCCGTCGACCCCGCGCTCGTCGCCTGTTGCTGGCGGCCGAGGTGCTGATGATCACGATCGGAGTCGCATCCACAGGTCTGGCCCTTCTCATGACCGGACGCCCGATCGAGCTGGTGCCGGCGATGACGCATTTCGTGATGCCGGTGGCAGTCATCTGGCTGCTGCGCCGCCCCGAGGTACGGGCCGAGTTCCCCCGGCGCCGGCGTGGCGAGATGCCGGCGCCGCTGGTGATGGAGGCCTCGTGACCCGTGTGCTGGCGCATTCCGAGACACCCCTGACTCGCGGCCTCGACGAGTACATCGGCAGCCCCATGTATGCAGTCCTGCCCGAACACGGCATGGCGCTCCTCGGGTTCTTCGGCCTGCTCGTCGCCACCTGGTGGGTGCGGCGCCGGGCTCGCCGGGACGCCCTTCGGCCCGACGGCACGATGGCAGCGTGGCTCCGCCTCGCCCCCGAGCACCGCTTCCTGGCCTGGCTGCTCACGGCATCTGCCGTCATCCATCTCGGCTTGACGCTTGGGCACGAGCCGTCCGGCCTCACCCTGTTGTATGCGATCGCCGGGGTCGCCTTCGCCCGGGTCGCCCGGCGACTCGTCGCCGGCAGGCCATGGCGGCGGTGGACGCGGCTGATCTTGGTCGGATCGCTCCTCGGGTACGCCGTCTCGTCGATGGCGGGCGGTTCCCCGGACCAGGTGGGTATGTCGACCAAGCTCATCGAATTGACGGCATTGGCCATCGCTGCCACTCCACTCCGCCCCGGGCGATGGCGGCGACTGGCGGCATCCACGGGCACCGTCCTCGCGGTGGCCGTGGTGGGCATCGGGGCCTGGATCGGCGCGCTGGGTGCAGGGGAGGGCGGCCACCACCACGGCGAGGTGCCCCCTCCTGGCGTCTTGCTACCTGTCGGCGACGATCGCCCGGCAACGGCGCAGGAGCGCGCCGCCGCAGAGGCGCTCCACGCCGCCACGGTGACAGCGCTCTCCCGGTGGCACGACCCCGCGGCGGCGGCCGCCGACGGGTTCCAGACGGACGGCATCAGGGGTCTCGACTTCCACGCCCCCAATCCCCGGTTCCAGAACGACGGTGTGGTGCTGGATCCCAGCCGGCCCGAGCACCTCGTCTACGCACTGGGACCGGACGGTCCCGTCTTGATCGGCGCAATGTTCGAGATGGAAGGCATCGGTGTGGCCGGCCCGGCGGTGGGCGGCCCCATGACGGTGTGGCATGCCCACGACCACATCTGTGTCACGCCGGCCCCTCCGAGCATCGCCGGCCTGGTGTCCCCGTATGGCGCTTGCCCCTTGGGGGCCATCGCCGTGCCGATCACCCACGAGATGCTGCACGTGTGGGTGGTGCCGGAGGCCCCCGAGGAGTTCGGCGACCTGGACGAGGGCTGGCTCCGGGCCTACCTCAACGGGGAACTTCGGGCCGGCGGCTAGGGCGACCGTGCAGACCGACGTGGCGATGCCGGTAGGCCAGCATCCACCAGAACCACACGAAGCACACCGCGACCGCCGCCATCGTCACCGACATCGCCCGGGCATCGATCGGCACCAACCACAGTGTGGTGACCAGCTCGATGCTGATGAGCGTGAGGAGCAGGGTGATGATGTGATCGCGCCGAGCGTGCGAGGCGACATACGCACCGAACGGCGCTCCGATCACCACGATGGGCACCGCCACCAGCCAGTAGTCGAACGCAATCCCGATGTCATGCACCACCAGCCCGTGGAGCGCGAACCCGACGACCGAGTTGATGCCCATGATGATGACCGTGGTGGGGGTGCTGACCTTCTCGTTGATGCCGAGCGCCAGCGTGAGCACGATGAAGGTGAGCATGTCGATGCCCGAGCCCGTGTTGGCGGCAAATGTCCCCCCGAACACGCCGGCGACCACGAACACGGTGCGCCGGGCAGGGTTCCATGCATCGAGCTGCTGGAGCGGCTCCCACTTGAGCCACCAGCGCGACAACGCCATGGCGATACCGAACACCACGGTGACGAATGTGAAGAGGATCTTCGAGTAGGGGGAGCCGACCGTGATCCAGAACGTGCCGATGAACTGACCGGCGACGCCACCAAGCGAGACCCAGCCGATCACCCGTGGCAGGATCGGCGTGCGTCGGATCACGATGACGAGCCCGGCCATGGTCATGCCGACGGCCTGGATCATGAGCCCGAACGTTCTGGCATCCGTCGGCGGGATGTCCAGCACCTTGGTGAAGACCGGAAAAGCCACGGCGGCGCCACCCTCGGCGGTGGCACCCGCCACGAACGACCCGAGAGTCATGGTCACCGAGACCGGCCAGAACTCCGAAAAGCGCCACCAACCGTCGGTGATCGCCATGTAGCTGAACCAGGTCAGCCAGACGACGCCGACTGCCGCCGGATACACCCAATTGCGAACATCGCGCCGGGACGGCGCAAGATCTACCCCCTGCATATCCAGCATTCCCCCGAAGTCGTGATGGCCTGATTGTCCACTCTACGGCCCTTTCGTCAAGAGCCAATTCCGGCAGTGCCGCGCTCGCCATACTCGAGGACATCGATCCGAGCTCCTCCCGGGGCTAGGTTGGCGGACCAGAAGGGAGCACCGATGGCGACCATGGACGATGTCAGGCGGACCGCGGCGGCGAACCAGGGCCTCGCCGTGGTGTCGACGCTGCGCCCCGACGGCACCGTGCACTCGACCGTGGTCAACGCCGGCGTCATGCCGCATCCGGTGCTGGACAATGACGTGGTCGCCATGGTCATCCGGGGCGACGCGTGGAAGCGCCGGCTGCTGCGGGACGCCGGCCGCGCCAGCGTCGTGCTCCGGCACGGGTGGGAGTGGGCAGGCGTAGAGGGGCCGGTCGACATCATCGGACCCGACGATCCGTTCGAGGGATTCGACCCGTCCGCGCTGCCCCGCCTGCTGCGCGACATCTTCACTGCCGCCGGGGGTACCCACGACGATTGGGCCGAGTACGACCGGGTGATGGCCGGGGAACGGCGCGCCGGGGTGTTCGTCCATCCCGATCGCATCCTGGGAAGCTCCGGCTGAGCCGGGTCCGCCACCAAGGCATGGGGGCGTCGCTCGCCATCCTGGCCGCCTCCCTGGGTTGGGGACTCGCCGGAGTGGGTACCCGGTTCGTGTTCGGGGAGGGCGCCACCACGTTCACGGTGGTGCTCGCGCGCACCGGCGTCGCCACCGCCGCAGTTGCGGCCTATGTGGTGGCGACCCGTACCGAGATGACCTGGGCGGCATGGCGCGACGGGTTGATCATCGGGATCCCGCGCATCGGCATCGCTCCTGCCTTCTTCATCGGCTCCCTCAACTACGTGTCTGCCGGTGTCGAGGGGTTGTTCATCACGCTGATCCCGGTGATCACCTCGGTGATGGCGTTCTTCGCCATCGGCGAGCACCTCGACCGCAACCAGATCATCGGCCTGGCGCTAGGCCTGGCCGGCACCGGTCTGTTGGTGGTGGCGGGCGAATCCGGTATCGCCGATGGCAGCGGCGACGTGGTGACGGGAGGTCTCCTTGCGTTCGGCGGCGTCTTCTTCGGATCCGTGAGCGGTGTGTTGGGACGCATCTACGCGCCACGCCACTCCACCGCGGCGCTGTCGCTGCCGATGTTCCTGGTCGGCGTCGCCATGGTCTCGGTCATCGGCTTCGGCGCCGGTGACATCGCCTTCGCCGCAGTCACCCCTGTGTCGTGGTGGGTGCTCGTGGCGTTGGGACTCTTCAGCACACTGCTCCCGTTCGTGGCGACCCTCTATGCGGCGGCGCACATGACGGCCGCCAAGGTGGCCTTGACCGGCTATCTGGCGCCGGTCGTCGGTGTGGTTGCCGGGGCGGTGCTGCTCGGCGAGGTGATCACCGGGCCCATCGTGATCGGCGGGTCGCTCGCTCTGGCGGGTGTGGCGATGGTGGGACGATCGACCCGGCAACCGCCCGATCTGGTGGAGTGAGCGTTCACCGCGACGACGTCACTCCATGAGGCGAAGCGTGCCGGGCACATCCATGCGCCGCATGCGCCGGTACGTGAACAAGGGCGCAGCCGCGGTCGCCACGATGCCCATCACCAGCACCGCGGCGGCGGTGCTCGGCTTCAACACCACATGTAGCTGGAAGTCGGGCAGCGTCTCTGGCAGGAGCACCTGCGTCATCCACCACACCAACGCCGCACCACCGGCGGCGCCCATGGCGGTGGCGATCACGCCGACCGCAAAGCTCTCGGTCATGGCGATGCGCAGCGCGGTCCTCACCTTGACGCCAAAGGCGAACATCGTGGCGTGGTCACGGGCACGGGCATCCAGATTGATCGCCGCCGTGTTGAAGGCGATCAACAATGCGAGCAGGAGGATCGCGACCACCATCACCTGGATGATGCCCAACATCTGGTCGAACGCGTTCCTCACCGCCTCCATGACCGCAGTGACCGACTGCACGCTGGCTGCGGAGTCGACGTCAAACAGTTCCTGCTGCACCGCCTCGGTCGTGGCACCCGGAGTCGGGAGCACGTTGAGGCCGTTCGCCAGACCCTCGAGGCCGAAGAGCCCGGAACTGCCGATGTCCATGTAGAGGAAGCCCCGCACCGGGTTGGGGTGTAGGGCCACCACGACGATCTCACTGTCCACGAAGGCATATGACGTCAGGCCGGTGCGGCGCGGATGGTGGAACGTGACGGTGTCCCCGACGGTGACCCCGAGATCGGCAGCGGCCTTCTCGGACAACAGGACTCCGAGCTCATCGGTCAAGGCACCCGCAGACACGCTCGGAGCCCACATGCCGCCGTCGAGGTCCGCCAGCTCGACGATCACGTCGATGTCGTCACCGCCGCGGTCCACGGACGCCACCACGCGTAGCACGGGTTCGACCTCAGCCACTGAGGCGGCGTCCTCGATTGCTTGTACCGCCGGTGAGCCGATCGGGTAGAAGCCGTCGAGCGTGACCGCGATCCGATCCGGCCGGGTGCCGTTGGCTTCGACCTCGGCGACGTCCACTGCATCGAACACCGAATCCATGATCCCGAGGAACCCGACCAGCACGGTCATTGCCGCAGCGATGCCCAGAATCGTCAGCACGGTTCGGCGAGGGGCGCGACGCAGGTTGCGCAGCGGCATCGCCCGGAAGGTGTTGGTCGTGGCGTGCCGGGCCTTGGGCGACGCCGCCTCCTTGGCGACCAGATGGGTCGGCTTGATGGCGGCGATGGGCGCCACGCGAACCGCCCGCCAGACGGGGATGGCGCTGGCACCGAACGGGACGAGCAACCCGACGACCGCCACCCCGGCGAACACGCCTGTCTGAAACGGCGTCTCCCACACCGGCAGCGGCACGATGCTCTGGAACACGGCAGCCATCGCGTTCCCGATGAGCGTCCCGATGACCACGCCGAAGATCACACCGAGCACTGCGATCTGAACGCTCACCAACAGCGGCCGAATGGCGAGAACCCGGGGCCGGACGCCGATGGCCATTCCGATACCGATCTCCCGACGTTGCTGCTCGGCAAGGCGGTGGATCAGGTTGAAGGCGGCACCCACTGCGCCGGCGAACAGCAGGAAGGCAAGCACGTTGAACATGGCCTGGTCCTGGTCCACGTCGGTGGTGAGCGCGCTGTACGAGAGATTGTCGTCCCGAGTGGCCACCGTTGCCCCGAGGCCGGCGCGCGCCAGCGCAGCCTCGAGCTCCTGCTGGATCGCATCCCGGTCGGCGGTGTCGGTGATGGTGAGCACGAGGTTGTTGACCCGACTGGGCAGACCGGCGACCTCTTGCGCGGTCTCCAGCGTGGTGAAGATGGCGGCGTAGGTCGCCTCGGACATGAACATCTCGCCTTCAGGGGCGACGGCGAAGTACTCGGGTGTGGTCACCTGACCCACATAGGCCAGCTCACGGTCACCGCTGATCGCCAGCTCACCTGTGCCGGGCAACCCGTAGAACAGGGCGAACGAACGCTCCACCATCACCACCGGTTCACCGGCGTCCGCCGCGGTCAACGCTCGCCCCGTGAACGCGTGAAAGGCATTGACCTGCGGACCTCCCTCTCTGAAGTCCGCACCGGTCACCTGGCCTCGCACGAGGATCGTCTCGTCGCCGAATGAGGCGTCGACCTGAGTCGGGAAGATGAGGCGCTCCTCGGCTGCGACCACGTCTTCCTGGCTGGCGATGTCGGCCAGCACCGCAGCCAGTGCCGATTCGGGTGCCGTGCTCCCTGTTGCAAGGTCGACCCGGAGGTCGTACATGGCCAGTTGGCGGTAGCTGACGTCGTAGGACACTCGCCGCCACTCTGCGGTCGATGTCAGTCCGGCATAGCCGCCCGTTCCGATGCCGATGACGACGGCGATCGCCAGCACCTTGGCCCAGTGCGCCCGGAGGTCACGCCATGACCATCGCAACAACAGCATCATGCGCCCCTCCTACCAGTGCAGTTCTGTCACCGGGACCTTCCCCCCGGAGGGCGGTCCGTCGGCCACGATGCGCCCGCTGCTCAGCTCGACGACCCGGTCGGCCATGCGCGAGATCTCGCGGTTGTGCGTGACCACCAACACCGCCCGGCTGCCGGTGGCTTGTCCCTGAAGCAGTTCGAGGATCGTGACCCCGGTACCGAAATCCAGCTCGCCGGTGGGTTCGTCACACAGCAGCACGGGGTTGTCGGTGGCCAGAGCCCGGGCGATGGCCACCCGCTGTTGTTCGCCACCCGACAGCTCATGCGGGAAGCGATCCAGCTTGTCGCCGAGCCCCACCCGCTCGAGCACATCAGTGGAATCGGCCGCCGAACCTGCGGCGTCGACCCCGAACTGCACGTTCTCTTGGGCAGTGAGGCCGGGGAAGAGGTTGAACGACTGGAAGATGAAGCTCACGGACGCGCCGCGGAAGTCGAACAGCGCCGCTCGAGAGGCCCCGACCAGATCCACTCCGTTGACCCGGACCGTACCGCTGGTTGCCGTGTCGAGCGCTCCGATCAGGTTGAGCAGGGTCGTCTTGCCGCTCCCGGACGGGCCCAGGACGACCACGAACTCGCCGGCGGCAACCAAGAGCTGCACGTCGTCCAGCGCGGTCACCGCGAGGGGACCCTCCCCGTAACGTTTCACCACGTCCTTGAGTTCGATGATCATCGGACGCCTCCACGTCGAAAGCCTCTCTTCCAGGCTCCATCGTGCATCGGTCGGGTTCTAGGGGCGAAGGTCCGTCCTCCTCGCCGAGGCAGGAGGAGCGGCGCGGGCGGCCGGCAGGGCGCAGTCAACGACGGACCAGGCCGCCGAACAGCGACCGTCCCGTCCGGCGCGTCCACCACCACCCGACAGCCAGACCGATCAGCATCACACCACCCGCGGCCACCATGCCGATGAGCCAGGGAAGAGGTATGCCTCCGTCGCCGGGCACCAGCCTGAAGTCGGCGGTCACCTCTTCTCCGGCGGCAACCAGGACCTGCTGCGGGTCCGTGGGGTCCGCCTCCCAGCCTTCGGGGAGCGTGCTGGCGTCGAGCGACAGATCACATCTGCCCGGTGGTACGTCGACGAAGGTGAAGCGCCCTTCGGCGAATCGCAGGGTCACCTGCTCGTTGGTCGACAGGTCCACCATGGTGATCCGCACGTTCGGCGCAAGCGCCTCGTTCACATCCCACATGCCGTTCTCGTTGTCATCGAGCCACACCACACCGCTGACTGTTCCGCTCGTCACCTCCGGCTCCGGCGCCGGCAAGGGCTCGGGAGCCGGGATGGGGGCACGGGCAGGGGCGTACACGACCCGGAACTCGACGGCCCGCTTCCCCGGCTCGGCGAGGACGGTGACCGCACCGCCATCGGGAGCGGTGTGGTCAGCCGGGAGATCACCGAGCACGACGCGGTAGTTGCCGGCGACGAGTCCGCTGATCGAGAACGCACCGTCTCGGTCGGTGAGAAGCGCGACGACATCGCCGGTGGCGAGCTGGTTGACCACGACCTCGATGCCGGCCATGCCGGGCTCCGAAGCCGACCGGACCCCGTTTTCGTTGCGATCGAGCCACACCACGCCCGAGATCACCGCCGGCGACCGAACGACGGTGACCGCGGCTTGGTCGAAATCGTCGCCCCGACCGTCGTCCGGCCAAGAGTCGGGATCCACCCACTCCACTCCGACCACCTCGGCACTGACCGTCATGGTCCCCACCGTCTGGCCTGTGACAGAGATCTTGAGCTGCGCGCTCCGCTCCAATTCGATGGCAGGGACGACCCAGCGACCCGACTCCGGCTGGAAGCTACCGGTGGCGGTGTGCCCGTTGTAGGCGAGCCCGTCCGGCAAGCTCGCATGCATCTCCACCGGGCCCACGACAAAGGAGCCGATCGCCGGCACCGATCGCACGAAGGTGATCGTGACCACCACCTCGGTGGTCTGCCCCAGCACCACCTCGGAGGTCGCCTTCACCGACAGGTGGAGATCGACCTGGACCTTCTCGACGAAGAACACCACCTCGGCCCACTCGTTGTGTCCCACCTCGACGTTCACCGCTGTGGGGGGACGACCGGTCATGCCGTCCGGGAGCGTCGCCTCGTCCAACTCGACGACCATCGTTCCTGGGGTCAACCCGTCGAACACGAACCCACCCCAAGGGTCGGTTGTCCCGGTCGCCAGCACGTCGCCACCCGGGGTGGTCACCCGCACTGTCACGCCGGCGAGCACCACATCGTCACGGGGCTCCTCCGACCACATGTCGCAGTACTCGTCACCATCGCCGTCCACACACACGAACCCGTGGATGGTGGCGTATGGCGTCCCGTACTTGGGGGTCAGCTCGACATCCAGCGTCGTCTCGGTGCCGGCCGGAACCGTGATGGACTGAGCGACGAGGGTGTCGAAATCGTCGTGGCTGAACGTGACGTCGTACAACCCGCCGAGCGGACCCATCCCGTACGTTCCGTCCGCGTTCGAGCTGGTGGAGACGAAATCGACGTTGGGTCGAACGACAACCCCCGCAACGGGTTCCCCCGTCCATGCGTGCGTGATCGTGCCGCCGAGCGTCCCCCCGAGTGCCATGTTCATCGTGATTTCGGTGGTTTCTCCAGCCAGGATGTCCACCGGGTCGAACGCGGGATAGTCCGCCTCGGTCAGGTCCTCGTAGACCTCGAACAGGTAGTCACTGGAGAACACCATGTGGTGGCCGGCGTTCACGGTGTACGACCCGACGAGCAGGCCGGGAACGAACGCGTCCCCACTCTCGTCCGATAACACCTCGCGGCCATCCCACTCGGCCGCTCCTTCGGGGCCGAGCACGCGTATCGGCACGTACGGCGCGGGCTCACCCGTGACGTCGTCACGAATACGGACTATGAGATCGCCGGTGGTGTCGGTGTCTTGGGCATGAGCTGTAGCGGGAACGATCGCACCCACCACCAGCGCGACTACTGCCAGAACCATCAACGCCTTGCGCATGATGCGCCACCTCCGTCCGTGCGGCTGGTGACGCACCGCGGCTGGCGGGCCACTTCACCCGCCGTACGGCTCTCTATCTCTCTCAGTTCAATCGTCCGCCCGGCAGCACGCTCCCGGTAGGGACCAACGACAGGGTCCGATGGGACCGCTTCAACCGAGGGCGTTCAGTACTTCGCGCAGCGACCGCAGGCCGTCACCCAGCGCCGTCGCCAGGGTGGCCAGGTCGGTATCGCCCACGTCGAGCCTCACCGGCACGTCGAGCTGCACCGGCACCACCGTGCTCACGGGGATCTGCTCACTCACTTCCAACGGGAACTCCAGATCGATGGGGAGGTCCAACGCGATCGGCACCGTGACGTCGACAGGGATCTCGGTGCCGAATGGTCCGGCGACGGTGATGGTGGTCTCGACCACCTCGTCGATTGGAAGCGTCGTCATCACCGGAACGTCGATGGTCCGGTCGAACACGATGTCAGCTTCGATGGGCACCTGCTCGTCGATGGCCACCGTGAACTCGATGGTCGAGCCGCCGAACGCCTCGAGCGACGCGATAGCCTCGTCCAGCGAGGGACCGATGTCGGCGTTGATGCCGGACAGGGCACTGGTGAGGGTCGACGCATCCAGGAGCAGCTGGGTCACCCCGCTCTTGAGCGAGACCAGCTCGTCCTCGGCGGCTACGAGGCGGCGTTCGCCGTCCGCGATCCGTGCCCCCATCACGCCGAGCTGCACCACAGTGAGCACGAGGCTCAGCAGCGCCACCACCCCGATCCCGATGACCACCATCGCCAGATTGCGCTCGACCCATGCCTTCATGTAGATCTCCTCGTGCGTAGCGGGACGAACGCTACCCGGGGGGCGCCATCGGCCCCTATGGCCCACTCGCGGTAGTTTTCCCGTGTGACCTCACCGCCTCCACCTACCGGCACCGTGACGTTCTTGTTCACCGACGTCGAAGGCTCTACGCGCCTCTGGGAGCAGTACCCCGACGCCATGCGGCAGGCCCTGCGCCAACACGACCAGCTGCTCGAAGACGTGATCGGCCGGCACTCGGGCTACGTGTTCACCACGGCCGGAGACGCGTACAGCGTTGCCTTCTCCTCACCCCTCGCTGCGCTCCGAACGGCGCTCGACGCCCAGCTGGCGTTGGCTGCTGCGGAATGGCCGGAGACGGCGGCCATCCGGATCCGGACGGCGGTGCACACGGGCGCCGCCGATGAACGCAAGGGGGACTACTTCGGCCAGCCACTCAACCGGGCGGCGCGCCTCATGGGCATCGCCCACGGCGGACAGATCTTGCTCTCGCAGGTCACTGCCGGGCTGGTGCGGGACGCGCTGCCTGCCGACTGCACCCTGCTCGACCTCGGGGAGCATCGCCTCAAGGATCTGGAGATCCCGGAGCGGGTGTACCAGCTGGCACATCCGGCTTTGCCGGCCGAGTACCCGCCGCTCCGCTCCCTCTCGACGTACCGCACCAATCTCCCCGCATACACCACGAGCTTCGTCGGTCGCCGCGACGAGCGACGCGAGGTGGCCGATCTCATCGAACGAGTCAGCCTGTTGACCTTGCTGGGCCCAGGGGGCGCAGGCAAGACCCGGCTCGCCACCCACACCGCTGCCGATCTCATCGACGCCTTCGTCGACGGGGTGTGGTTCGTGGACCTGGCACCGGTGAGCAACCCGCAGCTCGTGTCTCACGTCATCGGACTCGTGCTCGGCATCGGAGACCAATCGGGGGGAGACATGCTTGACGCCCTCGAGAGCTTTCTGCGTGAGAAGGACACACTGATCATCCTCGACAACTGCGAGCACGTGATCGAGGAGGCCGCCCGCATCGCCGCCCAGCTGATCGGCCACTGTCCTGGCGTCACCCTGTTGGCCACCAGCCGTGAGCTGCTCGGCGTGCCGGGTGAGACGAGGTACCTCGTCGAGCCGCTCGGTACCGTCGACGCCTCCACCGCTGCCGAAGCGCTCGCCGGCGACGCCGTGCGCCTCTTCGTGGAGCGGGCCGTCGAGGCCGACCCGTCATTCCGCCTGGAGGAAGCCGACGTGGCCGCCGTCGTGGACATCTGCCGCCGACTCGATGGCATTCCGCTTGCGATCGAGTTGGCAGTAGCCCGCCTCGGCGTGCTCACCCCGACCCAGCTCGCGGCGCGCCTCAGCGATCGATTCGCCGTCCTCAGCAGAGGATCGCGCACGGCACTCGCCCGCCAGCAGACGCTGCGCGCCGCGGTCGATTGGAGCTATGACTTGCTCACCGAAGAGGAGAAGATCCTGTTCAACCGCCTGTCGGTGTTCACGGGGTCATTTGCCTTGGAGTCGGTGGAGGACATCTGCGGTGCCGCACCCCTCCACCCCGAAGACGTCCTCGACCTACTGTCGAGCCTCGTGGATCGCTCCCTGGTGCGCGCCCTCCCGAACGGCGCCGCCTCACGCCGCTATCGCCTGCTGGAAACCCTGAAGGCGTATGGGGCGGCGCGGCTGGCGGACGCCGAGCCGGAAGGGACGACAGCAGCGCGGCACGTGACCCGACGAGTCGAGTTCGCCGTGGAGATCGGCCCAGTGCTTCGCACCGACGTCAGCCGCTACCTCGATCTCATCGAGCCCGACATCGATGACCTCCGCGCCGTGCTGCAGTCGTGTCTCACGGCAGGCGACATCACCCGCGCCGCCAAGACCGCGGCCTCACTCTGGTACTACTTCTACGTGCGGGGGCACTGGGACGAGGGCCGTGCCTGGCTGGACACCGTCCTCGAAGCGGGGGCCGATCTCGAGCCGCGGCTACGCGCCGACGTGCTGCGGGGGGCTGCGGCGCTGGCCACCGCCCAGTCCGATGCCGAACCCGCACAGCGACTCACCGCCGCCGAAGTGGCGATGCGCAGGGAGCTCGACGACCAGGAAGGGCTTGCCACTGCACTCATCAACCATGGCAACGCAGTGGCGCTGAGCCACGACTACCACCGGGCCATGCAGCTCTACGAAGAGTCGTTGTCGATCTCAGCGGCACTCGGCAAGGATCAGAGCACTGCGATGTCGAACGTGGCGTGGAACGCCATGGACTTGGGGGACTACGAGCTCGCCGAAGCCAAGTTCGCCGAGACGAAGGAGCTGGCGGAGGCCGCCCACAACCCGCGCAACGAGGCATGGGGACGGCTCGGGATGGGCCTGGTCGCCTGGATCCGGCATGACTTGGAGCACGCCGAGTCTGCGCTCGAGGGCGCGCTGAAGCTGTTCGAGTCGCTCCGGGAGCCGGCAATGGTGGCCCTGTGCTTGCTGACCCAGGCCAAGGTGGCTCGCGACCGTGGCGATGTCGACCGCGCCGTGCAGTTGCTGAGAGAATCCGCGCCAGAGCTCGTCGATGTGAACGACAACGAGGGTCAGGCCCGCTGGTTGGTCACCGCATTCGGTGTCGAGGCGTTGCGGGGCAATGACGAGCGCGCCGCCTTGTTCGCCGGCTCGTTGGCCGAGTCGACGGCCCACCTGTCGCCGTGGGAGCGGATCGACATCGATCACTTCGAGCCGGAGGTGCGCCGGCGTCTCGATGATGACCGTTGGGACGAGTCCTTCGAGAAGGGACGTACCACCAGCACGATCGATGCCCTCCGACTCGGCGTGACGGAATGAGCGTCACGGGCCGAGGGGGTGGCTCGCCACTCGCCGAGCACTGGTCGCTCGACCCGGACGTGGCCTTCCTCAACCATGGCTCGTTCGGCGCATGCCCTGTCGAAGTGATGGACGGGCAGGAGCGGTTGCGCCGCCAGATGGAACGGGAACCGGTGCGGTTCCTCCAGACCGAACACGACGAGCGCATGGATGCGGCCAGGAAGGCGGCGGCCGCGTTCGTCGGCGTTCCTGCCGCGGACCTCGGCTTCGTCGCCAACGCCACCACCGGAGTCAATGCCGTGCTCCGGTCGCTGACACTCTCACCCGGAGACGAACTGGTCACGACGAACCACGCCTACCGAGCCTGCCGGAACGCCCTCGAGCACGTGGCACAACGCGCCGGCGCGGTCACCGTGGTCGCCGACGTTCCCTTCCCCATCGCGGCGCCCTCGCAGGTGGTAGCGGCCGTGATGGACGTGATCACCCCCCGAACCCGACTGGCACTGCTCGATCACGTCACGAGCCCGACCGGCCTGGTGTTCCCGATCGGGGACCTGGTCGCCGCACTGACCGAGGCCGGCGTCGACGTGCTGGTGGACGGCGCCCATGCCCCCGGCATGCTGGATCTCGACGTCGGCTCGATCGGCGCGGCGTACTACACGGGCAACTTCCACAAGTGGGTGTGCGCACCCAAGAGTGCCGGCTTCCTGTATGTGCGTCCCGACCTGCAGGACTCCGTCGTACCGACGGTGATCAGTCACGGCGCCACTGTCTCTCGAGCGGGGCGGAGCCGCTTCGAAGACCTGTTCAACTGGACCGGCACCCTCGACCCGACGCCGTACCTCTGCGTGCCGACCGCCATCGAGACGATGGCACGCCTGGTGCCCGGCGGGTGGCCGGAGATATGGTCCCGCAACCGGGCGCTGGCGCTGGAAGGCCGTGCCGTGTTGTGCGAGGCGATGGCCATCGCCCCACCGGCACCGGCCACCATGATCGGCTCTCTGGCGGCGGTGCCCTTGCCGCCCTCCGCCGGGCCGTTGGCGACACCTGGCGTCCAGGTGCCGCTCGTCGACTGGCCGGAGCCGCCCCACCGGCTCGTGCGGATCTCGGCCCAGCTCTACAACAGCATCGACCAGTACGCCCGCCTGGCCGATCTGCTCACCCGTCCTGGGTGACGCCACGCTCGGCTCTCGGGGAAGGAACCACCCCGGCGTCGCTAGATTGGCTCCATGATCATCGACGGATTCACCCACCAGCTCCCGGACAACGATCCCGAAGAGACCGCGGAGTGGTTGGCGTCACTCGATGACGTGGTGCACCTCGGCGGCAAGGCACGCGCCCACTTCCTCATGGCCAAGCTCATCCAACGGGCCCGCGAGCAGAACGTCGGGGTACCGGCGTCGGTATCGACTCCCTACATCAACACCATCCCAGCCGAGGAGGAGGCGTGGTTCCCCGGCGACGAGTACCTGGAGCGCCGGATCCGGCGCTTCATTCGTTGGAACGCAGCCGTCATGGTCATCAAGGCCAACCATGCTGCAGACGGCATCGGTGGCCACCTCTCCACGTTTGCTTCGTCCGCCGACCTCTACGAGGTCGGCTTCAACCACTTCTTCCGAGGCAAGGCCGACGGCACCCCGGGCGACCACGTATACATCCAGGGTCACGCCTCGCCGGGCATCTACGCCCGCGCCTTCCTGGAGGGACGCCTCGAGGAGCAGGATCTCGATCGCTTCCGGCGCGAGATCGGCGGGGGTCTCTCCAGCTACCCGCATCCGTGGCTGATGCCGGACTTCTGGGAGTACCCCACGGTGTCCATGGGTCTGGGACCGATCAACTCCATCTACCACGCCCGATTCAACAAGTACCTCCACAACCGACGCCTCGACGACACCTCCGAATCGCGCGTCTGGTGCTTCGTCGGCGACGGTGAGACCGACGAGCCCGAGACCCTCGGGTCGATCGGGCTCGCAGGGCGCGAGCGACTCGACAACCTGACATGGGTCATCAACTGCAACCTGCAGCGGCTCGACGGTCCGGTGCGAGGCAACGGCAAGATCATCCAGGAGCTCGAGGCGATCTTCCGCGGCGCGGGGTGGAACGTCATCAAAGTGATCTGGGGCTCCAACTGGGACCCGATCCTGGCCAACGACGTGGATGGGCTCCTGGTCAACAAGATGAACATCACCGTGGACGGCGAGTACCAGCGCTACAAGGCCGAGAGCGGTGCCTACATCCGCGAGCACTTCTTCGGCCCCGACCCCCGCCTCCGCTCACTCGTCGCCGACATGACCGACGACGAGATCTGGGCGCTCCGCC
>JBFGCM010000063.1:0-22599 GCA_041581135.1 Acidimicrobiia bacterium
AAGATGCGAGAGGCGAGCGCAGGCAGGTTGTTGGGACGAGACGTCGCCGTGCGCAACGGAGGGAACCTCTGGGACAGCCCTGGTACGTCGAGCTGGAAGAGCTGCTCTTGTCTGTCGAGTCCCTTGAGGGTGTGCTCGCCGAGGTCGGTGAAGCTGGCCTCAGGGACCAGGGCGCGCACGGCATCGGAAACCACGACCTGGCCGCCGTGGGCGGCTGCGGAGATGCGGGCGGCCCGGTTGACATCGATGCCGATGTAGTTGTCGTGTCCCAGCTCGGCGGTGCCGGTGTGGAGGCCAATGCGCACGGCCACCGTTCCCCCGGCGGGCCACGGCTCGGCGGCGAGGCGCTGCTGGATGGTGCGGGCCGCTTCGACGGCGTGGCCGGCCTCGGTGAAGACGGCGAAGAAGCTATCTCCCTCGGTGGAGATCTCGACCCCGCGATGCGGCGTCAGGCAGCCTCTGATGATCTCGGCGTGGCGCTCGATGACGGTCTTGTAGCCGCCGGCGAGCCTCTGCAACAGCCCCGTGCTGTCCTGGACGTCGCTGAAGAAGAAGGTGACGGTACCCGTAGGTAGGTCGATGGTCGGTGCTGTCACATGCGTTCCCCGGCAGCTAGGCGCAGGCTATCGGAGTCGTGCACCCGCGACTCGAGTTCCTGATCGACGCCGAGCTACCGGACACATGGGAGAAACGCCGACCTGAAAGGATCGGCAGGCCCTACCCATCGCAATGCGATTCGGTGACGATGAACCCATGAACCATCAACCACGTTCGCTCTGCGCCGAGGAGACCCCACCGGAGCGAGTCCCGTACTTCACCGGTCAGCTGTTAACGGCCGACGACCTCGCCGCCGAGCAGACGTACATCGTCGGCAAGCAACACCGCCACAACCGGATGCTGCACGGGTCGGGCGTCGTGTGTGGGCTGCTCGTAGAGGCGACCGACCCGCCGTCGGCGCGCCTCGTGGTGCAACCCGGCATGGCCATCGACTGCTGCGGCCGTGAGCTCGTGCTGACCGACGAGCTGACCATCGACCCGTCGGACCTGCTCGAACACCCGGCCACAGGCAGCGTCGTCGTCACCGGCCGCGCCTTCGTCACCGTCGAATACGAGGAGTCCGAGGTGGCCCCGACGCCGGTGCCCGGCATGGACGATCCCGACGCGAGGCGGATACGCGAGACCGTCCGGGTAAGCATCTCGCCGGAGCGTCCGCAGACGTCCGAACCGCCCGCAGCGAGCCGGCCGTGTCCGCCCTGCCCGGACCCACGAGTGACGCTGGCGGCTGTCGACCTGTCGCCGCCCATCACAACAGACCACATCGACAACGGGGTGCGACGCGCCATCGGTCAGCGTGGCGAGGCACGAGTGCGACCGATCAGACCAGCGGTCTGCGGCATCGCGGTTGCGGCGTTCGCCGCCGGCTGGCTGGTCCGCAGCCGCCGCCGGTAGCCGCGGCTCACCACCGTCGTGCGGTACAGCCGGGTCATCACGCGAGAAGGCGATCCGATGACACCGGCAACCCGCTGAGTGGACCGACCGCCACAGGAATGAATGCGCCATGCCCGCGTCGCTACGCTCGGCCGCGCCTTTCAAGGAGGAGATTGTGGACATCATCGATCGGCACTTCGCGGCTGAGAACGCCCACGACGTGGAGGCAACGCTCGCCACGTATACCGACGACATCGTGTGGGACGACGTGACTCATCCCGACGCGCCGTTCCACGGCAAGGAGGAGGTCGGGAGCGTGTACTCGTCGATCCTCGACGCCATCCCGGACGTGACACTCACCACCGTCAAGCGCTTCACAGGAGAAGACGGCAGGTACGTCGTCGATGAGTCGATCCTCACCGGCCACGTGCACGGCGTGTGGGCGGGCATCGAAGGGGGCGGCGCCCCGGTGGAGGTGCGCATCCTTCACATCTTCGAGCTGAGAGACGGTCTCATCAGCTATGAGAACGCGTGGTTCGACGCCGCAGAGGTGCAGCGCCAGATCGCCGCTCACGCCGGCGCCGACTGAAGGCGCTAGTCCGACGCCTCTTGGTCGGACTCTCTGCCGACCACGACCCAGATCGCATGTACGGGTACGTCGCCTTTGTTGAACAGACGGTGCGGCCGTGTGGAGTCGAAAGCAATCGAGTCGCCGGCGGTGAGGGTGTATTCCTCGAAACCGATCCGGACACCAAGCATGCCGGAGATGATGTATCCGTACTCCCGGCCATGGTGTCGCATGAGTGATTCGTCGGGGGTCGATGCTCCGCCCACCTCGTAGATCGCTTCCAGGAAATCGACACCCTCCTCCGTGTCCGCTGTCAGCTCCTCCCACCGTACGCCAGAATCGAGATCGATCGCCTGGCGATCCTCTGGACGAACCAGCGGACCGCGTCGCCGGCCGGTCGATTCCGCCGTCCCGTCATCGAAGCTCGACTGATCGTGTACCTCGCCCCGGATGAGGCTGTCGAGTGAGACATCGAGCTCGGTCACCAGGGCGTACAACGTGCCGACCGACGGTTTGGAGGCACCACTCTCCAGCTGCGAGATCAGACTCGCCGACAAACCCACTCTCCTGGCGAGCTCCCGTTGGCTGAGACCGGCTTTCGTTCGCTCCTTACGAAGCCGGTCGCCGATGCCATCGAGCACCGCCAGGTCGTCGGGCAGATTCTGCTCGCCACTCACATCAACATCCAGCCACCGTCTATGTAGAGATCGATTCCATTCACCGACCGGTTCTCCAGCAGGAAGACCGTGGCGTCCACCACGTCGGCCATGGTCACCAGGCGCCCGGTGGGCGTACGCGCCACCACCGCATCCAAGGCCTCCTGTTTGTCCTCCCAGAATGGGCTGTCGCCCACGATCCCCGGGTGGATGGCGTTGAATCTGACCGGGTTGAGCTGGATCACCAGCGTGTTGATGAGGCTGCTGACGCCTCCGTTCACCGTCGTCACCGTGGTCGATCCGGGATAGGGGCGGTCTTTGGCGCGTCCGCCGAACAGGACCACCGAACTGTCGTCGGACATGCGCGAGTGGAGCGCCCGGATCGTTTCGGTGTAGCCGACCAGCTTCATCGTCGTCAGCGCCAGGGCGCCCTCGATCGAGTAGTCGTCGAGCGGGTTGTGATCCCTCGCAATGGCAGACAACACGAGGCGGGATACCGCACCTACATCGGCGAGGGCGGCTTCGATGGTCGCGGGCTGCGACAGATCGAAGGCGAGGCCGCTCACGCCGAGCTCGGCAGCCACAGCATCGGCGCGCTCCATATCACGGCCGGTGATGATGACGTCCGAACCCCGATCCTTATAGTGGCGAGCAACCTCACGGCCCAGACCTCCTGTGCCTCCCACGACGACAACCGACCCTTCCGCCATGCCGAACCACTCCTTGATCGACGTACAGCGAGAATATACGCCACCCGCTGCTCTGTGCAGTGACACTAATCGTTGCCGGCTGCGCTCGTGACGAAGGTCGACGTCTGCGTCGTCGGTGCAGGGCTCATCGGGCTGTCGGTGGCCAGGGCGCTGGTGGATGCCTACCCCGGCATCGACATCGTGGTCCTGGACAAGGAAGGTCGGGTCGCTACCCATCAGAGCAGCCACAACAGTGGTGTCATCCACTCCGGGCTGTACTACCGACCCGGATCGCTCAAAGCGAGGCTCTGCCAGGAGGGACGACGCGCCATGTACGCCCTCTGCGAAAGGGAAGGGCTGCCCTTCCACCGCAGCGGCAAGTTGGTCATCGCCACGGACCCGGAGGAGAGGGGAGCACTCGAGGAGCTGGAACGTCGCGGTCGTGCCAACGGCTTGCAAGGATTGGAACGGCTCGGCCCCGCCGGAATCCTCGACTACGAGCCTCATGCAGTCGGCGTCGAGGCATTGCACGTCCCGGAGGCCGGAGTCGCCGACTTTCCGGCAGTGGCCGAGACGATCGCCGGTGGCCTCATCACCGCCGGGGCGCAGCTGCTCACCGGCCAACCTGTGACGGCCATTCGGCGCCACGTATCCGGAGTGGAGATCGCCACCGACGACGCTCGGATAGAGGCATCGGTATTGGTCAATTGTGCCGGTCTCCACGCCGATCGGATCGCCGCAATGGCCGGCGTCGAAGCCGGCGTCCGTCTGATCCCCTTTCGCGGCGAGTACTGGCGCCTGACAGACGTGGCCGCCGGCCTTGTCAACGCCCTCATCTACCCGGTGCCAGATCCCCGATTCCCGTTCTTGGGAGTGCACTTCACACGCCGGGTCGATGGCGTGGTCGAAGTAGGCCCGAATGCCATCGTGGCACTCGGCCGGGAGCACTACCGAGGTGTATCGCCGGACTGGGGTGATGTGTGGGACGCGGTGACGAGTCCCGGCTTCGGGCGATTGGCGCTCCGGCATTGGGCGCCCGGCTTCCAGGAGCTGGTGCGGTCGCGCTCCCGTCGGATGTATGCCAGGCAGGCCCGGCGGTTGGTGCCGGCGCTCGAAGCCGCCCAGCTCGAGCCTGGGGGCGCGGGCGTGCGGGCCCAGGCGGTGGATCGCCGGGGCGTCCTCGTTGACGACTTCGTGATCGAACGCGCCGGCTCCACACTCCACGTTCTCAACGCCCCGTCGCCGGGAGCGACGGCATGTCTGGCGATCGGCAAGTACATCGCCGAGGAGGCGCGCTCCTTGTTCAGTGGCTGAATACGTTCGAGTTGTATAGTCTCACTGAGCAGTGAGCGGTGTCGCGACAACAGTGGCAGTGATCGGTACCGGCCGCATGGGCGGTGCCATGGCCGGGACTCTTGTGAGGTCCGGCTTCACCGTGACGGTCTGGAATCGCGACCGCGCGAAGGCGGAGAAGGTCGCAACCGGTACCGGTGCCACCGTGGCACAAAGTCCGGCGTCTGCCGCCATGGCTGCCGACGTCGTGATCACCAGCCTCGCCGACGACGCTGCAGTACGCAGCGTGTACCTCGGCGACGAGGGCCTCGTCGCCGGATTGGGGCCGTCACAGATCGCAGTCGAGACGAGCACCATCGATCCTGAAACGGTGCAGGCAGTCGGGGCGGCGGTCGACGCCACGGGTGCCGCGTTCCTCGATGCGCCGGTCTCCGGCAGCGTATCGACCGTGGAGGCAGGACAGCTCACGATCATGGCGGGTGGCGACCATGCCGCAGTGACGCGGGCTCGGCCAGTGCTCGACGCGCTTGCGGCGCGGGTCATCGAGGTGGGGCCAAGAGGCAGCGGCGCAGTTGCCAAGCTGGCCGTCAACGCGTTGGTTCACGGGTTGAACGTCGCGCTGTCAGAAGCTCTCGTTCTGGCCGAGAAGGCGGGGGTGGATCGGTCGACCGCCTACGAGGTCTTCGCCACCGGCGCCGGCGGCGCTCCGTTCGTGCAATACAAGCGGCAGGCGTACGAGCACCCGGACGCCGCCGCCGTGGCGTTCAGCCTCGATCTCGTCGCCAAGGATCTCGAACTCATCACCCGTCTGGGCGAGCGGGTGGGAGCACCGATGGATCAGGCTCGGACGGGTCTCGAGATCGTACGCACAGCCATCTCGAACGGCTTCGGGGAGCGTGATCTCTCCGCCGTTGCCGTGCACCTGAGAGGAGACGGCGACTGATGGCAAATCACATCGTCAAGACGACCACCGACCTGGCGTATGGGCCACCCACCGAGTTCGCAGGCCGCAGCTCCGGCTACGCGGTTGCGGCCATCGTGGACGAGCCCGGTGGCTCCACTCAGATGGGCTTCCGCCTCGGTCGGCTGGACGCCGGCGGCGAGGTCGGCACGCACGTCCATTCCTTCGAGGAGACGCTGTACGTCGTCGAAGGCGAGTTGGTGGTCGACACCACCGAGGGCAGCTACGAGCTCATCGCAGGTGACTACGCCCTGCTTCCGGTGGGCATGACGCACGCGCTGCGCAATCCGGGCGACCATGCCGTGCAGTTCGCCGAGATGCAGGCGCCGCTACCGAGGGAACGGTTCGGCTACGACACCCAATTCCCCGCCCCGATCCGGCAAGGCCCTCCGGTGCGGGTCGACGTCCGAGACCCGCGTAATCGGTACTTCGGACACATCGATCCGGAGAACATGGACCCGGCGTTGCAGACGCAAGATCGTCTCGCCCTCAGCGCCAGCATGCGCACCGCGCTGCTGGTGTACAGCGGCATCACCGTGAAGATGATGGTCGACTCGGACCTGGGCGCCGATCTCTCGACGATGTTCATGGTGCAGTACGAGCCGGGAGGGTTCGCCGGGGCGCACGACCATCCGCTGGAGGAGACGTACCTCATCCTCGAGGGAGAGGTAGAGGCGGGCTTCGACGGTGAGACCTACCACCTCCGGCCCGGCGACGTGGCCTGGGCGGGAGTGGGCTGCGTTCATGAGTTCCGCAACATCGGCGGCGGCGTCGTCCGCTGGCTCGAGACCCAGGCACCGCAGCCGCCGCCCCGCCACTCGTACCGCTTCGCCCGCGATTGGACGTATCTGGAGAACGCACTGGCCACGGCGTCGGATACCGACGCGGTGCAGCAAGGAGAAGAGTGATGGCTGAATTCCCGGTAGCAACGAGCCCGGCTCCCGGTGTGATGGGAGTGGATTGGGAGAACCGAGTCGACTTCGAGCGTCTCCGGCAGTACCGCCTCGAGCGGGTCCGCATGATGCTCGACGAGTTCGACCTCGGAGCGGTGCTCCTCTTCGAAACGTCGAACATCCGCTACGCCACCGCCACCCAGATCGGCTACTGGGCCTTCAACAAGGGAGAACGGTGGGCCCTCGTCACGAAGACGGGTCGGCCCAAGATCTGGGACTTCGGTTCTGCGGCGAAGGCGCACCGTCTGCAGCTCCCGCACATGTACGACACGCAGAACTCCGTCGGTGGCAACACGGGTTTGCAGGGCGCCATCGGGCCAGAGACCGGGCTGCACGCTCGGGCGGTGCAAGAGATCAAGGGCGCCCTGGAGGACGCCGGGGTGGCGAACGAGAAGCTCGGCGTCGACATGGCCGAAACCGCTGTGCTGCTCGCGTTGCAGGATGCCGGCCTCGCCGTGGTGGACGGCCAGCAGGCGATGATGCGAGCGCGGGAGATCAAGAGCCAGGACGAGATCGTGTTGCTCACCCAGGCCTGTGCCATGGTCGACGGCGTGTACCAGGACATCTACGAGATGCTCAAGCCCGGGATCCGTGAATCAGACGTCGTCGGCATGGCGCATGCCCGGCTCTTCGAGATGGGCTCGGAGTTCGTGGAGGCGATCAACTCGATCGCCGGCGAGCGATGCAGCCCCCACCCCCACGTGTTCAGCGACCGCATCATCCGGCCCGGCGACCAGGCGTACTTCGACATCATCCACGCCTTCAACGGGTACCGCACCTGTTACTACCGCACCTTCGTGGTGGGGCGGGCGACCCAGGCCCAACACGACGCCTTCAAACAGTCCCGTGAGTGGATGGACGCCGCCATCGACCTGGTCAAGCCCGGCACCACCACGGATCAGATCGCCAAGGTGTGGCCCCGCGCCGAGGAGTTCGGCTTCGAGGACGAGATGGATGCGTTCGGGCTCCAATTCGGCCACGGCGTCGGGGTGGGATTGCACGAGCGCCCCATCATCAGCCGGCTCAACTCGCTGGAGACGCCCGTCGAGATCCAGGAGGGGATGGTCTTTGCGCTGGAGACCTACGCCCCGGCGGCCGACGGCCGTTCCGCCGCTCGCATTGAAGAGGAGGTGGTGGTCACCGCCGACGGTTGCAAGGTGATCACGCTGTTCCCCTGCGAAGAGCTCATGGTGGCGAATGCCTACTGATCCGCGGTACGACTACTCGCTCCGGGAGCCTCGGGTTCCCAGCCTGCCCGGCTGGTCGCCGGAAGACGGCGAGGTGACCATGGACGTGCGTCTCGACCTGTATCGCACCCTCCACGAGCTGCGTCAGTTCGAGAAACGCGCCTACGACCTCTTCATGCAGAACCTGGTCAAAGGCACGAGCCACCTGTCGCTCGGCATGGAAGCCGTGGCTGCCGGCTTCGGTGTCGCCATGCGTGAGGACGACTACACGTTCGCCACCTACCGGGGTCATGCGCACTCGCTGGCGCGCGGGATGGAGCTCGGTCCGGCCATGGCAGAGCTGCTGGGGCGAGAGAACGGGATCCTCGGCGGCAAGGGCGGATCGATGCACCTCACCGATGCCGCCAACGGGATGATGGGCTCCTACGCCATCATCGGGGCCCACCTGTGTATCGCCAACGGGGCGGCATGGTCGGCCAAGCTGCGCGGGACCGATCAAGTGGCAGTCGCGTTCTTCGGGGATGGAACGACCAACATCGGGGCGTTCCACGAGGCACTGAACATGGCAAAGGTCTGGGAGCTGCCGGTCGTCTTCGTGTGCGAGAACAACCTCTACATGGAGTACACGCCCATCGACTTCGTCACGGCAGTGAGCAACCCCGCCGCCGATCGCGCCGCGGCGTACGGGCTGGAGCGCATCGTCATCGACGGCAACGACGCCGACGTCGTCTACCTCACGGCGACGGCCGCCATCGAGCGGGCCCGCACCGGTGGCGGACCATCGCTCATCGAGGCGGTCACGTACCGCTCAGGTGGGCACTCTCGAGCGGACCCGGGCAAGTACCGACCCCCGGAGGAAGTGGAGGCCTGGAAGGGGCACGACCCGATCCCGATCTACCACCAGCGTCTGCTGTCACTCGGCACGCCAGAAGACAGTCTGTCAGCCATTCAGCGCGAGGTGGCACAAGCGGTTGATGCAGCCACCGAGTTCGCCAAGCTCGGCAGCCCTCCGGGGCCAGAGTCGTTGTTCACCGAGGTGTGGGCGGACGGGGGGTCGAGTTGGCGGAATTGAGCTATCGCGACGCGGTCGCATATGGCATCGCCCAAGAGATGCGGCGGGATCCCACCCTCGTGATGCTCGGCGAGGACATCGCCGCCGCCGGCGGGGTGTTCAAGACCACGGTCGGGCTACTGGATGAGTTCGGGCCCGATCGGGTGCGCGACACCCCGATCTCGGAGCAGGCCATCCTCGGGGCGGCGATGGGTGCGGCGATGACCGGCATCCCGGTGATCGCCGAGATCATGTTCTCGGACTTCATCGCCGTCTGCTTCGACATGCTGGCCAACGAGATCGCGAAGAGCCGTTACATGACCAACGGCCAGGTGAGCTTCCCACTCGTGGTGCGCACGGCCAACGGCGGTGGGGCCCGGTTCGGAGCGCAGCACTCCCAGTCGGTGGAGAACTGGTGCATGATGATCCCCGGCCTGAAGGTGGTGGCACCGTCCACCCCGGCCGATGTCGTCGGACTCATGGCGGCGTCGGTGCGTGACCCGGATCCGGTGGTCTTCTTCGAGCACAAGTCGCTGATGGCCACGTCCGCGGAGATCCCCGGCGGCGAGATCATCGACCAGCTCGGCACCGCCCGGGTTGTCAGGGAAGGGGACGACGCCACCATCGTGGCGCTCGCGCTCATGGTGCCGCGGGCCATGGAAGCCGCCGAGCAGTTGGCCGAGCGGGGCATATCGGCGGAGGTCATCGATGTCCGGTCCCTGGTGCCGCTCGACACGCAGACGATTCTCGATTCCGTCGGCAAGACGGCTCGGCTCTACACCGTCGAGGAGAACCCACGGCTGTGTGGCTGGGGCGCCGAAATCTCGTCGATCGTCGGCGAGGAAGCCTTCTGGGATCTCGACGGCCCGATCATCAGGATCACCACCCCGCACATTCCGCTCCCAGCCGCAGATTCACTCGAGGACCTGGCCTTGCCGTCCGTCACGCGCATCGTCGAGACCGTGGTCGAGTCCATGGACCGGGCATGAGCACCAAGCTGCTGATCACGGGTGGCACGGTCCTCTCCCTCGACCGGTCACTCGGCAATCTGACCGAAGCCGACGTGTTGATCGAGGATGGTCGTATCACCGAAGTAGGTGCGTCGCTGCGGGCTCGCAATGCCGAGACCGTTGACGCGTCCAACGCCATCGTCATGCCGGGATTCGTGGACGTGCACCGCCACGTGTGGCACACCTTGCTGCGCAACGCCGGTGCGGGCATGGTCTCGCCAGCACAGGTCGGGCCGCACTACACGGCCGACCACGTGTATGCCGCCACGCTTGCCGGCCTGCTTGGGGCGGTTGCGGCCGGCATCACGTCGCTCGTCGATTGGGCCGACCTCGGCACGGAGCCGACGGTCGTCGAGGCTGCGCTTCAGGCGCATCAAGACGCCGGCCTCCGCACCGTCTACGTGGCAGCCCAGGCCCCCTGGACGGATGCCGCCCATGACCCGGCGTCCCTCGACGCCGTCGTGGGCCTTGACCGTGGTGACAACGTTGACATCGCATTCGGCGCACCGGACCCCGGTCGCGACCATGCCGCCACCCGAGGTGGGTGGCAGGTAGCCCGCAGTGCCGGACTGCGGATCCACGCCCATGTCGGGACAGACGCGGCGTCCGCCGGGGTCGTCGCCGGCCTCGGCGAGGCTGGTGTGCTGGGTGAGGACGTGACGCTCGTCCACTGCACGAATCTCGACGGTCGCGATCTCGATGCCGTCGCGGCTTCGGGCGCCGGCGTGGCGTTGACGCCCTCGATGGAGATGACGGCGGGTATGGGCTCGCCTCCGCTGCAAGCCCTCATCGACCGTGGTATCCGGCCGGGCCTCGGGGTCGGCAGCGAGATGGAGGCGCCGGGCGACCTCTTCGCGCAGATGCGTGCCGGCAACTCCGTCCAACACGCAACGCTCTTCGACCTGAAGCTCGCCGGGAAGGGCGGGGTTCCCAACCTGCTCACCACCCGGGACGTCATCCGCTACGCCACGGTCGACGGGGCTCGAACCGTCGGTCTCGGCGACATCGCCGGGACGCTGACCCCGGGCAAGGCGGCCGATGTACTGGTGCTTCGCACCGACACACCGAACATCGCTCCGGTCAACGATCCGATCGGCGCCGTGGTGTGGGGCATGGACACGTCAAACGTCGACTGGGTGTTCGTCGGCGGGCGGGCGCTGGTACGGGAAGGCGAGCTCGACACGGACGTCGCACGCGTCCGGGAGCTGGCGACGACGGCCCATCAGCAGGTCGCCGTGGCCGCCGGGCTGTTCGCCGATACGGAGACACAACAAAGGTGACCGCCCGATCCACTCCGTCAACCGCCCTCACGGCGTTCGTCGTCGCCTCGCGATACATGCCGGTGTACGTGGCGCTGCTGCTGCTGTTCGTCGTAGCGGCCATCTGGGTGCCCGAGACATTGAGCAGACCGGCGCTGTCGGCGATCGCGCCGTTCGGAGCGCTGTTGGGCATCACGGCCTTGGGTCAGATGCTCGTGGTCATGACGGGAGGCATCGATCTGTCCACTCCCGGCACGCTCACGCTCGCCGCCATGATCATGGTCGGCGTCGGCGAGCAGGCGAACGACCGTATCGGCCTCGCCATCCTGGTGGCTATAGGCGCCGCCGCGCTGATCGGCCTGGTGAACGGCATATTGATCGGCGGCATCAAGCTGAACGCGCTCATCGTGACACTTGCCGTGGGCCAGGTCGTCACCGGGGTGGTCAGCCGATACGTCCGTACGTTCCCGGTGCAGAGCCCGGTACCCACCGACCTCTCGGAGTGGACGTCCACGCGGATACTGGGGGTCAGCCCCATCTTCTGGATCGGAATCGCGGTGACGGTGTTGCTGATCCTCGGTCTGCGCTACACGGCGGTAGGCCGACGATTCCAGATGGTGGGCGCGAACCCGGTGTCGTCGCACGTGGTCGGGGTGCGTGTGACCTTGAACCAGATCCTCGTCTACGTCGCCGCCGCGGTGCTCTACGCCATCGCCGGCATCGCGCTGGCTGGGCTGATTCGAAATCCCGGGGTCAACATCGGGTCACCGTATCTGCTCGGCCCCATCGCCGCGGTCGTCATCGGTGGCGCCTCGCTCACGGGAGGCTTGGCCAGCCCCACGTCGACGCTCATCGCCGCCTTCTTCCTGACGGGTCTCAATCAGATGATGCGGTCACTCGGACTGCCTACCGCGCTGCAGTTCGTGGTCTTCGGCCTCGTGATCATCGGCGGCATGCTCGTGTCCGGCGACCGGATCATCAAGGGCGTCGAGCAGATCCTGCGGGAGCGCCGGCGACCGGCATCAACGGCCCCCACCTGAACGTACGAGGACTGACTACCCAACGAGAACGGACGTGAGGAGGAAAGGTGAAACTGAAATCGATCATCGGCTTCATTGCCATCATGGCGCTAGTTGCCGCTGCGTGCGGCGATGGAGACGCTGGAGATACGCCGACCACTGCGGCACCAGGCACCACCGCGGCGCCCGGCACCACCGCGGCGCCCGGCACCACCGCGGCGCCTGGCACAACCATGGCCGCGGGCCCGCTCAGCGAGTTCGGCGAGGACCCGTCGGCGGCGGACCCGGCTCTGATCGAGAAGGCCCTGGGACCGGTGCAGCCCTCGGATGACGCCAGCTGGAACGTCGTCCTGGCATCGATCGCACGGGCTCATCAGGACCTGGATGACGCCACGATCGCGAAGGCCATGGAGTGCTGGCGCAACCAGGAGTGCGACACTGGCTCGGGCGGCGAGCTGATCATGGGCTACGCCGACGGCGGCGGTGACACTGTGAACGTGTGGCGCGGTGTGAGCCACATGGAGGCGATCCTCCAGGCACTGACCTACCCGGAGATCGGCACCATCGTGTCGACCGCGGCCAACTTCGATCCGGATCCGGCCGTGCACGAGAACGGCATCCGATTCCTCGTGCAACGCGGCGTCGACTTCATCGTCGGGTACCCGGACTTCGGTGTGGCCCTCGCCGGGGTGATCGCCGAGGCAGAGGCCGCCGGGATCCCGTACGTCTCGTTCTCGGCGGGCTACGTCGGGCTGCCCGGCCAGGAAGGCGCGCTCATACCCGGCCAGGACTACTCGTCCGTTGTGGGCGAGGATCTCTGCGCGCTCGGTGAGAGCTTCGCCGAGGTCCTCAACGACGGTGTCGGCACCGGCGAGATCGGCATGCTCGGCGGGACCCCGGGCAACGCCCTGACGCTCGGCTGGCAGCAGTGCACGATCGGCGCGCTCGCCGACGGCGTCGAGCTGGTCAACCCGCCGGCCGACGCCAACTCCACCACCGGCGACACATTCTGGGTGAATACGTTCGCCCTCGATGCGGTGCGTGGACTGCTCACCACCAACCCCGACATCTCGGGCTGGGTCTACGAGTACTCCGATGGCCTCTTCACAGCGCTGCAGGCATATGACGAGCTCACCATTCCGGTGGAGAACCTCACCGTTGCGCTGCGGACCGACGAGCAGACGCTGTTCTGCGATTGGGCGGAACGCGATGAGCCGACGTACAACATCTGGTACTCGGCCGGAGGCAACTTCCAGTCACGCACGGCGGTCACGGCGGCGATGCTCAAGCTGAAGGGCGCCGACATCCCCGGCCAGATCATCGTGCCCCACGTGATGCGCCAGGTCACCGATGCGGACTGCAACCCGGATCGGGTCAACGCCGTCGTGTCCGGAACCTCGCTGGCGCCGGATGCGGTGCTCGAGCAGATGTTCAGCGGGTGACCGACCGTGGTCCCGAAGGAGCGTCGATGGACGCCGAGCTGGTGCTCGAGATGAAGGGGGTGTCGCGCCAATTCGGCGCGGTGCGAGCGCTGACGGATGTCAGCTTCGACTGCCGCGCCGGAGAGGTGCACGCCCTCGTCGGCGAGAACGGCTCCGGAAAGTCGACGCTCCTCGGGATCGCATCCGGATTCGTCGATCCCGATCTGGGGACGGTGTGGATCGGCGGCGAGCCGCTACGACGTGACTCGCCGGCATTGGCTCGGAAGCTGGGGCTAGCCATGGCCTATCAGGACGGCTCGTCGGTGCATGCCGAGCCGGTGAAGAACAACCTGTACTACGCGGCGCCGCCCGAGCAGCGCCCACCGTTCCATCGCCGCAAGAAGTGGGCGCGGCGGGTGCTCGCCGAGTTCGATCTCGATCTGGAGCTGTTCCCGGACGCGCCGGCCGGGTTCTTGACCATGGCGGAGCGGCAGCTCTTCGAGGTGGCCAAGGCACTCGTCACCCACCCGAAGGTGTTGTTGCTCGACGAGCCCACCACGGCGCTGGGCCCCGACGAGGTGGAGGCCTTGCATCGGACGATCGTCGCTTGCCGCGATCGCGGCGTGGGTGTGGTGTACGTCAGCCATCGCCTGCCGGAGGTGCTGGAGGTGGCCGATCGCATCACGGTGCTTCGAGACGGGACGTATCAGGGCACGTTCGACGCCGCCGCGACCACCGAGCCCGAGCTGGTGGAGCGGATCGTGGGCCGGCCGTTCGAGGCGGCCTTCCCTCCCCCCACACCGACCACCGACAAGCCGCTAGAGGTCCTGGTGGTCGACGGCCTCCAGGGCCAATCGTTCGGACCGGTCACCTTGACGTTGCACAGCGGCGAGATCGTCGGCGTGGCGGGTGCGGAAGGCAACGGGCAGTCGCAGCTGTTCGACTGCCTTGCCGGGCGGGTCCCGCCGCGGGCAGGGCGCGTGGTGTGCGACGGCACCGAGCTGACCCTCATCTCCACCCACGAGGCAGTGGGGGCCGGCGTCATGTTGTTGCCCGGAAACCGCAAGCTCGAGGCCCTCATGGGGGTGTTGGGCGTGAAGGTGAACGCCACCATCCAATCGCTGGGCCGCTTCTCTCGCCTCGGCCTCTTGCGGCGCCGCTCCGAGCGCACCGCCGTGAACCAATTGGTCGAGCAACTCGAGATCCGCACCCCCTCACTCGACCAGCCTGTCGAGTTTCTCTCCGGGGGGAACCAGCAGAAGGTGTCGGTCGCCCGGTCATTCCTCAAGGAGCCCTCGGTGATCCTCGCCTACGAGCCCACCCAAGGGGTGGACGTTGGGTCTCGATTCGACATCTACAAGGCCCTCCGGGCTCGTAGCGACGCCGGCGCGGCACTCCTCGTCAAGTCGAGCGACCCCATCGAGCTCTCAGGTCTGTGCGACCGCGTCTTCGTCATGTCGCGGGGGACGATCATCGAGGAGATCCCCGGAGACGAGCTGGACGAGGTGCGCATCGTCGAGGCGATCGTGCGCGGGCCCGGCATGTCCAAGGCGGCGAGGTCTCCGCTGGGGGTGGCGATGCCGAAGGCGGCGACGGAGGAGTCGTCGTGACCACCGATGTCACCACCACCCGCGTCGATCGCGCCCGTCAGCTGGTGCGCAAGGTCATACGCAACGCGCGGGACAAGGACAAATGGCGCAAGGTGATCAAGGTTCGGCTTTGGATGCCGGTCGCGCTCCAGGTGCTGTTGATCCTGGCCTTGTTGTGGTACACGAACACCCGGTTCGATGGCTTCATCAACCGGGCGAACACGTTCAACATTTTGATCCTGGCGATGCCGCTGGCGCTGGCGGCCATCGCGCAGACCCATGCAATCCTCGTGGGTTATCTGGACCTGTCGGTGGGGGCGATGATCGGGTTCGGGGTGGTTCTGGGGTCGTTCCTGATCGGCGCCGAGGCATCAACGGCGCAGATCATCCTCGGCCTGCTGGCCATTGCCGGGTGCGGCCTCGCGCTGGGTCTGGTCAACGCCGGTCTCGTGCGCGGTGTCAAGATCCCGTCGCTCATCGCCACCCTGGCAACGCTCAGCATCCTGGACGGCATCTCGCTCACCCTGCGGCCGACGGCGCAGGGCATCATCAGCCGCGATCTCGTGTCGTTCCTGACGGCTTCGATCGGGCCGGTGCCCGTGGCGTTCATCGTCCTCGTGTTGGGTGCCGGTCTCCTCGATTTCTGGCTCCACGCCTCCGGATCCGGTTTGCAGCTGCGGGCGGTGGGTTTCGATGAGCGGTCGGCGAAACGGGGCGGCATCCGCACGAACTGGATCCGGGTCCGTGCCCTCCTCCTCTCCAGTGTGCTCGCCGCCGTTGCCTCGTACTTCGTCATGGCCCGATCGCCCATCGGCAACGCCCAGATCGGCGCGCCGTTCGCCCTCAACAGCATCACCGCAGCCGTGCTGGGCGGCGCTTCGCTGGCGGGTGGGCGGGCGACGTTCGTCGGCAGCACCGTAGCCGCGGTGTTGCTGGCGCTGATCATCACGGTGCTGCCGTTCCTCGGCCTCTCCCCCGACGATGGCTCGATGATCATCGGGGTGCTGGTGCTGGCGGGGATCATCCTGTTCCAGGTGGGTGACCTGAAGGAGCTGGTCAAACGCAATTACCGCCGGGCCCGCCGCCTCGTGATCGGCAGCCGGGTCGTCGAGACGGCCGAGATCCCGTCCTTCTATCCCGACGGTATCGACTTCTCGGTTGCCCCCACCTCCCGGACCTTGGTGCGAGGCGGACACGTCATGTCGCTCGACCCCACTATCGGAGATGTCGCCGGCGGCGACGTGCTCATCGAGGGGCAGCGGATCGTCGAAGTCGGCACCGGCCTGGAGGCGACCGACGCCGAGGTGATCGACGCCTCCGGCATGATCGTGATCCCGGGCTTCGTCGACACGCACCGGCACATCTGGGAAGGGCTGCTGCGCAACATCGGCACCGACGTGCCGCTGGAGGGTCGCACCAGCTACATCTCGTTCGTGCTGCACAAACTGGCGCCGGCACACCGGCCTGAGGACGCCTACGTGGGGAACCTGGTGTCTGCGCTGGGCGCCATCGACGCCGGGGTGACGACGTTGCTCGACTGGTCACACATTCAGGGTTCCCCGGCCCACACCGACGCGGTGGTCCAGGCGCTCAACGACTCAGGTATGCGGGCGGTGTTCGCCTACGGCTTCCCGTGGTGGGGGAAGTGGGAGGAGCGGCAACCGAGTTGGTTCGTCCGCGCCGCCACCGAGCACTTCTCCACGAAGGACCAGCTCCTTACCCTGGCCCTGGCCGCTCCAGGGCCGGAGTTCACCGATTTCGAGGTGACGCGGGACCACTGGAAGCTCGCCAGGGAGGCGGGCGCCAGGATCTCAACCCACGTCGGGGTGGGCACCTACGGCCTCGATGGCAAGGTCCAGGAGATGGGGGCGGCCGGCTTGCTGGGACCGGACACCACATACATCCACTGCACCACCCTCAATGACACCGAGATCCAGATGATCGTGGACACCGGTGGCACGGTGTCGTTGGCGTCACCGGTCGAGATGATGATGGGCCACGGCATGCCTCCCATCCAGAAGTTCCTCGACCGCGGCCTGCCACCGAGCCTGAGCGTGGACGTGGAGACCAACGTGCCCAACGACATGTTCAACCAGATGCGGAGTGTGCTGGCGCTGCAACGGACGCAAGCCGCCGCCCAAGGCAAACGGCCGATGACGGCTCGGGAGGTGCTGGCGTGTGCGACCGTGGAGGGGGCGCGCGCCAATGGGCTCGATGCCAAGGTCGGCACGCTGACGCCGGGCAAGAACGCCGACATCGTCTTGCTGCGCACCGACCGAATGAACGTGACGCCGCTGAACGATCCGGCCACTGCGGTGGTCGCCGGCATGGACACGAGCAACGTCGATACGGTCATCATCTCCGGGCGCCTGATGAAGCGCAACGGTGAGCTGCTGCACGTGGATTGGCCTGCCGTGCGAAAGACGGCGCTCGAGTCCCGCGATCACGTGATCGCCAAGTCGGGTTTCCGATTGCCCAAGATCTGACGGCATCGGGCGCCTCCCCAGCCGATCTGTCGGCGAGAATGACGTGAGCCCCGGAGGTGGCTGTGTTGCGCCGCTTCGCAATTGTTCTGCTCGTCATGTTGGCGGGTTGCTCGACGACCGAGCCGGCAGCACCAACGACGACGGCGCCGACCACCACGGCTGCGGTGACCAAGACGACCACCAGCCTGGCACCGACGACCACGACCACCGTTGGGCAGCCGGATCCGCAGGCCGCCCTCGATGCCTTTCTGGCGAACCTGTCGGCCGGCTCCATCGACGAGGCGTTCGACGCGATGGCGCCGGACGCCGTGTGGTCCTTCGGGCTGCTCGAGCTCATGATCGAAGAAGCGCTCCCGGCCGAGCTGGCATGGCTCGGCGGCATCTTCGAGCTGCCGCCGGATGCGACCGGCCGGGATGTGCTGGAGGCACTGCTGACCATCGACCATCGCCTCGGTGCGACGTGGCAGACCAGCGGATGTGAGGTCGTCGCCACCACGGTGAGCTGCGAGTACGTGAAGACGACGCTGCTCGATGAGATCGTCGGCATGCCGGAGAGCGGCACGGTGTCGGCCACCGTGAGCGATGCCGGGTTGGCCCGGGTCGAGGCCGTGTCCGCAGAACCGGGACCACCGACTGCCGACGTCACGGCCTTCCTGCGCTGGGCCAGGATCCGCCGTCCCGAGGTGCGCCTCGGGCCGGTGACGCTCGGCCAGGCAGACGCCCTGGCCACCGCAGTACCGGAGTGGATCGCTGCGGGTCGCCCCGACGTCGATTCACCGGCGGCGGGGGCTGAACCGGTCGACGTGGTGACGGCCTATGTGACGGCGCGGAACGACGGAGACTGGGAGACCCACACTGCGCTGCTCGGTGACGGCGCGCTGTTCGAGGACTTCGGATCGTGGGAGGAGTTCCAGGCGGCGCAGCTCCTCGACCGGGACATCCTCATCCGGAGCTGCGAAGTGACGCTGGCAAGCGGCACCGAGACCACGCTGGCGTGCGACGTGACGGTGTCGGACATCATCGTCGACACCGCCGGCATCGAGCCCGACAACCCCAACGCAACGACGTTCCGGGTGAGCGACGGCAGGGTGGTGCGGCTGCCGGAGTTCCTGCCGTCGTCGTTCCTGGCCGAGACGGCGATCGAGGAGTGGGCCCAGGCGGCGCAGCCGGATGCCTACGCCACGGCCTGCCCCAACGGCATCGCCGGCCAATCGGTGATCGACGGCCTGCCGTGCGCCACGTTCATCGCGGAACACCAGGACGAGTGGACGCCGGCAGTGGAGGCGGTGAGCAGCGGGTGAGGCGCTGGAGAGAGGATTCGACACGTGGCCGTTCGTGCCGCCTATTTCCCGAGAGCCTCCAGAGCCACTGCGGCGGCTTCGTCCTTCCGGCCAAGCTCGGAGAGGAGGTTCGCGACACGCCTCAGGTTCGGGCCGTCGCCCAAGGTGCGCCACAGCTCTCTGGCCTCGCGCACGCACCGGACCGCCTGGTCGCGTTCGCGTTTGTCCGCGTACAGCAGTGCTTGCTGCATCATCGAGTGGGCTAGGCCTGGCGGGTGGCCGAGACGACGGCAGATGCGCTCCTCTTCTCGACTCAACTCGAGCGCGGCTTCCAGTTCGCCCCGGAGGCGCATCACCACCGACTGATTCCCCAGCGCACCGGCAAGCCCGATGTCGTCTCCGATCTCGCGGCAGATCGCAGCACTCTCCTCCTGGAGCCGTCGGGCGTCGTTGAGGCGCCCTTGTTCCGCGGCGACCGATCCCAGGTTGGTGAGTGCACGTACGAGGGCGTGCCGCGCCCCGACCCTTCGAGCGAGACGCTCCGCTTCGCCGAAATGCTCCAGAGCCGCCTCCAGGTCTCCGCGCCGTAGGTTGATTGCTCCTAGGTTGCCCAACCCCAGGATGAGGCCTTCTGCGTCGTCGACTTGGCGGCTCACCTGAATCTGGCGGTCGAGCAGCACTTCGGCGCGCTCGAGGTCTCCACTGGTACCGAGGACGAGCGCTTGATTGCCCAGGGCCGTGCTCAGCCCTATCCAATCGTCCCGGGCGCGACAGATCTCTTCTGCTTCCTCGTGCTTCTGCAGCGCCTGCGAGAGGTTCCCGAGATCGCCCAGCACGAGCCCCGTATTCGTGAGCGCGTTCGTGAGCAGGTCCGCGTCGTCGGCGGCGCGCGCCAACTGCTCTTGCTCGCGAAACCGATCCAGCGCCGCCGGCCAGTCACCCTTCAGGCGAAGCGCTATTCCGAGGTCCCCAACAGCAGCCGCCCGAGCCCGGGGATCGTCGACGCCGGTCGCCTGTTCCGCAATCCACTGTCGCAGAGGCAGCGCGAGTTCGACCGAGCCGCCGTCCTCGAGGATGTCCGCGATCTGCCACACACTTGTCGCGTACTGTTCCGGCGCGGCGACGACAGGCGCATACGCCGCTGCGCGATTCCTGCCGATCGCCGCTTCGACGCCTGCCCAGTACTCGAGCGTCGCCGTGGCGTCGGCGGTGTGGAGCGCTGCGACGCGATCTGGATCCGACAGGAGCACGAACAGGGGCTCCCAGTCCTCCGCTCGAGCCAGTTGCCACGGCAGCTCCTCGCGCTCTCGGTCGCCCTGACCGTCGGCACACAGCGCGGCAAGGCGCCGGTGGGCGCTGCGCCGGGCGTCTGAGGTTGCCAGGTACCTGGCCGCAACCGCCGAGCGGAAACTGTCCGACCCGATGGACATCAATCCTGCCGCGGAAGGTACCCACGGATCGATTGCCGCCAGCAGCGTCGACCACACCCGCCGGGACACTTCCTGTGTTGCCAGCTGGGCGGCCTCGATCAGTTCGCCCTCGGTGAGACCGTGACGCGAGGCCCACAGGCTCGTGAAGCACGCCTCCACGAGGCCGGGGGCGTCGGAGGAGAAGTCGACCTCCAGCTGCCCCAGCACCATGTCGTACAGCGTCTCGACGGTGGGAGCCTCGAGATACGTGGTGGTTCGGTCTGCCAGCTCGGCAAAGCGGCCGAATACTCGCAACTCCTCCAGGAGCGACGACAGGAATCGGGGGTTGGCGCACTGGGGCGCGGCGGCGACTCGGTCGATGAGGTCCGGCTGGAGCTTCTTTCCGAATCGATCGAGGTATGTCTCGATGAGCGGGATGCGCTCTGCTTGGGACAATTCAGCGAGGGTGTGCCCAGACCATCCGCGGCGAACGAGCTCGTCGGCGATCTCTCCTGGGGCGGCAGTGCACACCAGCCACACACCCCTGGGCAGAGGTTGCGGGATCCAGGCAAGGGGATGCCGTCCGCGCTGCGGCCGCAGCCGGTCGACGCCGTCGACCAACACGACCAGATCGCGTTCGGAACTCGCCCGCCTCAACACCTCGGCCATCGCTCGCGCCGTCTCACGATCGCCGGCCGGTCGAGAGGCGAGAAGTTGGCCGTCGAGCTCCGCTGCGAGGTGCGAGATGAGGTCATCCGGGGTCTCGCCCGACGCTACATCGGGCACGTAGTGCTCCACGACCCGCAGCGACGGGTCTGCCATGCGGCTTCGGCGCGCCCAGTTGGCCAGCAGCGCCGACTTGCCTGCGCCCGGCACGCCGACGAGGACGAGCGGCGCTCCCGTCCGCGTGACGTGTTCGTCGAGCCGTGCCAGATCCTCTTCCCGTGGGGCATAGGTACGCGTCAACCGTTTGGCGGTGGCAGCGTGAGGCACCCGCTGTTGGACGGCTCGATCGGGCACCTCGCCGGCAGGGAAGCGGGAATCGATGGCCGCCCAGAGGTCCTCGAGGACCATTTCAGCAAGGTCATGCGGGTGCTCGTATTCCCGAGGCTCCGGCCCGGAAGCGGATGTGACGATCTCGCGGATCTCGGCCTTCAGAGCGGTTAGGGCTTCGGCCGCGGGCTCAGTGCCGGACACGAAGTCGAGTCGATCCTCGGGCGAGAGTTGCCGAAGGTAGTCCGGGTCACGGAAGTAGAACAGACACTCCGGGGTCGGTGTCGATCGCAGTGCGTATCGGATCTCGAGCTCGGTGAAGCTGTGTGGCCCGGGATCTCGGATCCACGGATACTCCGCCAGTTGGGCCTCGTCGACGGCTGTGCCGAACGTTTGGCCCAGCAGCCCCACGAAGAACGGCCGGCACCGATCCAGCTCGGAGAGGCAGAGCTCCAGCGCTGCGCCCCGCTCCGCATCCTCCTGCCGGATACCCCATCGAAGGTCCACGTCAACCACATCGACGAGCCGTTCCTTGCATCGGCGCCGCAGTTCCGGGAACACCCTCCTGACCAGGAGATCACGCTCGGCGTGGAAGTCACGGAAGGTCGATGAGATGAACACGCGGACCGTTCGAGATCGCAGGTCGACGGGCTCATGGTCGTCTGCCGGCTTGCCGCTTCGGCGAGTGACCTGGTTCGGCAGCCACTCCACCTGGGTTGCGCCGGACGGGAGATGATCGACTGCGTCGAGCAGCGCGGTCCTGAGGTGGGACACCGGGGCCGCGGCCACAGCCTCGTCCCAGCTCGGCGGCGGTATCTCGCCGTCTTCTCCCTGAGGAAACTCACCGAGGTGCATCAGGAGGTCCCACGCTTCGAGTCTCTCGAAAAGAGGCTCGACATGTCTGCGGAGGCGCGGGCCGGCGTACTCCGGGTCGATCGCGATCGCTGTGACGAACTCGGAGAGGGCCGCCGGTGCGTCCGACGCGGCGGCATGAGCGAGCCCGGCCTCGATCCGTGCCGCGGCCGAACACTCGTCGTCGCCCACGGCGATCCTGGCATGACGGGCGGCGTCCGCCACGGATCCTGAAGTTCGGTAGAGGCGGGCAAGTGTGAGGCGCGCCGCGAAGAATTCCGGCTCGGCCGCGAGCACCAATTCGAGACTTGCGATGGAGGCCGCTCCCTCGAGGGTCCCTTTCAGGACGTCGTCAAGTCGCTCCCCGGCCTCGTAGGCCGATCGCAGCAGCTCGTCCGCAGAGCTGGTGATCCATGCCAGGTCACGACGTGCTGCTGCGCGGCGACTGGAGCTCCGATGCAAGAGACGCCGGCGGAGGTGGTCCCGCTCCTCCGG
>JBFGCM010000064.1:0-22332 GCA_041581135.1 Acidimicrobiia bacterium
CTGGCATCTGGCATCTGGCATCTGGCATCTGGCATCTGGCATCTGGCATCTGGCATCTGGCATCTGGCAGGCGGGCGGAGCCCGCCGATCTGGCAGGCGGGCGGAGCCCGCCGATCTGGAAGGGAGGCCGGAGGCCGACCGATCTGGAGGCGGCGAAGCCGCCGACTACACCGCGTAGGTGGCGAACTGGTGGGCCTCGGATTGGGGGAGCCGAGCATGGACGCGGGTGCCGTCGTCCACGTGCTCTTGCTTGATGACTTCGCCCAGACGGTGCACCGCCGCCAGCACAGCACCATGCTCGTAGGGCACGAGCAGTTCGACTTCGGTCGTCGTCGCGTCGAGGGCGGTCACGATCGAAACGGCGAGTTCGTCGATACCGCTGCCGGTGAGGGCACTCACCGTCACGGCGCCCGGATGGAGGCGCGTGAGGCGGGTGACGGCGTTGCGATCTGCGATGTCGGCCTTGTTGATGATCAAGAGCTCCGGTACGTCCGCCGCCCCGATCTCGTCGAGCACGGCACGGACGGCTTCGATCTGTCGGTCGGGTTCGGGATCGGCTCCGTCCACCAGATGCAGCAGTAGGTCCGCCTCGACCACCTCGGTCAGCGTCGAACGGAACGCCTCGACCAACTCATGAGGAAGTCGCCGCACGAAACCGACCGTGTCGGAGACCAGTGCCTGGTGCCCTCCCGGCAGCTCGAGCTTACGTACCGTGGAGTCCAATGTGGCGAACAACTGGTCCTCCACCAACACGTCGGCGTCGGTGAGTTGGTTGAAGAGCGTGGACTTGCCGGCGTTGGTGTAGCCGACCAGGGCCACGACCGGCAGCTCCGACCTGACGCGGGCCTGCCGTCGGGTCGCACGCGAGGCGTCGAGGTCGCCGAGCTGTCGCTCCAGCTTGCGGATGCGATCCAGGATGCGCCTGCGATCGGTCTCGAGCTTCGTCTCGCCCGGGCCGCGCGTGCCGATGCCGCCACCGAGGCGGGAGAGCTCGGTGCCCTTGCCGCGTAGCCGAGGCAGGCGGTAGCGCAGCTGAGCCAGCTCCACTTGCAGCATCCCCTCACGACTGGTGGCGTGCTGGGCGAAGATGTCGAGGATCACGGCGATGCGATCCACCACGTCGCACTCGAACACCTTCTGCAGGTTGCGTTGCTGCGCCGGGGTCAGCTCGTTGTCGAACACCACGACGTCGATGTCCTCGGCCTTGGTCAGCGCCGCCAGTTCGGCCGCCTTGCCCCGTCCGATGAACATCGCAGGGTCCGGCTTGGCGCGCCGGACCAGCTCGTCGTCCACGGGCTCTGAGCCTGCGGTCTCCACCAGCAACGCCAACTCGTCGAGGGAGACCTCGGCTTCGTGTACGTCCTCCTTGGTGCGGGCCATCGAGACGAGGAAGGCGCGCTGGCGCACCACCTCGAGGTCGGTGACGGTGGCGGTGAGACGGCGACGCTGCCGGCCGGTGGTCATGGCCACATCATGCCAGACGCGTGCAGTTCGCTTGCTCGCAGCGCTGCCAGATGCCAGATGCCAGATGGGCGCCGGCGCAGACGTGGTAGCGAGCTCTGACGAGTGATCAGCTCAGCCGTAGAACAGGAGGCGGCCGCGAACGTGTTCCTTCGTGACGGCGTGCTGTAGCGCGAATCCCTCGAGCGTGAGCAGGACCACCTGGCGGGCGAGGTTCTCGTTGGTGGCGAACAGAGCCGTCGGGAAGGACCATTCCGCCGCCAGCCACTCTCGGATGGCGGTCAGCAGTCTCGGTTCGATGTCCGGGTGGTCGTCGCGAGCCCAGAACCAGACGCCGGGCACGTCCGGCGGCGCATCGGGCCCGTCGCGGCGTAGCGGACGGATGTAGACACAGCCGAGCGTCAGGTCACCGGAGGGATCGGTGACCGTGTAGGTGAATGCGTCGCCGGCGAGGTGCTCCCGCTCATGCCGCTCGAGGTCGGCCAGATTCTCCTCGAGGGTGAAGTCGGTTCGGGGCCAGTCCGTACCTTCCCAGTTGCGCAGTGAGCTGACGCTCGACATGACTGCTTCGTAGTCGCTCTCCACATCCTGAGTCGTCAACGGACGCAGCAGGAGATCCGGGGTGGCCCACGTATCGGGGACGGGCGCCGGGTGCAGCATCGGTATCAGCTGGTGATGTACCGCTCGAGTTGCTCGATGATGAACTGTTGCTCGGAGATGAGGCTCCGCACTACATCGCCGATCGAGATCAAGCCGACCAGCTCCTCGTCGTTGAGCACCGGCAGGTGACGGATCCGCTTGTCCGTCATCAGTGCCATACACTCCTGGACGGTGTTGGCAGGAGCCACGCACACCACCTTGTCGGTCATGATCTCGGCCACCGTGGTGCTCCGGCTCTCACGCTCGAACAGGATCACCTTGCGGGCGTAGTCCCGTTCAGAGATGATCCCCACCACCCTGGAGTCCTGGAGCACCAGGAGGGCGCCGACGCTCTTGTCTGCCATGAGCTGCAACGCCTCGTAGACCGACGCGTCCGGATGGATGGACCAGATGTCCTTCCCTTTGCTCGCCAGGAGCTGCTCGACCGTCTTCACCGGCTCTCCTTCCGCTCGTCAAACTTACCAAGCGCCGGCCGACGATACCGTGCCGGGGCGCGCCCCACCCGTTGTGGCGGGGCGGTGGCGGAGGCGGACGGGAATCGAACCCGCCAGGGAGCTTTCGCCCCCTCAACGGTTTTGAAGACCGCGGGACCCACCAGGCATCCTGACGCCTCCGCAGGCGATCCTACGCCATCTCCGCGGTCGGTCCCCATGGCGCGGGTTCCAGAGATGAGGGAACGCGTTCGGGTCGGGCTCCGTTAACCTGCCACGTGTGGGACGAGCCAAGATCGTCTCGCGTGGCACCTGCTTCCACCAGGACAGTGCACGAGTCGAGAGAGTGCATGGCACATGACTGTTGGTGAACTGATTCGCGAGCGGCGTATGGCGCAATCGCTGTCGCTCGGCCAGCTCGCGACCAAACTCGGGGTGGCAGCCGCCGCAGTTCGGCAATGGGAACGCAACGAGGAGTTCCCACCGGAGGCGCTGCGTTCCGAGCTCGGGTCCGTTCTCGACCTCGACCCCGCCGAGTTTGGACCGGTGGTGACCGAACGAGAGCTTCCCGTCACCACGAACGACTCGGCGGCGCCGGTGGACGTGGTGACCCAGACCTTGCCGCAAGTCGGCGTGGCCGTAGCCGAGATCACCGATCCCGGTCTGTCACAGGTCGCAGCGGGAGACCACGCAGTCGAGATGGAGCCGTCGGGAGTCGTCACGGCCGAGGAGTCCGCCGACGTCGCCGCCATCATCACCGGGCCACGTGACGTGTTTGCACCTGATGGGGACGTCGACGAGCACTTGGGAGGTGGCAACGGCGAGGTGGCTGCGTCTGCACGCGGCGCGGTGAGCGCCCCTGCCGCGTCCCAGCCGGCGATGGTCATGATCGAGCACATCCCGTATTGGAGAGATCCGAAGCAGCGCTGGCGCTACGTGCTGCGATGGGTGCTGCTGACGATCGCTCTCGCCGCGCTCGGGTACGCCCTCGTATGGGCCCTGCGGGAACTCATCGAGGCACTGGGGCCCGTCCTCGACTCGATCGATTTCGATTCCGGCGATGAGGTCCCCGCCGAGGCGCCCATCGAGAGCTGACGCCGTCCCGGCTAGGGGACCAATCGCAAGGTCTGGTCGGCTGCGTCTTCTACGTCCTGGCGCAGCCACAGCATCTCGTGATACTCGCCCAGTCGCCATGGCTCGATCATGTCTTGATAGTGGGCGTGATAGGCATGGCCTGACTGGCCCGTCGTGTGCATCGCCTGCGACGCCGAGAGGTCGCCGAGATCCACGACCATCCGCATGGAAGGAAGCCACGCCACCTCGAACCCTCCGCGCGCATCCCAACCGGTGGCATTCACGATGCTCGAGCCACCACCGACGGGGAATGGTCCTCGGTTGAAGCGGTCGTCGACGAAGCCGAAGCCCGACTGACCCACGGTCTGATTCTCGAACGTGACCGTGTGCAGGTCGCCCCAGGCCCAGCCGTCGGCGTCATCGCCGAGCAGACGAGCCACGTCGCGGCCGGCCTCCACCATCGACAATCGCAGGATCTCGTCGCGGTTCTCCACCTGAGGGGTGGCGAGCACATCCCACAGGGCGTGGTCGGGCTGGCGCAGCATCGCCGCGATGACCGCATACCACCGACCGTCGCCCATGGGGCGGACGTCGTCGTCGTTGATCTCGTCGAAGGTGAGCTGGAGGACTTGGCGCCACGTCGCCTCGAAGATCGCGGCGCCGGCAGAATCCGCCTCATTGCGGAGGTCCCAGTCGGCGAGGATCTCCTTGGCCTCGGCGAATCCGGACGCAGCCGTCTCGATCTCCAGCAGGTACGGCATCATCTCGATGGCGTTGACGTTCAGGGAGTCGAGCTGGATCGCCTGCATGTCTGCGACCGTGGCATCTTCGATGTCCGTCAAGAGCTCATCGATACGGGCCGCCCGGTAGCCGTACGCGAAGTCGGTGCCGAGTAGCTGCGGGAAGTTCGCTCCGACGACCGGGTTGTTGGCCGTGACGATGTAGCCCTTGGGCGGGTTGAGCACCGACGGCAGATCGTCGAACGCGACAAAGCCGGTCCAGTCGTAGTCCCGGGTCCAGCCCGGTGCCACGAACGCACCGTTGCCGGAGCGCCGCACCGGGATGCGCCCGGGGGTCTGGTATCCGATGTTCCCCTCCACGTCGGCATAGATCAGGTTCTGGGCCGGAAGATCGAACTTGGAGGCAGCGGTGCGGAACTCCTCCCAGTCCCCCGCGAGGTTCAGCTCGATGAGCGCTTCGAATGTGCGCGCTGGTTGCAGCGCCGTCCACGACAGCGTGATCACATAGTCGCTCGGCAGCCGAACGGCAGTGTCGGTGTCGAAGGACTCGAGCCTGCTGAAGTCGTCGGAGATCACCGGACCGTGTCGCGTGCGCCGCACGGTGAGACCGATGGGGTCAACGCCCGCCACGGCGATGCGCTCGGTGGAGATCTCCATGTCGACCCAGCGCCCATCCACCTCGTACTGGTTCGGGTTGTCGGGGTTGACCCGTTCGATGTACAAATCCATCACGTCCGCGTTGAGATTGGTGAGGCCCCAGGCGATCCGATCGTTGTGACCGATGACCACGCCCGGAGCCCCTGCGAACGAGAAGCCGGTGACGTCCCACGGGCATTCGTCCGTGCGGGGCATGCAATGCAGGCCCACCTCGTACCAGATCGAGGGCATCTGGGCGGGCAGGTGGGGGTCGTTGGCGAGCAGCGGCAAGCCGGACGCGGTGCGCGAGCCCGACACGACCCAGCTGTTCGACCCGAGCCCTGCAAAGCCGCCGGCGGCGACCGAATCGAGCGGCTCGATGTTACGCCGCACCTGGTCGATTGCGGTAGTGAGAGCCGGGGGCGGGGAGAGCTCCCCGATCGCCGGGGCCGGCCCACTCCCGGTCACGATGACCGGGTGATCGGCCGGATAGGGCGGGTACAACTCGGCGATCACCTCATGGCCGAAATCGCTCGTGAGCACCGCGCGGTCGATCTCCTCGTCGAAGTTGTTGCGCAGGTCCCACGCCATCACCTTGAGGAACGTCAGCGAGTTCACCGGGTCCCAGGCCGCCGGGTTGTACTCCCGGTTGGACGCTTCCAGCGCCACGTATTCGAGGGCCAGCTCGGCCGGCGATCGGCGGCCCATGTAGGCGTTGACGCCGCGGGCGTAGGATTCCAGGATCGTGCGCTCGAAGTCGGGCATCTGGGCGAGCTCCTCGGCCGCGACGTCGCCCCAGGCGAGGGTGCGGAGAAACCGGTCGGTGTCGATCTCCTCGGCGCCGAACATTGCGGCAACCCGACCCTGACCGATCGCTCGCCAGGTGTCCATCTGCCAGAAACGGTCCTGGGCGTGGACGAACCCCTGTGCCAGGAAGAGGTCGTGGGTGGTGGTGGCGTAGATGTGCGGGATGCCCCATTCGTCGCGGATGATCTCTACCGGGCCGTCCAGCGCCCCCACGCGCACTTCACCGCTGGTGGGCGGGTGAGGGCGTCGGCTCACCCAGTACCCGGCGACACCTGCGACGAGCCCGACCACCAGCGCGAACGCCATGGTCACGCGGAGTACACGGCCGAGCCGGCCGAGTGCTCGTTCGAGCGGGCTGGCGATCGGCGCGGCCGGTTTCTCGGGGTACAGGGAGAGGTTCGGGTCGATCATCGATCTCGGGGCGCCACATCGCCGCATGGTCCAGGCGAGGGGTTGGAGCGGTACATCTCGGCGGTCAGCCCATGGTGGCTACTCGAGCCGCAACGGTTCGGTGAACGTCGGGGTCGAGTGGGTCGGGAAGCAGCTCCCCCTCTGGAGCCAACTCGGCCAGGGTCTCTGCTGCGGTGCGCTTCATCGCCGCAGTGATGGCCGGTACTCGGGCGTCCAATGCGCCACGAAAGAGACCCGGGTAGGCCAGCACGTTGTTGACGATGCTGCCGTCGGTCGCCACCGCGGCACCGGCCTCGAGTGCGACCCGACGGTCGATCTCCGGCACGGGATTCGAGAGCGCCATGATGATCTGGCCGGGGCGCACGTCCGCCGCCGAGAGGAGGTTGGCCCGCCCGGTCGTCAGTACCAGCACGTCTGCGGCCGTCACCACCTCGGCCATCGATGCGGTGGCCACGATGCGCTCGCTTCCGAGTGACACCACGCGGTCCACTGCGTCCTGGCCGGGATCGAACACGCGCACCGAGCTGAACGGGAACACATCGGCGAGCAGGGCGATGGCCGATCCCGCAGCTCCCAGACCGACTTGGCCGAAGCACAAGTCCTCCACGGCACGTCCGGTGAGGCGGGCTGCCGAGAGCACGGCGGCGATGAGCACCACGGCTGTGCCGTGTTGGTCGTCGTGCAACACCGGGATGTCGAGGGTGGCGTCCAACTCGGCCTCGATCTCGTACACCCCGGGGGACGCAATGTCCTCGAGGTGGATCCCCCCGAAGCCAGGGGCGATGTGCTGGACCGTGCGTACGATCTCTGCGGGATCCTGGGTGGCGAGCATCACCGGCACGGCATTGATGCCGACGAACATCGAGTAGAAGAGCGCCTTCCCTTCCATCACCGGTAGCGCTGCCAGCGGCCCCACGTTGCCCAGTCCGAGCACGCGGCTGCCATCGCTGACCACGGCCACCGTCGACTGCTTCCACGTGAATTCGTCGGCGAGCGTGGGGTCGGCGGCGATCGCCAGCGACACGCGTGCCACGCCCGGCGTGTACACGGCGCGCATGTCCTGCAGTGTGCGCACCGTGGAGGCGGGGCGCATGGTGACCTTGCCGCCCTTGTGCGCTTCGAACACCCGGTCGAGGTGCTCGGTGATCTCCACGCCCGGTACGGCGGCGATGGCCGCCGTGATGTCGTCGATGAGCTCTTCCGAGGGAGCGATGACCGCGACCTCGCGGACGTTGTAGTCGGTGCCGATCGTGATGGTCTCGATCTCGCCGACATGCCCCCCGAACTGGGCGACGGCGGCCAGCACCTTGCTGAGCGTGCCCGGTGTCTGGGCGGTCTTCAGTCGGAATACTTCGTCGCGTTCGATCATGGGGGGAGGAGTATCCCACGCAGCACTTCATCCCATGTCTTTCGGACGCGCAAGCCGGGAAATCAAGGCCCGGCTGCGCGCCGGCCGGTTGTGGGGAGAACCGCCGAAGCGGTTCGGTGGTGGGTGGCAACCGCACCGGCACCCACACGCTAACGCGGAGAGGGCCAGTCTGTCGCATTCTGCGCGGAGTCCGCCGCAGTTGTGTACGACCAGGGCTCGGCTAGCTTCCCCCCGATGCAGTCGCTCGGTAACCGTCCCACTCGCCGCCTCGCGTTGGTCCATGGGCGCTCTGCGCTCCTCTCGTTGCTCGTCATGGTGGCCGCGGCATGCTCCGGTGGCTCAGGTGATGCGGCGCTGCCGGGAGCAGCTTCTGACACCATCGCCGTCGTGGCGTCGTCGGATCTCGCCACCGGGACGGAGCGACTGCTGGTGGGATTGGCGACCCCAGAGGGAGCCCGCCTCGGGGGGCCGGATGTCGAAGTCGAGTTCGCGCTGTACCCCGCGGACGATCCCGACGCCTCGCAGACGACCGCCGGATCGTTCGTCTGGATCGTCCCCGAGGGCTCCGGTCTCTATCGCGTCGCCGCCGAGTTCGACCGCCCAGGCATCTGGCTGGTCGAGGCGAGGCCGGCCGGCGGGGATGCCTTGGAGCCGGTCCCTTTCGAGGTGCGCGTCGACCCGTTCACCCCCGCGATCGGTGAGGCGGCGCCGGCCTCGCCTTCGTTGACGGTCCACGACGGGCCGCTCGAGGACATCACCACCGACCGCAGGCCGGATCCCCGGTTCTACGAGGTGAGCGTCGCCGAGGCCGTGACCTCGGGCCGGCCCAGCGTGATCATCTTTGCCACACCGGCGTTCTGCCAGACGGCCGCATGTGGACCGATGCTGGAGGACGTGAAGTCGATCGCCCGAGATCATCCAGACGTCAACTTCGTGCATGTCGAGATCTACGAAGACTTCGAGCCCGGAGTGCTCCCGGGCCCCGACAAGCTGGCCCCGGCCGTCATCGAATGGGGCCTGAACACCGAACCGTGGGTCTTCGTGGTGGGAGCCGACGGCAACGTCGTCGCCAAATTCGAGGGCGTGCTCGACGTGGCCGAGTTGGAGGCCCATCTCTCGTGAGTATTTTCGATCGGAAACGCCCAAGGTTACGATTCGGCCGGTGGAGCCAGTTGCCGCAGAGACACACGACGTGATGGGCCGTCCTCAGCGGGGCGCGAACGCGGCAGTCGACGCGCCAGTACGTCCTCGGCGCTGGGTGGTGGCGCTCCCGCTGCTGTTGCTGCTGGCGGCCTGCTCGGGGTCCGGCCCACAGACGACGCTCGATCCTGCCGGCCCCATCGCCGAGGAGATCGATCAGCTGTGGCTGCTGGTCTTCTGGATCGCCGTCGTGGTGTTCGTGCTGGTGGAGGCCGCCCTCGTCATCTCCATCTTCCGTTTCCGAGAGCGTCCCGGTGACGAGCGCCGCCCCAAGCAGCTGCACGGCAATACCCGGCTGGAGATCATCTGGACCATCATCCCCGCCGTGCTGCTCGCCGGGCTGTCGGTACCCATGCTCGCCACCCTCTTCAACATCCGAGAGGTGCCGGAGGGGCCGGACGTCCTCACCATCCAGGTGATCGGGCATCAGTGGTGGTGGGAGTTCCAGTATCCCGAAGGCTTCACGACGGCCAACGAGCTGCACATTCCCGCCGACACCAAGGTCAACCTGGAGATGACTTCGGTCGACGTCATCCACAGCTTCTGGGTACCCAAGCTCAACGGCAAGCGGGACGTGGTGCCCGGTCGGGTCACCAACTTGACTCTCGAGGCCTTCGAACCCACCGAGACGTTCCACCCCGGCCAGTGCGCCGAGTTCTGTGGTCTCGCCCACGCCGACATGCGGCTGCGAGTGTTCGTCGACTCGGCGGAGGACTACGCGGCGTGGGTGGACAGTCAGCTGACACCCGCCGCCGTTCCCACCGACGGGCTCGCCGGCGCCGGATATGAGACGTTCGTCAACGTCTGCACCGCGTGTCACAACGCCACGGTCGACGACCCGGAGCTCGGTGTCACCACCCTGGGACCGGTGGGCCACGTCAACGGGGTGTTCGCCGACTTGGCGCCCGATCTCGGCCACTTTGGAAGCCGCAGCTCCTTCGGGAGTGCCACGTTCGAGAACGTCGCCGATCACATGGACCTCCGCCAGTGGTTGCGCGAGCCGGCGAGCATCAAGCCGATGGACCCCGACCGGAACATCATCGCGCCGCTCGGCTGCGCACCCCAGATCGAACTGCTCCGGGAAGGTCTCGACGAGCTGGAGGACGACCTCAGCCACGAAGACGGGTTCTCCGAGGGTGATCGGGAGCTGAGAGAGGCCGAGTTCGACGGAGCCTCCTCCCTGCTCGATGAGGCCTTGGTGGCCGAGGCTTCAGGAGACGATGTCGCCTGTGTGATGGCAGCGGCCGAGGGTGCCGATACGCTTGGCGTCCCACCGCCGGCGACGCGTATCCTCGGAATGCCCAACTTCGGTTTGGATGAAAGCGAGATCGATGAGCTCATTGCGCTCTTGGAGAGCTGGGAGTAGTCCGTGGCGGCAGTAGCGACGTCTGAAGCCAGCTTCGTGTCGACCGGTCCTACGGGGCTGTGGTCGTGGATCACCACGGTCGACCACAAGCGCATCGGCTTGCTCTACGGGATGTCCGCGTTCTTCTTCTTCGCCGTCGGCGGTCTCGAGGCGATGCTCGTCCGGTTCCAGTTGGCCAGCGCCGACGGCACGGTGTTGTCGGCCGATGCCTACAACCAGCTCTTCACGATGCACGGTCTCACGATGGTGTTTCTGGTGGTGATGCCGCTCGCCGCTGCGTTCACGAACTACTTCCTGCCGATCATGCTGGGTGCCCGCGACGTGGCGTTCCCCCGGCTCAATGCCTTCAGCTACTGGGTGTTCTTCTTCGGTGGCATCTTCCTCTACAGCTCGTTCGTACTGGGCGGAGGCGCCGACGGTGGCTGGTTCGGGTACGCACCGCTGTCCATCGAGATCGTCGAGGTGGTGCGGATGGACTTCTGGGCGCTGGGACTGCAGTTCCTGGGCGTCGCCTCCATCGCGGCATCGGCCAACTTCATCGCCACCATCTTCACGATGCGGGCACCTGGAATGACCCTCATGCGGATGCCGGTGTTCGTGTGGATGTCGCTCATCACCGCCTTCCTGCTCATCTTCAGCCTCCCCATCATCGGCGTGGGGCTCTTTCAGGTGTTCTTCGATCGGAACTTCGGCACGCTGTTCTACGAGGCGGCTGCCGGCGGCGACCCACTGTTGTGGCAGCACCTGTTCTGGCTGTTCGGCCATCCTGAGGTCTACGTGCTGATCTTGCCGGCTATGGGGATCGTCTCGGAGATCCTGCCCACGTTCTCGCGCAAGCCGCTGTTCGGCTACGCCTTCGTGGTCTTCGCAGGAGCCGCCATCGCCTTCCAAGGCTTCGGCGTGTGGAGCCACCACATGTTCACGTCCGGCATGGGACCGTTGGCGGAGGCGGGCTTCGCGGTGTCGACGATGCTCATCGCCGTACCAACCGGCATCAAGATATTCAATTGGATAGGTACGACCTGGGGCGGGGTGTTGCGGTTGAAGACCCCGATGCTGTTCGCCCTGGGCTTCATCGCGATGTTCATCATCGGGGGCCTCTCCGGCGTCACCCACGCCATCGTGCCCGCCGACACGCAGCAGCACGACAGCTACTACGTGGTCGCCCACTTCCACTACGTGCTCTTCGGTGGTGCCATCTTCGGCTTCGTCGCCGGGGTGTACTACTGGTTCCCGAAGTGGACCGGCCGCATGCTCTCCGAGTTGCTCGGCAAGTGGCACTTCTGGTCGATGCTCATCGGCTTCAACCTCGCGTTCGGTCCCATGCACATCCTGGGGCTCAACGGCATGCCGCGTCGAACGTACCGCTACCCGGAGGGTCTCGGCTGGGAGTTCTGGAACGGCATGGCCACCCTCGGCACGGTGCTCATCGCCATCTCGTTCCTGGTGTTCACGTGGAATCTGATCCGGAGCCTGCGCCACGGCGAACCGTCGGGTCCCGATCCGTGGGACGGCCGCACCTTGGAGTGGTCGATCCCGTCGCCGCCCCCGGTGCACAACTTCGACGAGGTGCCGATCGTGCAGCACTTGGACGACTTCTGGCACCGCAAGTACGCCGAAGACGAGGAGGGCCGTCCGGTGCGGCTCCAACCGGTCGCCGGTGGCGCCTCCACCGTGATCACGGGTCCGCCCGATGACAGCGAGGTCGATGAGCACCGCGAGTCCATCCACATGCCGTCGCCGTCCTACTACCCGGTGGCCGCCTCCTTCGGCTTGGTGGTCGCCTCTTACGGACTCGTGTATCAACCGGTGGGGTTCATCGCCGTGGCCATCGGCGGCGTGATCGCGATGTGGGCATTCTTCGGGTGGGCCACCGAACCCAGCCAGCGGGAGCCGTACTATGTCTGAGGTGCACGTGGCTGAGGCGGTGCGGCGTGGCTGAGGCGGTGGTCCACGACGTGCTGGGTGACGGTCACGGCGAGCATGGGGCCGATCATCACGACATGACCTACACCCGCAAGGCTGCCATGTGGGTCTTTCTCGGGTCGGAGTGCATGTTCTTCGGCGCGCTGATCTCCACCTTCCTGCTCTATCGCAGTGAGACCCGGGATGGTCCGACGGCCACCGAGATCTTCGACATCCCCTTCACGTCGGCGAGCTCGTTCATCCTGCTGATGAGCTCGCTCACCATGGTGCTGGCTCATCACGCGTTCCACCGTCACGACATGCGTCGAGCTCGTATCTGGATCCTGGCCACCGCCACCCTGGGCGGGCTGTTCCTGGCCGGCCAGATCTTCGAGTTCACCGAGTTCGTCCACGAGGGGCTGAAGTTGTCTACCAGCCCGTTCGGCTCGAGTTTCTACGTGCTCACCGGCTTCCACGGCGCCCACGTGGCCATCGGTGTGATCATGCTGCTCGGGATGTTCGTGCTCAGCCTCTCCGGCAAGCTCAACCACCACGAGGGGCTGAACGTGGAGCTCGTGGGGCTCTACTGGCACTTCGTCGACATCGTCTGGATCGTCATCTTCACCGTCGTCTACCTTCTCCAGGTCTGATTCCATGGCTGCTCCAGGACACGCCGAACCGACTCCTCGCACCTACTGGCTCATCGCGCTGTTCCTGGGTGTGATCACGGCCATCGAGGTGGCGGTGGCGTACGTCGATGCCCTCGATCCGGTGATCGCACCGATCCTGCTCACGCTGTCGGCGATCAAGTTCGGTGCCGTCGTCGGGTGGTTCATGCACTTGAAGTTCGACCGGAAGCTCTTCCGGGGGTTCTTCCTCTTCGGGCTCATCGGCGCCCCGCTGCTGTTCCTGGTGGTGCTTGCCACCTTCCACGCTCTCGTGTAAGTGGGAGCGGCCGTGTCAGAGATCCTCGCTTGGCACCCGCACCTCGACACCTACGGGCTGATCCTCGGCCTGGCCGTGGGCTACGAGCTGGGCATCCGGCGCCTCGCCGAGCTCTACGCGCCGCGAGGAGAAGCCGTGGTGACGCGGGCTCAGCGGTCGTATTTCTACCTCGGTCTCGCCCTGCTGCTCATCGTCTCCAGCTGGCCGGTGCACGACATCGGCGAGCGCAGCCTCTTCACGTTCCACATGACCGAGCACGTGGTGATGGCCCTGATTGCGGCACCACTCATCCTGCTGGGCGTGCCCTGGTGGCTGATGCGCGTCGTGGTGAGGCCCATCCTCCCGGCGCTTCGCATCCTGACGAAGCCGATCATCGCCCTCGTCTTGTTCAACACGGTGCTCGCCGGGTTGCACTATGAGCCGATCCTGGAAGCCATGCTCACGTCCGATCTGGCCCACTTCTCCGTGCACCTGGCGCTGTTCCTCACCGCGTTGCTCATGTGGTGGCCGGTGATCGGGCCGGTGCCGGACCTGCCTCGCCTGCCGCCGCTGGGTCGCATGGGCTACCTGTTCTTGCAGTCGCTCGTTCCCACGGTGCCGGCGGCGTTCTTCACGTTGGCCACGGGCCCGGTCTATGACATCTACGACGGATTCCCCAAGCTCTTCGGTTGGTCCACGGTGGCCGACCAGACGGTGGCGGGTCTCATCATGAAGCTCGGCGGCGGCCTCGTTCTGTGGACCGCCATCGGCATCGTGTTCTTCACCTGGTTCGCTGAAGAACAGCGCCACAGCCGACCGGTACCCGTTCCGAAGTGACACCGCGGCGCAAGTCGTCGGGTCGCAGACGCCTTCTGACGCGTGTTGCTCCGGTCCTCGTCCTTCTGCTGATGTTCCCGGGTTGCGGGGGTGACGAGGTGGGCGAGCACGTCGAGGGCACGGTGATCGAGGTGGAGGGTGGCCTGTCCGGGGTCGACTGGTTCGTGCTGCGGACGCCCGAGGGCGATGTGCGTTTCGAGCCTTCACCGGATGCCTTGTTCGACGGCGGCCCGATGAGCCACCTCACCGACCATCTGCGTTCCGGCGAGCCCGTGGAGGTGCGCTATGAGGTCGTCGACGGGACGGCCCTGGCGCTGGAGGTCGTTGACGCCGGTTGAGCGCTACTGCGGCGCAGCGGCGTCGGTGTCCTCGTTGCTGCCCATCGGCCGGTAGGCCAGCGCGGAGGCGCCGGCGAGGACCAGCGCAGCCAGGACGCTGGCCACGACGACCGCGCCCAGCTGGAACGCCTCAGCGGCGGCGAGGAGGATCTGGGCCAGGATGACGGCTACCACGGCCATGGCGATGATCGCGGCGAATGGCGGCAGCATGGTGCCCATCGCCGCCCGGATGAACTCGGCGCGGCTCTTCGGCCACGCGACCCCCTCCAGGCCGAGAAAGGCAGGGTTGACCAGGGCGTCTGAGGTCCAGCCGATGATCGCGCCGATGACGGCGCCGGCGACGGCGGTCGTCACCAGCATCCGGAACACCGAGATCGTGATCACGCCGGTTTCGATGCTGCCGGCCGCCCCGATACCTGCACGCATCGCTGTGTAGGCGAGTAGCCCTCCGAGCACTGCCGTCATCGGCAGCAACGCGGAGAACGGAAAGTCCGCCTCCTCCGGCCGACGCTCCTTGCTGAGAGCGACGATGACCAGGGCAATCAGGGCCCCGGCAATGAGCCCGAGGAAGATCGTCAGGAGGTAGAAGGCGCCGGTCGTCATCTGGAACATCGGACGTGCCCGACCCCCGATCAGCGGGACTGCGTCGACTGTCTCCAGCGCAGTGACGCTCCCGAAGAAGGCCATGAAGAATGCGGCGACGACGAGACCGGCGACGGCGCCGGCGATGGTGGCGGTGAGTCTCTTCACGACCGGGCGATCTTAGTTGGCCGGATGCCGCCCGATGCGCGACCGGTCGAACCCGCCTGTCAGCCGCCCTGCGGGCAGGGATCCGGAGAGAAGATGCCGAGGATCTGGCCGTCGGGGTCTCGCGAGGTGATGGGTCCCCACAGCAGCAGGGCGTTGTCGGCGCGGCGATGGAGCTCGTAGACCTCGCCGAACTGGTCGTGCTCGACGTACTCGATCACGAACCCCGAGTACACGTCCTCCAAGGTGTCGATCGTGTCGCCTCCCTTGAGCCCGCTCAGCGTGGTGAGGTTGATGGCAGGTGAGATGAACGCGCCGGCCGACAGATCCAGCCGGTAGCCGGCCAGCACCGACACGCCCTCTGCGTCGTCGTTGAGCAGCACCGACAGCGGCCCGAACCGGACGACTCGCTCCATCACCCCCACACATGAGCCATGCTCGCCGGTGGAGAGGATCGGCCCGGTGTCGTCGTCGGGATCGCCCAGGCTCGCCACCAGGCGACCGAGGGCCTGGTCGGCTGCGGTGCCGAATGCGATGGGGCCGATGCTGTTGACGGCCAGCTGCAGGTCTTCGAGCGGGATCGGCTCGCCAACCGGGACGATGGTCGCCGCAGGCGCCGTGGCATCAGGTGCGTCGTCGCTCACCGTCGTGGGGGGCAGGGTGGTGTCTGGCTCGGAGCCTGCAGCGGTGATCAGCGTGGTGAGCCCGTCGTCTGCGGTCGTCGCCGAGTCGCGGGGTCGGAGCAGTTGGAACGCGGTGATGGTGATCACGAACAGGAGCGCCAGCACCAGGAGCCCCACGATCAAGGGATTGCGGGGCGGTGTCGCCGGCGGCGTTCCCGGATCGTCCAGGTAGCTCACCGGTTCCTTCCCCGTCAGGTCGGAGAGCTCTTTGTAGGCCGAAGGGGGTTCCGTAGGCGGTTGTGTCATGGGGTCGTCACGAGGCGGTGGCGAGATCGGGATAGGCCTCGGTGAGGATGGTCTCGAACGCCACCGTCGGGAGCAGCACCTGGGCGCCTGCGGACGTGACGTAGCCCTCGACCGGGATCGTGAGTCGCTTGATGGTGGCCGGATCGATGCCCCGCAGGTCCCAAGCCAGGTTGGCGGCATCGGCCAAGGAGATGTTGTCGTCGAGCGTGAACGCGTGGGAGAGCTGGGCGACCACCCCCGTGAGCTCGTTCAGGGTGCCGAACTGGCCGATTCGGCTGAACATGTCGAGGATCACCTCCTGCTGGCGCTGGTTGCGGGTGAGGTCGTTGACACCCGATACCGACTTCCACGTGCCGTCGACCAGCTGCTGGGTGCTCCTGGAGCGAACCCACGCCAGTGTCGTCTCCCCGTCCGCGATGGTGCAGCCTGCCGGTATGTCCAGCTCGGAGGGTATGTCTCGAGTGCGGTGGTCAACGCAGATCTCGTAGCCGCCCACCTCGTCGATGACGTCGGCGAAGCCCTCGAAGTCGAAGAGGATGGCGTGGTCGACTGCGATGCCGGTGAAGTCCTCGACGGCCAGGGCCATCACGTTGGGGCCTGACACGGCGCCGCACCCATTGAGGTTCGCGTTGATGCGTTGGGCACGTTCGGCGTTGCATGGGTTCGTGATGTAGAGGTCTCGCGGCAGCGACACGATGGCCGGTTCGCTGCCGTCCCGCGGAATCAGCATCAGCACGATCGCATCGGCGCGAGCGCCACCGATCTCCTCGCGCGCATCACTACCAATCACGAGGTAGGCCTCGAACGGATCGCCGCTGATGGGCACCGCTGGCGCGAGGCTCGCCTCGATCTCCGGCTCGATCTCCTCGCCTCCCGTCACGGTGGCTTGGGCGGCGAGCTGGTCCCGGGCCGCCACGGGGTCGAACGGAACGGTCTCCAGATTCCGCCACGAGTCGTAGAGCTGATAGCCGGCCCACAGACCATAGGTGAGAAGGAGCAGGGCGAAGACGCTCAGGAACCGAAGCAGGAGATTCCCCACGCGGCCGCCGCCGCCGGCCCGGCGCGAAGACCGGTTGACCACGTGGCCGACGACCGGCGCTCCCATCGCCTCCATCTTGGCGTGTGCCTCGGCCACGGCCGCGGCTCGGGTTCGATTGCCCACCACCAGTACCGTGCCGTCGGCGTGGGCGGCGAGGTCCTCGGTGGTGGAGCTCCACAGGACCGGCGGAGCATCGACGAGCACCAGGTCGGCGCGTTCGGTGATGCGGTCCAACGCGTCGGCCAACGTCATGGTGCGGAGGTCGGGCGTGGCGCCGTTCGTGGAACCGGACGGGATCACCGGAAGGCGATTGCGTGGCGAGATGTGCCATAGGCGGGCGCAGGCCCTGAGGTCTGCGTTGCCGGCGGCGAGATCGGTGAGTCCCGGGCTGTCGCCCAGGCCGGCGTACCGTGACAGGCCCTCGCCGTTCACGTCACCGTCGACGAGCAGCACTCGTCTTCCGGCCCGGCTGGCGGCGATCGCCAGGTTCAACGCCGTCGTGGTCGCCCCCTGCCCGGGCGAGGGTGCGGTCACCAGGAGCACCTGGCCGTGGGTGTCCGCCTCCAGGCGCGCCACCGCATCGCGGTACACCATGCCGTAGGCCGATCCAGGTGAGGTCAGCGCCGGGGCGGGTCCGGCAACACGTTTGCGGAAGTCGGGAACCGATGCGATCGGCGTCCCGGGCAGCCGCGTCGAGATGCTGCCGAGAAACTGCCAGGTGAGCCACCAGAGCAGGGCGGTCACCGCGGTCGCCACCACGCCGCTGGCGAGCACCTCGGCGATGCCGCCGAACCTGGTCAGGAGCCAAGCGAACAGCCCGAAACCGACCAGGAACGAGAAACCGTTGGCGACCCAGGCGTGCCAGCGAGGCCGAAGAGGGATGGAGTGAGGTGTCGTCATGTCCAGTGCGAGACGGTAGTTCTGGTTACGAGCAATGGGCGCCTTGGTGGGTCGTGGTGGTGAGACGTCGGTAAGTGGCGCCTTGCGTGGGCGGGAGATCGTTCAGTCGGTGCCGGCGTCGCATGGGTTCGCCGAGTAGATACCCCCCACCGCGCCGTCGACCACCGGTCCCCACAGCAGGATTCTACCGTCACTCTGGCGGTTGACGGTGTATCGGGCGTCGGTGACCTGGGTGTCGAAACGAGCGTAGATGGCCTCCAGGCGCTCCATGTCGTCGCCGAGCCTGGCGCCCGAGAGGGTCGCCAGGTCGGATGCTTCGTGCTCGGGCTGGCCACCTTCGAGCCGGTAGGCGACGAAGCGTCCCTCGTCGAACACGGCGGTGAGCGGCCCCCACCGGGCGATCGAGCCCGCTCCACACAGGCCGTAGCCCGCGGAGATCTCCTCGTAGGTGTCGGCCGGTCCGAACGTGGCGAGGAGCGTGGCGATCACGTCGTCCGCCGGGTCGTCGAAGTCGAGCACGCCGAGGGCGAAGGCGCCGAGGCCGAGATCCGACAGTGCCACCGCGTCACCCGGAGGCGGCAGCCCGAGTTGGGGAACACTCGAGGTCGTCGTCGGAGCGATCGTGGTCGACTCCGGTGGCGGGGAGGTGGTGGGAGGTGGGTCGGTGGCTGGTGGTGTCGTGGTCGCGGCGACCGGGGCCGAGGTGGTGGGAGGACTCGCCGTGGTGGCGTCGGAGTCGAGCAACCGCCGTCCCACATCGAAGAGGCCGAACAACAAGAGGGCGACGCCGACGACCATCGCCGTCGTCCTGAGGAAGCCGGCCCCGGTGCGCCGTTCCGGGAGGGGAGGCGGCACGTACTGGGTGGGCCCGACCGTGGACGGTTCATCGACGAGGGGCCGGTCGATCCAGGGGTTGCCGCACCGAGGGCACACGGCAGCAGCCCGGGGGCGGTCGGTTCCGCAGTGGATGCACGTGGCTTCGAGGGTCATCACGGCGCGTACTGTACGGCACGCCGAGTCCAATGCGGCGGTTCCGCGTCGTTCAGGATCGGAGCAATTCCCGGAGCCGTTCGGCGTCGGTGACCGGCCGCTCACACATGAAATCGCGACAGACGTACGCGGTGGCCGGAGCGTCGAGAGGTGGGCGGTCGCGCAGGAGCGGCGCCGGTCCAGGTCCCTGCGCCAGCACGCAGCCTGGCCGGAACTGCTCCCACACCGTTCGGCTCAATGTCTCGGGCCGCTCGCCCACGATGGCGACCTCCTTCACGCCACGATGCAGGGTCTCCATGACGGCCGCGAGGTGTCCGGCGGCCGTCGGGTAGTGCTCGAGCAACCGGGCGGCTGCGCGCAGCACTCCCTCGAGGAGGTCACCACCTGCGCCGGTATAGGCCCGGTGCACGACCAGTGCCTCGGCTGCCAGCGCGTTGTCGGACGGCGTCGGGTTGTCCATCAGGTTCTTGGGTCGAGTGATCAGCTCCTCGGCATCGCCACCGGTGGCGAAGAACCCACCCTCCGGATCGGCGAAGAGCTCGATCATGCCGGCGACCAGATCCTCGGCCGCGGTGAACCACTCGGCTTCACCGGTGGCGGCGTACAGCGTGTAGAGCCCGAGCGCGTATGCGGCATAGTCGTCGCAGAATCCCAACACCGTGGCGTTGCCCGCACGCCATGAGCGATGGAGCCGGCCGTCGTCGCGCCGCAGCCTTCTCAGGACGAAGCGAGCATTGGCGCGAGCGGCGTCCAGATAGCGGGGCTCGTCGAGCACCGCTCCCGCCTCGGCGAAGGCTCGGAGGGCGAGACCGTTCCATGCCGTGATGACCTTGTCGTCCAACCCCGGCCGGACCCTCGCGTCGCGACGGACGCGGAGTGCGAGCAGGATCGCCTCCGTGGTGCGCCGCAACTCCTCGATGTCGACCGAATGGGCGGCCGCGACCTCCTCGACCGCTACGGCGCGGTGGAGGATCGTGGCCCCTTCGAAGTTGCCTTGCTCGGTGACGCCCAGGTGCTCGGCGACGGCGGCGGCCGCTTCTCCTGCGACCTCCTGAGCGACGTCGTCGAACTCGGTGCGGCTCCACACGTAGAACTTGCCTTCTACTCCCTCCGAGTCGGCATCCTCGGCGGAGTACCAGCCGCCGTCGGCGTGGGTCATGTCTCGCAGCACGTACTCGAGGATGTCGACGGCGACCTCGTGGAAGTCGCCCCGGTCGAGCACCTGGCCCGCCCGCAGATAGACCCTCGCCAGCAACGCGTTGTCGTACAGCATCTTCTCGAAGTGGGGGACCAGCCAGATACGGTCCACCGCATACCGGGCGAACCCGCCGCCGACATGGTCGTAGATACCACCCCGGGCCATGCGCTCGAGGGTGTACTCCAGCATCGAGGCGGCTTCCGGCTCGTGGCCGGCGAGTCGGAGCAGCAGTTCGAGGGTCGGCGCCTGCGGGAACTTCGGGGCACCGCCGAACCCTCCGTGCTCGGCGTCGTAGGTGGCTTGCAGCTGGGCAAAGGCGGCGGTCACCACGTCGGAACCGGGCAGGTCCCCCGGAGGCAAAGAACGGGTGATGGCCTCGGTGAGGCGCTCTGCCTGCTCATCGAGCTCGCCGCGCCGCTCCTGCCAGGCTTCGCTCACGCCCAGCAGCACCCGGGTGAACGACGGATGGCCGTGGAGATCGTCCTTGGGGAAGTACGTGCCCGCGTAGAACGGCTTGCCGGCGGGGGTCAAGAACACCGTCATCGGCCACCCACCCCGGCCGGTCATCGCCTGCACCGCGTCCATGTAGATGCGGTCGACGTCGGGTCGCTCCTCCCGGTCCACTTTCACGTTGACGAACCGGTCGTTCATGATGGCGGCGGTGGCAGGATCCTCGAACGACTCGTGGGCCATCACGTGGCACCAATGGCACGCCGAGTAGCCGACCGAGAGCAACACGGGCACGTCGCGGCGCTTGGCGGCGGCGAATGCGTCCGGGCCCCACTCCCACCAATCCACAGGATTGTCCCGATGCTGGAGCAGATATGGACTGGAGGCGGCGGCGAGTCGATTCGGCATCTCACCACGCTAGACGAGCGCTGAGGGCACGCCGTCGGATGCGGTGCGTAGCCATCCTGTGGATAACCGGCGTCGGCGATGCGGTGGAAAAGTGGGTCCGAACGGGCATAAATCGCCTGCACGCTGGCGTTTTACTCTCAGAGCCTGTGGAAAACCCCTGTTTGAAAAAAGGGGGTTCACAAATCAACTGCTCTGTGTGATATTGAATTAGACCTGACTTTGTGAATTCGTTCACAAGACATCCACATCCCCCCTGGAGGTCTTCCGTGGCAGTCAGTAGTAAGACGCGCAAGGGTGCCGACGCCCTCAAGCAAGCAGCTCGCGATCGTGAGGACGCCAAAGAGCGTATCGATCGCGACACGCTGAGTCGGACCCGTCGCGACCGAGACAAGAACAAGCTCACCGACGAGCGCGGCCGGCTCACCACCGACCTCGTCTCGCAGTACCTCACCGCGATCGGTGAGTACGAGCTCCTCACCGCCGAGAACGAGGTCGACTACGCCCAGAAGATCGAGGCCGGTCAAGAGGCCGAGCAGCGCATGGCGGACAAGGACTACTCCGGCAAGAAGGAAGAGATGGAGCTGCGTCGCAAGGTGCGGCACGGCAAGGAGGCCAAGGACGCATTCCTCACCGCCAACCTCCGCCTGGTCGTCGCCAACGCACGCCGGTACGCCAACACGTCGGGCATCGACTTCCTCGATCTCATCCAGGAGGGGAACCTGGGCCTCATCCGTGCCGTCGAGAAGTTCGACTGGCGCAAGGGCTTCAAGTTCTCCACCTACGCCACGTGGTGGATCCGGCAGGCCATCACGCGGGCCATTGCCGACAAGTCCCGCACCGTGCGCATCCCGGTGCATCTCCACGACACGCTGGCGGCGGTCCGCGCCGCCCAGGCGAGCCTCAAGGCGGAGTTGGGCCGTGAGCCCAAGCCCGAAGAGATCGCCGAGGAGGCCGGTGTCTCGGTGGACAAGGTGGAACTCGCCCTCGGCGTTGCCGACACCGTCTCGCTCGAGCAGCCGGTCGGCGAGGACGGCGCACAGCTCGGGGACTTCATCGAAGACGAGGACGCCGCGGACCCGGTACGTGTCACCGAGGAGCTGGACATCGCAGACAGCCTGCGCAAGTCCATCGAGCGCCTCCCGAATCGGGAGGGTCGCATCCTGGCGCTGCGCTACGGGTTCTATGACGGTGTCCCGCGAACCCTCGAGGAGATCGGGGAGGAGTTCAACCTCACCCGGGAGCGGATCCGTCAGCTAGAGAAGCTGGCCCTGTGCCGCCTCCGCCATCCTTCGTTCGGCATTCGCGAGCAGGATCTGCTCTGAGCAGACCTCTCCAGGGATCGAAGAGGCCGCCTTCGGGCGGCATCTTCGCGTGATCGGTGTCGGTCGATCCGGGGGGTCGAACCCGGGCGAGCCGCATCGGCGAGCGGGTCGCGGCGCCTCACAATGCCCACGTGGGCTTCGACCGCAGCCCGCGACCGGGCGAATGACCTGCTGCGTTGTGCGCTACTTC
>JBFGCM010000065.1:0-22144 GCA_041581135.1 Acidimicrobiia bacterium
AATACGTCGCCGGTGAGGTCGAACATCCCTTCGACAACGCTCACGAGGGGGAAGTAGGCGGCCACTGCGTTGGCGTCCACGCCATAGTCGTGCTTCTTCTGCTGGTTGTGATAGAAGGACCAGTCCCACGCCGACAGGGCTTCCCCGGGGTGGTCCCGACCGAACAGCTCGGTCACGACTTCCCGCTCTTCGGCGGCCTTCTTCTCGAGCCCCGGCGAGATGCTGTGGTAGAAGTCCACGACCGTGTCGGGCTCCTTGGCCATTTTCACTTCCATGGCGTAATGGGCCCAGGTGGGGTAGCCGAGGATCGTGGCGATCCGGTTGCGGACCTCGACGGCCTCGGCAAGCAGCGGCCGGTTCTCGTCGGCCGCTCGGTTCCAGAATTTGAACTGCATACGCCGGCGCAGATCCCGGTCGGCCGCCTGCTCCATGAACGGCACGTACTCCGGGTAGTCCATCGAGACGCGATGGGTGTCCGGAGCGTCACCGGGCCGCAACGTGGCGATGTACTCCTCCGGCAGCCCCTCCATTTGTTCGCGGGTGAGATCCAGGTGGTCTTCCCACTCGTCGAGGTTGCGGCCGAACTCCACTTGCAGCTCGATGAGACGATCCTGCAGTCGCTGCAGCTCGTCACGGGCGGCTTCGTCCAATTCGTGGCCGGCGCGACGGAAGTCACGCATCCAGAAGTCGACGAGCCGCTTCCGGTCGGCGGGGAGGGTTGCCGCCGCGTCTGATTCGGCGAACCGCTTGACCGCCGCATACAGGTCGCTGCGGAACATCAGGTCGTTGCCCCACTTGCTGAGCAGCTCTTCCATCGCGGTACCCCGTTCCCGCACCTCCGGATCGGGATGTACCCGCGCCATGAAGGCCCCACGTCCATAGCTGTCGGACACCACCGTGGTGGCATGCTCGAGCGTGGCCATGATCGCCTCCCAGCTGGTCGCAGCCGCAGTGGCTACGGCGTCGACGAGCGCGTCGGCCGCACGGATGGCCTCCTTGGTGACCGCTTCGACGACATCGGCGGTCACCGCCGAGTAGTCGGGCACGGCGGGGTGGTCCGGGTGGGTGGGGACGGTCATGGCGTTGCTTCCTACGCTTGGACGGACGGTTGGGTCACTTGGCGAGGGCGATGGTCACTTTGAGGGGGCGGTGGTCACTCCCCAGCAGCGGCCCGGTGCTGCGAGCCACCGTGGTGAGCTCGTCCGAGACGAGCACGTGGTCGATGGGGACCGCAGCCCAGGGACGGTCACCCGGCCAGGTCGGTTGCAGACCATAGCCTCGCTGCGTGTTGGTGAGGTCGCCGATGCGCTGCAAGGTGCGAAACGCGTGGCTCCACGGCGTGGCGTTGAGGTCGCCGACGACGACGACGGGGCCCATCTGGGAGCTTGCCAACAACGCGACGCGCTCCAGCGCCGCGTCCCGTTGTTCTGCGTTCTCCCGGTTGGTGGGGGCGGGCGGATGCACCGCGATCACCGTCGTGGACTCACCACCCACCTGCACGACGGCCGTGACCACCTGTACCCCTTCGAGGGTGGTCACCTCGAAGTTCTCAACGGGCTCCTTGGACAGCAGGGTGACCCCGAAGGAGCGACGCGCGGTCCGCCCCACGGCGATGTGGTAGTCCATGTCGGACCGGCGTACGGCGTCCTCCCAGTCGGTGCTGCTCTCGGACAGCACGACGAGATCGGCGTCCTGCGCCAGGAGGTACGCCATCACGGCACCGCGGTCGGGGTTTCCGGCCTGCACGTTGAAGGCGACGATCTCGAGGTCGTCGCTGCGGCCGTCGGGCTGGTTGGCGAAGAACAACGGGAACATGACGATGACGTTGAGCAGCGCCGCCCCGAAGAAGACAAAGCTGACGGTGCGCCCGTAGATGATTCCGTAGACGATGCCCACGATCACGAGCACGATGGTGTATTGGGCGCGGAAGCTGCCAAAGACATCGAACAACCAATAGAGCGATCCGAAGAACCCCAGGACCGTGCCGAGGGCGGCGGTCACCCCGGCCACCATGAGGATGGTGCCGAGGCCGATGCGGAAGACCTTCTGGAAGATCTCGTTAGCCGTCATATGCGTAGAAGTAGCCGTCCCGAGCCCCGACGTAGAGTCGACCGTCCCAGACCGCGGGCGTGGACTCGATGCACCCGCCGCCTTGGTGTGGGATCTCCCAGAGGCGCTGAGGAGCCTCCGGAGCGGACACATCGTAGGCGCGTATCGCCGGGGACTCGAAGCAGGACACCGCCAGGATCAACGTGTCGGCAACGATCACCGGCGATGACCAGGCCGACACACCGACATCGTCACGCCACAGGACCTCGCCCGTGGCGGTGTCGACGGCCAGCAAGTCACCGGGATTGGTGGCGGCGTACAGGACGTCTCCGTGGAGGGCGGGCGTGGCCCAGATGCCGCCGGCCACGCCATTTGCGGAGGGCACCGCCAGGCTCCACACCACCGGATCCTCGGGGAGCGACGGGTCGAGTTTGACGAGCTGGCCCACCTCGCCCCCGCGGCGGGTGGCCAGGTCGATCTCCACCCCCACGTACAGCATGCCGTCGCCGTCCAACACGGGCGTGGCGTCGATGTCATCACCGGCCCAGAAGTCGAACACCACCGGAGCCTCACCCTCGACGATGCGAGACGTGTCGAGGCCGACCACCCTGCCCGCCGATGTGGTGAAGTAGGCACGGTCCTCATACACCGCGATGGAGCTCTCGATGCTCTGTTGCCTGCCCACGGCGCTCAGCAGCTCCGGCGTCCAGGCCGGCATGGAGAAGACGACTTCGGGGGCAACGGTCACACCTCCATCATCGGCGTACCCACGGTTGAGCTTGATGGCGAAGAACCAGCTGTTCTCGCCTCCCACATACATGACGTCGTCCACGATGACAGCATTGGAGTCCCAATCGTTGTTCCACATCCCGTCCACCGAGGACGACTCCAAGGACCAGAGCAGGCGAGGCTCGGGTTGATCGAGCGCGATGATGCGAAAGCGGGGGTCGCGGCTGCCGGAGTAGAGCAGTGGGAACCCGTCGGGGTCGAGCGTCACAGAGCCCTTCACGATGTCGCCCATGGGGAAATCGGGGCGGGTGCGTTCACCGGTGGCGGCGTCGAGGAAGTGAATGGCTTTGTCGTATGCCCCGAAGATCACTTCGGTGACCCCATCGGAGCGCTTCCACACCACCGGTTGACCGGTCCAACCCGAGCCGCACCACACCTTGTCTTCGCCCCCCACCGAGGACACGCCACACATCGGCGTCTGCGGGAACCGCCAATCCAGGGTCGGTGCCTCCAGGCGGGGCCCGGTGCCGTAGAACGTGCGGGTGGGGTTGCCGCGGAACATCGTCAGCCCGGGCACGACGCCCCACGGACGTCCCACGGAGTTCGGCGGCTCGGGAGGCGGCGGCGTGGTGGTGGTCGTCGGGGCGGGCATGGACGTGGTGGTGACGGGGAGGGCCTCGGCCGCCGGCGCCGGTTGGGTGTCGGGCACCGCCGCAGGCGCGTCGACCCCGCTCACACACGAGGAGAGCAGCATGGAGAGGGCGAGGAGGGCTGCGGCAGGTCGCACGCAGTGCGAGTGTAGGCCCCGATAGCACTAGTGAGAATGACTGCGGCCCCTAGCCTCTCTGCCATGTGGCTCGACCGTATCGTCATGGCGCGCCGGTTCTGGCACCGCTTCAGCGCCGCCGATCCCGGTTTGATGGCAGCAGCGGTGGCCTTCAACACATTCTTTGCGTTGGTGCCCGCCGCCCTGGGTCTGGCCACCGTGGCCTCGCTGATCGGCCGCGACCAAGAGGCGGTCCGCCGCACCCGCACCACCCTCGAGGCCGTGGTGCCGCCGGACGTGGCCGAGTTCTTCGTCGACACGCTGTTGGACGTCAACGACCTCGTGGCCGGCCAGCGTGGGCTCATCGTGGTGGTGTCGATGGTGATCGCTTTGTGGAGCGGGTCACGCGGCGTGCGTGCGCTCCAGCGGGCTCTGGGCAATGTGGAGCACCTCTCAGAGCGGCGCTGGGGGCCTCGGGTCCGCCTCATCGGCATCGGCCTGACATTGTTGGGAGCCACGGCATTCATCCTGGTGTCCTATCTCATGGTGGCCGGGACCACCGCGGTGGACTTCCTCATCGAGCTCACCGGGTTCGAGGCGTTTCGGATTGCCAGCGTCCTCGTGGGTCTGCCCGCCGCGGCCTTCGGCTTGTTTCTGTTCTTGTACGCCGTGTACCGCTGGGGGCCGCCGCAGTCGGTGCCTCGGCCGGCGGTGAGCGCCGCAGTGGCGACCTTCGGCGTCGGCGTGCTGAGTGCCGGGTTCGGGTTCTACCTGGCCACGTTCCCCATTGGTTCGACGTTCGGCGTGCTGGGCACCGTCGCCGTTTCCCTGCTGTGGCTGTACCTGACCGTGTATGTCGTGTTGCTCACGGCCGCCGGCGTCGGCTTCGCTTCCCGCTACTTCGGTGGCGAAGAGTGGAGCGAGACCGAACCGCTCGTGCCGCAAAGCTGAGGCCTGGCCGCAGGGCGGCTGGACGCACCCATCACGCCTCAGTTGCCGGTCGCCGAGAAGTGCTGGTAGTCCTTGATCGAGCTCCAGTACCCACCCCAGAACCAGGCGATCGAGGTGAACGCCTGCACGACCACGTCTCCGTCGTGGATCATCCCGGGATGGTCACCCGTCCGGTCGACGTAGGCGGCCCCGTCCGGGGGCAACACCGTGGTGCCGGAGACGTATGGATTCTGGACCGGGTTGATGTCGATGGCACGACCGTACGCATGCTCGGACCAGGTGCTGGTGCCGGCGATGGTTCGGCAGTTGTGGGCCGACGTGTTGTTGGCCTCCATCGATGCGTTGTCATCACCGTCGAAGACGCTCACGATGTCCATTCGCTGGATCGGGAACCCGGCTCGGAAGAGTTGCTCGAACACCGCGACCACGTCTTCGGCATAGCCGGCGTGGACGATCAGCTCCCCGACGGTCACCACCCCCTGGAAGTCCCAGTGGGCGAGCGTCAACAGCCGGAGGTCGGCCAGGGCCACCGGGCAACCGCTGTGCCACTCGGGCGCCATCCGCTCTGCGGTGGCGTCGTCGATCTCGCTGATCGTCCCCCAATACGGCGCGGGCGCCAGGCTGGTGGTCGGCGTCGGCACGGTCGGGTCGCGATGTGGCGGAGTTGCGACCGGTGCCGATACCGCATTGCCCGTTGCCGGTGCGGCCCCTGGGCCGGCGGCCTCCACAGGTGGCGGGATCGTGACCGGCACGTCCTCCGCCGGTGCCGTCGTGGTGACCGGCGCATTCGGCGTCGTCGGAGCATCAGTCGTGGTCGGTCCGATCGGAGCCGTGGTTGCGGGCTCTGCGGCCCGGGTGGTCGACGTGGAACGAGGTTCGAAAGTGTCCGGTGCGGCCGCAGCGGAGCTCGAGCCCGAGGCGAGGTCCGGCGCACGGACGAGGTGGGGAGCCGGCGACGTCGCCGGAGGGGTTGCGGTGGCGCCGATGCCGGCCGAACAGCCGGCGGCAAGCAGCGCCATCGCGACCATCGTGGCGGTTCTGTGGCGGGAGCGGACCCGCCGTTCCACCGAGGGACCGGTGTTCCTGCTCACCGCGCGACGATAGCGCCGCTCACCTCCGATGACGTCGGCGCCGCGAAGGCTTCGATCAGTGCGCCGAGGGAATCGTCCTCGGAGAGCTCAGACCAGCGCCAGCACTCGGCAGGGCGATCCCGAACCGTCCTCCCATGGAATGGCACCGATGAACGCCCGTCCTCCGGCGGCGGGTACGGCGTCGAGGTTGGCGAGGCTCTCGATCCCGTACCGGCCGGAGGCCAGGAAGCCGAAATGCACGGCGAAGTCGGCCGAGTTGCCCGGATCGAGGCTCATGGTGTCCACGGCGATGCCCACGATGTTGCGGTGCGTGACCAGCCAGTCGGCCGCATCGAAGCTGAACCCGGGGAAGTTGAGGTCGGGAAAACCGACGCCTCCCCGGAACTCATCCCCGTCGTCGACCTTCTCGGCCCATCCCGAGTTCATGGCCACAAGGGCTCGCCGCGGGATGCGACCGTGAGCGTCCTCGTACGCGAGCAGGTCATCGACCTCCACCGTGGCATTGGGGTCGGCCGATGCCTTGTCCTTGATGTCGATGACGGCAAGCGGCGCCACCAGGTCGGCCACCTCGAGCTGATCCACGAGCGGCATCCCTTGGGAGAAGTGACCGGGGGTGTCGATGTGAGTGCCGATATGCTCCAAGACCGTCCACTCCTTGCTGAAGAAGCCGTCCGGGTCGTAGTCGAAGATGACCTCGTCGAACAAGGCCTGGGGGCCGAAGAACGACGGGAACGACTTCACGAGCCGGTGGGTCAGATCGACGACTGTGCGACCCGGAGGTACGGCCAACGCAGTCGCTGCCGGCCCGGCAGCCGCCACAGCAGCGCCGGCAACCGTCGCCGCCGCAGCCGCCTTGACGAAACTGCGGCGATCCAGTCCATGAGTCTGATGGTGGTGGTGTCCGTTCGAGATGTCTGCAACGCACATCGTCGCTCCCTCCTCGCGTCTCGCTACACCGTACCGATCCACGCACCACCGATGAGCGAGTCTGCGGCCATGCCGGGGTACGCTGCGGTGCCATGAGCGAAGCCCCCGACGCTGCGTCACCCCCGAGCGACCGCGCCACCGTGCGTCGTCTGGGGGAGCGAGGGGCATACGACCGGGCCACCATCGACGCCATCCTGGACGAGGCGCTCATCTGTCATGTCGGTTTCGTCCACGACGGCACTCCGGTGGTGATCCCCACCATTCACGCCCGGCGCGGTGACACCCTCTACGTGCACGGGTCGGTGGCCAGCCGCATGTTGCGTTCCATCAAGGGAGGCGCCCCGGTGTGCGTCACGGTGACCCTCGTCGACGGCATCGTGCTGGCGAGGTCGCACTTCCACTCGTCGATGAACTACCGCTCCGTGATGGTGTTCGGCGAGGCACGGGAGGTGACCGATGCCGACGAGAAGCTCGTCGCGTTCGAGGCCGTGGTCGAGCACGTGGCGCGCGGGAGGTGGGACGACGGCCGGGCGCCCACCGACGCCGAGGCGCGGCAGACCACCATCGTGGCCGTACCCCTGGACGAGGCATCGGCCAAGGTCCGGACCGGGCCACCCGGCGACGACGAGGAGGACTACGCACTGCCGCTGTGGGGCGGCGTCGTGCCACTGCGGATGGTCGCCGATGCCGGGATCCCCGACGAGCGGGTGCACCCCGGTGTGGCGACGCCGTCGTACGTCGTGGACTATCGCCGGCCGTGAGCGTCGGGATCTTCGACTCCGGTGTGGGCGGCCTCTCGGTCCTGGAACAGGTGGTCGCGCTCATGGGCGATCAAGCGATCACCTACGTCGCCGACCAGGCATGGGCCCCGTACGGCGAGCGCTCTCTGGGTGACGTCCGCCGGCGGTCGGTAGCCATCACCCGCCACCTGATCGCCGAGGGTGCCGAGGTGGTGGTGCTCGCCTGCAACAGCGCATCGGCTGCAGCACTCCACCACCTGCGAGCCGAGTTTCCCGAGGTGCCGTTCGTGGGGATGGAGCCGGCGGTGAAGCCGGCCGCACTCTCCACCGCCTCCGGCGTGATCGGGGTGATGGCCACCACGGCGACGTTCCAGGGCGAGCTGTTCGCCACCGTGGTCGACCGCCATGCCACCGACGTGAGGGTGGTCACGCAGGCCTGTCCCGGGTTGGCCGCGATGGTCGAGGACGGCCTGGTGTCCGGTCCGGTGGCCACTGCGGCCGTGGCGAACTTCGTCCGGCCGTTGCTGGACGCCGGGGCCGATGTCATCGCTCTCGGTTGCACCCACTACACCTTTCTGGCGCCGATCGTGCGTGACATCGCCGGGCCGGCGGTTCGAGTCATCGACCCGGCTCCGGCCGTGGCCCGACAGGTGCAGCGCATGGTGCAGGAGCCTCGTCCCGGAGGCGTGCAGCTCACCACCACCGGTGTGCCCGGGGAGCTGGCGGCGGCGCTTGCCCGCCTCGTACCCTCGCTGGCACGGACGGACGTTGCGCACGTCGTCGTCGGGAGCGCCGTGGCATGAGCGGTCCGAGCTAGTCCTCCCCTGCGTTCTCGGTTACCATGCGACGGCTCGGGCACCTCCGGCGAATCGCCGGCATCTGCCCGTCCGGGCTCTAGCCATGGCCACCAGTAGTAGTTATAGTGCGCGCTCTGCGCGCTTACACGTTGCTCTAGGGGGAATTTCGTGACCGACCATCTGATCGCTCCGCACGGCGGGGAACTCGTCGACCTGCTCGCCGGTGAAGACCGGGCAGCCGAACTCAAGGAGACCAGTCGTGACTGGCCGAGCTGGGACCTCACCGCGCGACAGCTGAACGACATAGAGTTGCTCGCCACGGGTGCCTTCTCGCCGCTGCAAGGCTTCATGGGCCAGGGCGACTACGACTCCGTGGTGGCAGACATGCGGCTCGCCGACGGGACGCTGTGGCCGATGCCCATCACCCTGGACGTCACCGAGGAAGCCGCCGAAGGTTTGCAGGTGGGCGATTCCGTGGCACTCCGTGACCCCGAGGGTGTGATGATCGCGGCGTTGCGCATCGAGGACATCTGGCGCCCCGACCTCGCCCACGAGGCGCAGCAGGTGTTCGGCACCACCGACGAGACGCATCCGGCGGTGGCGCACCTCACGCGCCAGACCAACCCGGTGTACCTCGGTGGCAAGGTCGAGGCAGTCACGTTGCCCGCCCACTACGACTTCAGCCGGCTCCGCCGCACCCCGGCCGAACTTCGTGTCGAGTTCGCCCGGTTGGGCTGGACCAAGGTGGTGGCGTTCCAGACCCGTAACCCGATGCACCGTGCCCATGTCGAGCTGACCCTGCGGGCCGCCAAGGACGTCGAGGCGAACCTGCTCATCCACCCGGTGGTCGGTCTCACCAAGCCGGGCGACATCGATCACTACACGAGGGTGCGCGCCTACCAGCACGTCGTTGCCAGGTTCCCCCGCAACACTGCGATGCTGTCGCTGCTGCCACTTGCGATGCGCATGGGAGGTCCGCGGGAAGCCGTGTGGCACGCCATCATCCGCAAGAACCACGGATGCACCCACTTCATCGTCGGACGCGACCACGCCGGCCCGGGAGTCGACTCCAACGGTGAACCGTTCTACGGGCCCTACGACGCCCAGGAGCTCCTCCAGCAGCACACCGACGAGCTCGGCGTGACGATGGTCCCGTTCAAGATGATGGTGTACGTCGAGGACCAGGATGCCTACACGCCGGTGGACGAGGTGCCCGAGGGCGTACGCACGCTCAGCATCTCCGGCACCGACCTGCGAGAGCGGCTGAGCGAAGGTCGTGACATCCCCGAGTGGTTCACCTTCCCCGAGGTCGCCGAGGAGCTGCGCCGGACCCACCCGCCCCGGTACCGGCAGGGCTTCACCGTGTTCTTCACCGGGCTCTCCGGCTCCGGGAAGTCGACGATTGCCAACGCCCTGCTGGTCAAGCTGCTGGAGATGGGTGGCCGTCCGGTGACGCTGCTGGATGGCGACATCGTGCGCAAGAACCTGTCGTCTGAGCTGGGCTTCTCGAAGGAGCACCGGAACATCAACGTGTCGCGGATCGGGTTCGTGGCGTCCGAGATCACCAAGAACGGCGGAATCGCCATCTGTGCTCCGATCGCTCCGTACGCCAGCGTCCGCCAGGCCAACCGCGACCTCATCGAGCCGGCCGGCGGGTACATCCTGGTGCATGTGGCCACTCCCCTCGAGGTGTGTGAGCAGCGCGACCGCAAGGGCTTGTACGCCAAGGCACGCGCCGGCATCATCCCGGAGTTCACCGGCATCTCGGACCCGTACGAGGAGCCGGTCGATGCAGACGTCATCATCGACACCACGGACACCACCCCGGAGGAAGCGGCCAACCAGGTCATCCTCCACCTCGAGAACCTGGGGTACATCGGGGCGATCTGACCGTGTGGCCCGCTCCGGCCGTGTGACTTCAGCGGGGGAGGATGCCTTGTCTCCGCCCGTGTACGTTCGATTCGGCCACACGATTCCTGGGGGAGAATGTGAAGCATTCTCCAACCGACCGGCGGAGCCGGTCGGCGCATTCCTCCAACCGACCGGCGGAGCCGGTCGGCGGCTAGGCCAGTTTTGCGAGCTTCGCCGACGGGATCTGCCACACCGTGTCGGCGTGGTGCTCGGTGAAGCCCATGGCGTGGTTGATCGCCAGCATCGCGGCGTTGTTGTGGGCGTTGCCCGTCCAGACGCGGGTGACCTCGGGGTGCTCGGCGACGAACCGCTTGGCCATCTCGGCCTTCAGCCACTTACCGATCCCGTTGCCCCGGAACTCCTCGAACACGCCCGTGTCGCCCTGCTGACCGAGGTCCGGAAACGAGGGGTTGAGGAACAGCTGGGTGAAGCCGACGAGGCGCTCCGAAGCGCGTTCGCGAACGGCCAGCGTGTAGCGGGCGATGCCGCGATCGGCCAACTCGGCCTCGAAGTCGGTGACGTGGTTGACGGTGAAGACCTCGTCGTTGAGATCGAGTTCGCCGAAGGGGGCGTCGTTCATCACATGGGTCAGCGCCACCACGTCGTCTCGCATGCCCGCCGGCCAGGGGCCGTCGACCCAGTACAGCTCGAAGCGGTCCAGCAGGCTTCGACCTCGCTCGATCCACCCGTCCATGAGATCGAGGTCCAGGTCGGCGACCAGCAATTCGCTGACGACCTCCACCAGCCCGGCCTCGGCACCGAGCCATCGCATGAAGGCCTCGCCGGCCGGAACTCGCGACGACGTGCCGGCCATCGCCAGGGTCCGTTCGGCTTCGATGGCCTGCCTCCCGATGCCGCCGACGAGTCGCGTTCCCAGCCCGTGGCGCCGATGGTCGGGGAGCACGCCCAGCTCGAACCACCCGATGTGCAGGTTGGCAGTGTCCTCGAGGTCCAGGTCGAGCAGGGCGGCAGCGACGATCTCATCCCCCTCCATCGCAAACCAGCGGGTCCGAGAGCGGGCGGCGGCCCGGGCGCGGAGGATCGCCGCAGTCTCGGTGACCGGCCGGGCCGGAAGCGTCGGATCCTCCTCGGCCATCAGGGCGTTGTCGAAGACGTTGAAGGCGGCGTGGAGGCCGGTGTCGGTGATCGGGTCGTCGAATCGTTCGATGCGCAGCATCGCCCTCCAAGCTACCCGGACCACCACGCCCGAGACAACGCTGCTTGACTGCGGACATCGAGATCGGCATCCAGCTCCCAGAGATCGAACGGGTGGTTCGGTGGCCCGAATACGTCGCCATGGCGCATGCCGCCGAGGCCGCCGGGTTCGACTCACTGTGGGTCGGCGACCACCTGCTGTACGACAAGCCGGACGGGCCGCGGGGGCCGTGGGAGTGTTGGTCGGTGCTCGCAGCCCTCGCTGCGATCACCGATCGTCCCCTGCTCGGGCCGCTGGTCTCGCCCACCGGGTTCCGCAATCCGGGGCTGCTCGCCAAGATGGCCGGCACCGTCGATGAGATCTCGGGAGGCCGGCTCGTCTTGGGTCTCGGCTCGGGCTGGAACCGCCGTGAGTACGACGCCTACGGCTTCCCGTACGACCGGCGGGTGAGCCGATTCGAGGAGGCGTTTGCGATCATCGTGGATCTCATCCGCACCGGCACCGCGACCCTCGAAGGCACCTACCACCGCGCCGACCGGCTCCGGTTGGTGCCGCCGGCACGGCCCGACCTCCCCATCATGATCGGCTCCACAGGTCCTCGCATGCTCTCCATCACTGCGCCCCACATGGACTGGTGGAACGAGTGGTGGAACCGCTTCGGCAACTCGCCGGACGGCCTCGTGCCGGTGGTCGGGCGGCTCGACGAGGCGCTGGTCGCCGCCGGCCGTGATCCGGCCGAGGTCACCAAGTCGGTGGCGGTGTTCGTGCAGATGCCCGGCGGTGACGGCCGCATCATGGGAGCAGAGACGCAAGCGCCGGCGATCACAGGAGACACCGATGAGCTGGCGAATCGGCTGCTGGCGTTCTCGCCACTCGTCGACCATCTCCAGCTCGTGGTCGATCCCATCATCGAGGAGTCCATCCACCGACTGGCACCGGTTGTGGAGCTGGTCCACGCCGGGTGATTAGACCTAGGCGTCGATGGTGGCGAGCACCTCACCCATGAGGCCGGGCGGCGCCGCGATGAGGCCCCGGTAGAGCGTGTCGCGCCGGTTGAACACGGGTGGCTCCCGGTCCAACGTGAGTACCTCGCCTCCGGCGCCATACACGAGGGCTACGCCGGCGGCGACATCCCACTCGTTCTTGGGCACGAGGGTCCACGTGGCAGCGGCCAGGCCGGCGGCCACCCGGGCGAGCTTGTAGGCCACCGACCCCATGGGAACGATGTCGAAGTCCTTGCCCTGGAAGCGGTCCCACTCGCCACGCTTGATCTCGCTGTTGGAGGCCAGCACCTCGCCGCCGCCCAGGCTGGTGGGCCATTCGGTCACCAGGAGGCCGTTGAGGGTGACGCCGTACCCCGGACCGCCGAGGATGAGCTCGTCGGCCGCCGGGTTGAGGATGCCGCCCATCACCGGAGTGCCCTCCTCGACCAGGCCGATGGACACGCACCACTGTGGGATGCCTTGCACGAACTCGCGGGTGCCGTCGATGGGATCGACCACCCACACCCGGCCGGCCGAGAGGCGGGACGGATCGTCGACGGTCTCCTCGCTGAGCCAGCCCTCCCCCGGCTCGGGCAGCGCCTCGCGCAGCACGGCGTCCACCGCCAGGTCGGCGGCGGTGAGCGGGTCGTCGCCCGATTTGTAGCTGTGCTCGATCTTGCCCGGGGTGAAGGGTTCGAGCGCGTCGTGGGCGAGCTTCAGTGCTTGTTCGATCCTGGCCAGACTCACGGTGTCTCCTCTCAGTCCCAGCCCGTCGACGGGCCCCGACCGATGCCGTGGTACCGCAGGCCGGCGGCTCGTGCCGCCTCGGGGTCGATGACGTTACGGCCGTCGAAGAACAGGTCGCCGGCCATCACGTCAGCGACCCGGTCGAGGTCGAGATGCTCGAACTGGGGCCACTCGGTGACCAGCACTGCCGCTTCGGCGCCCTCGAGGGCGGCGTAGGGATCCGTGAAGGTCCGCAACTCCGGAAACGAGTCGACCTTGGCCACGACGGGGTCATGGGCGGTGACGATGGCGCCCAGGCCGAGCAGCTGTCTGGCGATGCCCAGGGCCGGGGCTTCGCGCACGTCGTCGGTGGCCGGCTTGAACGCCAGGCCGAGGAGCGCCACACGCCGTCCCCGCATCGGCTTCAGCCTCTTCTGCAGTGCCGCCACGGCCAGCCCCGACTGTTCCGTGTTCACCTGTCGCACGGCGCGAAGGATCTTGGCGTCGTACCCGTAGTCCTCGGCAGTGGCTCGCAGCGCATCGATGTCCTTGCCAAAGCACGAGCCACCCCACCCGATGCCGGCGCGGAGGAACTTCGGTCCGATGCGTGGATCGAGGCCCATGGCCGCCGCCACGTCGGTGACGTCGGCACCCACCCGTTCGCAGATCTGGGCGATCTCGTTGATGAAGCTGATCTTGGTGGCGAGAAAGGCGTTCGACGCGTACTTGATGGTCTCGGCGGTGGTGATCCCTGAAGCGATCAGCTCCGGTTTGGCCGAAGGATCGCCGTTGGCGAAGGTCTGCTGCAGGATGGGCTCGTAGGCGGCCTGGACGGCCTCGAGGGCGCCCTCGTCGTCGCTGCCCAGCACGACCCGGTCCGGGTGCAGGAAGTCACGGATGGCCGAGCCTTGGCGGAGAAACTCCGGGTTCGAGACGATCGAGAATGGCACGGAGGTCTCCTCCTCCATCACGGCACGTAGCCAGTAGCCGGTTCCGACGGGCACGGTGCTCTTGGTGACGATCACGTGGTGCCGGTCGATCGCACGGGCGATCTCACGACCGGCGGCCTCCACGGCTCCCATGTCGGCGTTCCCGCCCTCGCCCTGGGGCGTGCCCACACAGAGGAACACGAGATCGGAAGCGTCCATGGCGGTGCGGACGTCGGCGGTGAAGGAGAGCGTGCCCTTCTGCACCTGAATGGCGAGGAGGTCGTCGAGTCCGGGCTCGAAGAATGGTGGCTCACCCGCCTGCAGCGATCGCAGTTTGGTGGGGTCGACTTCGAGTCCGATGACGCGGTGGCCGAGTGCGGCGAAGCAGGCCGCTACGACCGTGCCGACGTACCCGGTGCCGACGACCGCGATTCTCTGTTCCCTGTGCATCGGAATTCCCCCTGGTTGACCGGATCCCCTGCCCCGGCACCACTCTGTGTGGTTGGCCCACACCGATAGTACAGGCACCAGCCTATCAGGGGAAGGTGGGATCGCTGCCGTCCGTAGCCGGCCGGCCCGGCGCCCCTGGGGCACAACAGAGAGGGGCCGGCTGGTGCCGGCCCCGCTCATGTCAGCTTCGTGACGAAGGTCTAGCTCTGGTCGCCCTGGATGACGGCCTTCACGCCCTCGACACCGCTGGAGGCGACGTCGCGCACGGCATTCACGGCGGATTCACCGATGTCGCCGGCGGCCTCGAAGGCACCGGTGGCGGCGGCCGAGGCGGCGTCCTCGACGCTCACGCCGATGTCCTTGGCGCCACCGATGGCGCCCGTGATGGCCCCGGTGGTGACCGCCACGATGTCGGCACCCACCTCTCCGGCGCCCTGGACGAGCCCACGAGCCGTGTTCTTGATCGTCTCGAGCGTGTCGCCACCGATCTCGCCGGCTCCGGCGATGGCGCCGGACACGGTCGCCGAGGCGGTACCGAGGACATCGCCCCCGACGTCCTTGACGCCGGTGATCATGGAGCGGCCCAGCGCCACGGCGCCGTCGGCAAGGCCGATGCCGGTCTCCTTGGTGGCGGTGATCACGCCCTCGGCGATGCCGCTGGCGGTCTTGGTGACGTCTGCGCCGATGGCGCCCGTGCCCTTGATGGCGGTACGAACGGTGTCGGACACGATGCCCACGGAGACCGTGGCGACCTCACCCACACCCTCCAGCACCCCGACCACGACACCCTTGACCGTGCGCACCAGGCCGGTGCCGACGTCGTGCACCGCATTCAAGGCGCCCGTCACGATCTCGCCGGCGGTTCCACTCGCCGCCGATGCCACATTGCCTGCACCCTGCAGGGTCGTCACCGTTGCGTCCTTGGCGACGTCCGCGGCTCCTTCGACGATGCCACCGGTGCCACGAAGCAGCGACGTGACGCTCTTCTGTACTCGTCCGACTACGCCTTGCTCGGCCATTGGGTTCCTCCCGTTGGTCTGGATCGAACGCTCTTCGATCTCTAGGCGACAGCATGCGGATCGGAGACATGTCGGTCCATGACGGGCGGTGCGCTCGGCCCGACCGCTTGCGGTCGCATTCATGGCCGGTCCTGGCAGGGTCCTGCCAGGGCCCGAGGGCGCTTCTCGCTACGCTGTCGGGACGTGCCGAAGCGGATTGCGATCGTGGGCAACAGCCCGACATGGCGTCGAGGGGTCGGCGCCGTGATGGCAGATGCAGGCTTCGACCCTGTCGAGATCGACTCGGTGGCCACCTGGAAGCCGGGTCGAGATGGGGCGGCAGTCGTGGTGGGAGCCAGCACGGCAGACGGCCTGGAAGACGTCGCGTCCTTCGCCGAGGCGCATCCGCACGTCCCGGCCGTTGCGGTGCTGCCGGAACTGACCCTGGCCGACGTCGCCGCCGCGATCCGAGCCGGAGCCACGGCGGTGATCGGAGAGGACGAGTCCACCGAGGCCTATCACACCGTGCTGGCGGCCGCCATGAGCGGGAGGACGGCGGTGCCCAAGGACCTGGCGAAGGCGCTCGCCATGCGGGTGCCGTCACGCCCGGACGCCGATGCGTGGATCACCGATGCAGAGGCCGGCTGGCTGCGACAACTGGCCGCGGGCCGGACCGTGGCCACCATCGCCGAAGAGGTGGGCTTCTCGGAACGAGAGATGTTCCGCATGCTTCACGATCTCTACGTGCGCATCGGTGTGCGCAACCGCACCGAAGCCATCATCTGGGCGACTCGCCATGCGGTACTCGACGAACCGGATGGTTGACGCCTCCGGTGCGGCGGGTGGCGGACCACAGCGGTCATCTGCCATGGGCCGGTACGAGCGCCGATAGGCTGCCGGCGTGAATCGCACTGCGCTCGGGATCATCGCCGCCCTCCTGGCGGCGGTCGGCGGTGCGCTCATGTTCCGTGAGGCGACCTTCTTCACCGGCGGCGTGTTCCTGCGGGCGGGGATCATGCTGGGTGCGTTGTGGCTGGTGCTGCCCAATGCGCAGCGGGTTCCCCGCGCGGTGTGGATCGGCTTGGCCGTTGCCGGGGGCGTGTTCGTGCTACGGCCCCGGCTCATCCTGCTGGGCCTGGGCGCCGGGCTGGTGGTCACGGTGCTCGCCGCACTCGGCGGCTTCAAGCGGGCGCCCAAGAACAGCAGGCAGCGGCCGAAGGCGTGATCGACGTCTTGACGGCGCCGGAACTGTGGGCCGGGATGGGGGCCGGGCTCGTCGCTCTGGTCGTGCTCGGGGTTGCCTCGGTTCGTCCCTTCGTGCGGTGGGCCGGGCCGGTGGCGGCGGCACTCGGTGGGATGGTGCCGGCGGCGGCGGCGCTCGTGGCGGCGACGACCCCCAGGTCGGTGTGGATCGCAGTGGGAGTGCTTGCGGTGTTCGGTGCGGTGGCCGCGTTCACTCCCGCCGTGGCGACGGTGGCGCTGGCCGCGCCGGGAGCCGTCATGCTCGCCGTGGGCACGATGTTCGCCGGGCCTCGGGTACAGCCGCCGGGGTGGCTCGAGGCCGTGGTTGCGGTGGCGGTGACGATCGGGGCGACCGTCGTACTGCGCACCGATCTGAGGGTGCCGGCCACGGCCATGGCGGCGCTGGCGCTCGGGGGCCTCGTCCTCGGTGTGCCGGACACCGAGATCCCGCTGGCGGCATTCGGTGCCTACTTCCCCGTGGCGCTGATCGGTGCCGTGTTCCTGCTGCGGCCGGGGCCTCCGCCGCCGGCGCTCACGGCCCTCGGCGGTGCCGGTTCCTTCGCCTTCGCCGGCATATTCGGTTGGGCGGCGGCCACCGGCGGGGTCGGCCGCCCGGCGAGCATTCTGGGCGGGTTGGCGTGTGTGGGGCTGCTCGCCGGCATCCCGTTGGCCGGTGCGCTGGGCCGCCGCTGCGTTCTCAGCATCGCCACGCTGGTGGTGCAGCTCGTCCTGGTGGTGCTGGCCGCACGGACCGCGGCGCGCCAGTCCTCCATCGTGGCGGCGGTGGTGATCGGCGTGGCAGTCCTCATGGTGAGCACTGCCGTGGTGTGGCTCTTGCCCGATCGGCCGGAGCCGGAGTCCCGCCTCAGCGGTGCATAGCGCACCTCAGCGCAGGGCAGGCACCTCGACCGGAGCGCTGCCGAGGAGCGCGGCGAACCAGATCGCGATCACATGCGATGGGGTGGCGCGATGGGCCGGCGGCCTCACCGCATGCGGAGGGAGCAGGCGTCAGCGCTTGTCTTCGACCAGCTTGGCGATGTGGCCGATGCTGGCGAAATTCTCCGGCACCAGGTCCTCATCGTCGACCTCGACACCGACCTCGTCCTCGAGGAACGACACGATCTGGAAGATCCCCATCGAATCGATGACTTCCTTCTCGAGCAACGGGTAGTCGTCGGTGAGCTCTTCCGGCGCGCCGCTGAAGTTCAGCTCGCTGACGATGAAGTTGCGTACTTTTTCCTGGATCATTGATCCTCCAGCTCCCTTTGAATGGATTGTCTGTCGATCTTGCCGGTCGACGTCTTCGGCAACAGCTCCCGGAAGTGAATCTGCTCCGGGAGCATGTACTTGGGGACCCGGTCGGCGATGAACTTCAACAGTGTCGCCTGGTCCAGGTCCGTTGCCACCGCCACCGCCTCCAGGCGGTTCGTGATCTTCTCGTCGGGGATGGCGGCCGCGACGCTCTCGACGACGCCGGGGTGAGCGTTCAGCGCGGCCTCGATCTCGCCCAACTCGATGCGGTATCCCCGGCTCTTGATCTGCGCGTCGCGGCGCCCGAGGAACGTGTAGTTGCCGTCCGGCTCCTCCTTGACCAGGTCGCCGGTCTTGTAGACGACATCGGCGCCGAAGGGGTTGGGGATCCGGCTGGCGGCGGTCTTCTCCTCGTCACCCCAGTACCCCGCCATGACACTGCCGCCGCGAACGTACAGCTCGCCGACTTCTCCGGGGGCGGCGATGGTCTGGCCTTCCTTGACCACGAAGGTCTCCACGTTCTCGATGGCCGAGCCGATCGAGATGGTCGGGCCGTCCTCGTCGGGCGGGGCCGGCACGGTGTACGCAGTGCACACGTTGGTCTCGGTGGGGCCGTAGAGGTTGGCGAACGAGACGTGCGGCAGCAGACGCATGATGCGCGACAGGTATTTGGTCGGGAACACCTCTCCGGCGAACAGAATCGTTCGGAGCGACTGCAGATCACCTGTGTCCAGCTTGGCCCGCTCCACCATCATCGTGAGGATCGACGGCACCGAGTACATGACGGTGATCTCATGGCGCTCGACGAGCTTCTTGATCTGCATCGGGAACATGATCGAGGTCCGCGGCACCACGTAGACGGTGGCCCCGACCTCAGCAGAGCTGTAGAGGTCGAAGGTGGAGAGGTCGAAATGCAGTGGCGCCATCTGGGTGAGCCGATCGTCGCCGGTGAGGCCGTACTCGACCACGGCCCACTGCGTGAAGGTGAGCACGTTGCGATGGGTGAGCATGACGCCTTTCGGAGCGCCGGTGGATCCCGAGGTGTACAGCATCAGGGCGAGGTCCTGGTCGATGCGGCCCACTCCAGGCGACGTGTCCGGCATGGTGGCGATGTCGGCAGCGGTCAGCAGTGCCGGACCGGCGATGGGTTCGTCCACCTCGCCGGCCGGCATCACCACGGCGGCCAGCGCCTCGTCGGCACCGGCGATCTCGCCCCAGGCGTCCTGTTCCTTGGGCGACGAGATGAGGAACTTCACGTTGCAGTTGCCGGCGATGTAGGCGATGCGGCTCGCGGGTGCCGCCGGATCGAGCGGGACGTAGACCCCGCCCGCCTTGAGCGCGGCGTAGATGCCGGTGATGGCGGCGAGCGACTTGTCCAGGAAGATCCCGACGCGGTCTCCCGGCTCCATGCCACGGGCGATGAGCAGGTTGGCGAGGCGATTGGCGGCGGCATCGAGCTCGGCGTAAGTGAGTATGTCGTCGCCGACGACGAGGGCGGGGTGGTTGGGCGAACGGCGCGCCGAGGCTTCGAGCCCGTGGTGAAGGAGGTAGTTCACAGCCCGAGCGTCCTGGCGACGATGTTCTTCTGGATGTCCGACGTGCCCGAGTAGATGCGGGAGGCGATGGCGTCACGCACCTCACGTTCGATCTCGGACTCCGCCATGTAGCCGTAGCCGCCCTTCACCTGGAGCGCGTCGAGGCTGTTCTGCACCCAAGCCTCGCTGATCGCCAGCTTGGCCATGGCGGATTCCTGCGAGGTGACCCCGCCTTTGGCCTGCTGTTTGGCCCATCCCGCCCGGTACAGGAATCCGCGGGCCGACTCCAGACGCATGTGCATGTCGACGATGCGGTGCGAGACCGCCTGGAACTTGCCGATGGGTTGACCGAACTGCTCGCGCTCGTTGGCGTAGGCGATCGACTCCTCCAGCTGGCGCTGCATGGTGCCGACCGCGCTGGCCAGGATGCCGGCGCGTTCCCAGTCGATGGAATGGTTGAAGATCGCCATGCCGTTGCCCGGCTTGCCGAGCATGTCCGCGGCAGGCACGGTGCAGTCGTCGAAGAACAGCTCGCTCATCGGGGAGGTGCGCAGGCCCATCTTGTGGAACGGCTGTCCGACCGTCACCCCGGGCGTGTCGGCCGGCACGATGAACGCCGAGAGGCCGAACGAGCCGAGGCTGGGATTGGTGGAGGCGAAGACGATGAACACGTCGGCCACCGGCGCGTTCGTGATGAAGATCTTCGAGCCGTTGAGGACGAACGAGCCGTCCTTCTCCTCGGCCCGAGTGGCGAGGCTGAAGGCGTCGGAGCCGGTTCCCGGCTCGGTCATCCCTTGCACCCCGATGTAGGTGCCGTCGATGAGCCCGGGGAGCCACTTCGCCTTCTGCTCCTCGTTGCCGAAGCGCCACACCGGCATGACTCCGGACCAGAGATGGGCGTTGATCGAGAAGATCAGGCCATTGTCCTTGCAGGCGTACCCGAGCGCCTCGAATGCGAGCAACGTGGTGAGGGGGTCGGCGCCCTGCCCCCCGTATTCCTCCGGCAGCGGCAGGCCGTGGAATCCGAACTTGGCGCATCGATCCCAGAAATCCCGGTTGAACTCGTGTTCGGCGTCGCGCCGCACGAGATCATCGGCCAGCTCGTTGCTGGCGAAATCGATGACCGCCTGCTTGAAGCTGAGCTGGTCCTCGGTCCAGTCGAAGTTCATGACCCTTTCCCCCCCGAACGATTGTGCCGTACGTAGGCTGCTGGAGTGTACGACGTGTTTCCCCCGTGCGATTCTATGCCGCCGCCCGATCGTATACTGCCCCTAGCCAATGGGCCACATCGGATCGTATACTACTCCGGGTGGCGCAATGACCACCAAGAGTTTACGGCGGTTGCGGCGCGAGGGGAAGGGGGAATTCTGAGCAGCGTGCGTACATCCGACCACGTGCGAACGGACTCGGCGACGGGTGTCGTCGACGAAGCCGCGTTCGTCGGCGACGGCGCCGACATGTTCGCGGTGCAGCACCGTGGCGACGCCGAGGCGGCGCCGGGGTTGCTGGTGTGTGGCTCCATCCATGGCGACTACCTGGCGAACTATCGGCGCGAGGTCGAGCTCGGTCGAGCGGTGGCCGATACGGGGATGCCGGTGCAACGCTTTCACTATCGGGGTCAGGGTCACAGCCATGGCACCGAGCCCGTCACCTTGGACACGATGGTGCGGGATGCCCGTGCCGCCGCCGACCTCCTTCCGGGCGGCCTCGGCGCCGTGATGGGTACGAGGTGGGGGGCCTTCGTCGCCGCCGAGGTGGCAGCCGGGCACCCGGGAATGCCACTGGTCATCTGGTCGCCCATGCTCACCTCCCGTCAATTCCTTCGCGACGGCTACCGCGCCGAAGCCATGGCGGCGATGAACCAAGGCCGCGAGGCGATCCCCGGCAAGGAGCTCCAGGCCCGGCTCGACGCCAACGGTGTGGTCGACGTGCTCGGCTACGCCATCACCCAGGAGTTCGTGGTGTCGGCCGATCGGCGCGACTTGGCGTCGATGGTCGAGGATCGGCCGGTGCTGCTGGTCGACTTCGCCACCAAGCCGAGCAAGAAGCTCCAGGACCTCGCCGCTGCCTGGCGCGACGCCGGCTGCGACGTGACCGTCGAGTCGGTGCAGATCAACGAGCCGTGGTGGCTGATCGCGGAGCAAGGGGAAGCGGCTGCCGCGGCTTCCCAGCTGATCGAGCGCACCACCGGATGGCTCCGGGAGGTCGCATGACGCGCCGACCCGTTTACTTCCCTGGTCCAGATGGTGACCTCTTCGGAGTGTTCGACGAACCCGCCGGCTTTGCCAACGGGCTGGCGTTGCTGGTGTTCGTGGGCGGCGGTCGGATCCCGTGCAGCCACCGCAACGGTATGTGGACTCGCCTCGCCGACGATGCTGCCGCCGCCGGCTACCACGTGCTCCGGGTCGACTGGCACGGCATCGGAGAGAGCGCCGGCCATGTGCCGTACATGGACATCAACCAGCCGTTCCAAGGCGACGTGCTGGCCGCCGTCGACTGGCTGGCGTCCGTCGGGCTGCGACGCGTCATCACGGTGGGCAGCTGTTTCGGGGGCCGGACCCAGCTGGTCGCCGCCCCGGACATCGAAGGGCTGGAGGGGATGGCACTCATCGTGCCGCCCGTCGCCGAGTCCAATGCCGACCGGCACGCCCACCGCAGCGTTCGCTGGTTCGTCCAGCAGGCCGTGCGGGGAGACGTGCTGAAGGGCATGTTCGAGAAGAAGAAGCGGGACAACTACGTGCGCATGCTCAAGGCCAAGGGGCGCGCCGTCGGCAAGAAGCTGCGCCTCGTCGAGGCTGGCGCGGGGCGTCCCCGTGGGTTCGCCGCCCAGGTCGGCGCCGTGCTGGAGCGCCGCATCCCGGTGCTCATGACTCACGGCACGGCCGACGTCTACTCCCGCGACCTCGCGCCGAT
>JBFGCM010000066.1:0-22122 GCA_041581135.1 Acidimicrobiia bacterium
CGGCCTGGATCTCGGCGTCCATCGCGGACACGAACTCAGGCCAACTGCCGACCCACAGCGGACCCTCGGTGGTCGGGCTGTTCTGCAACCCGTCGAGGAATGCTTGGTTATTGGCAGGCGGCGTGAAGCCGAGGAAGGCGTCGAGCGCGTCCTGGCTGACCCGGCTCGGGATGTTCGCACCCAGCTCGGAGATCTGAGCCTGGATGTCAGCCTGGGTGAGCGCCTGTACCAGTTCCCACGCCGCCTCGGGGTTCTCGGTGTTGGCGTTCACCACGTAGGCGCCCCAGAACAGCCAGTTGCCGGGGCCGGCGGGGCCGGAGGGCAAGCCCACCACGTCCCAATCGAAGTCCACGGTGCGGATGCCCGGGGTGGCCCAACGGCCGTTCTGGAACATGCCGACCGTGCCGGCACGGAATGGCGGCTCGGGATCCTCACCGTACGGAATGACGGCATCGCCGGAGTACAGGTCGCGCAGTGCCGTGAGGCCTGCGATCGAGTCGTCCGAGTCCAGCGCGCACGCGGTGCGGTCATCGGTGAAGAAGCCGCCGCCCGTTGCGTTCATCCATGCTCCGTAGGGGCCCCACCAGGCCGACTGACCGTAGCCCTTGATCTCGCCGCCGAGAGCCGCAACGGCATCCACGACCTCGTTGAATGCATCCCAGTCCCACTCACCGTTGGCCTCGAGCTCGCGTGGGTCGGTGGCACCGGCCTCGGCGATGAGGTCGTTGTTGATGTAGAGGGCGAACGTCGACACGTCGCGGGGCAGGCCCCACACCGAGTTGCCCGGCTGCCCGGTGTCGAGCTCGGTGGTGAGGTGGCCCATGGGGCCGGGGTAGAAGTCGGCGTCGTTGTGCCCCGTCGCATCTGCGTACTGACGCAGGTCCAGGATGACACCACGGGACGCAAAGTCCGCCACGTCGGTGCCGGGGATCCAGAACACGTCGGGAGCAGTACCTGCCGACAGGTTGGTCAACAGCGTCTGCTGGTAGCCGGCGCCCTCGTTCGAGCCGGGCTCGTAGGTGAGCGAAATACCCTCGAGGGAGCTTGACAGCTGATCAGAGATGGTGCCGTAGACGGCGGCCTCCTCCGGGTTGTCGGGTCGGGTCATCCACCGCAGCGCGACATCATCCATCATGGCTTCGGTCGTCGTCGGCGCGTCGGTGGCGGGCGGTGCCGTGGTCTCGGCGGGCGCAGTAGTCGCCGGCGCTTCGGTGTCGGTAGGTGCTGTGGTGTCCGCAGCGCCGTCGTCGTCGCCGCCGCAGGCGGCAGCCACGAGCGCGAGCACGGCGAACAGCAGTGCGAGCCTTCGCAACATGGGGGTCACTCCTCAGTGTTTCCTTGGGAAATGTGCCCGGCCGATCGGCGGGCATCAAGCCGGGAGCATAGCGGCCACCGTTCCGCAAACGGATTCGATCGGCGGGAAGCGCGACGCCGATGGGTCAGACGAACCACACCGTTCGGGCGACGAGGAGCCCGATCACGATCAGCATGGCGTAGATGCATCGACGGGAGATCGCGCGTTCGGTTGCCATGTCGGATGCCAGCTCCTGGTCGAATACCTGGTGGAGGCGATCGAGATCGGTCATGCCGCGACCTTCCCGGTCTTCTCGGTCTTGTCCCATTTCATCTCCGCCCCTCTCATTTCGTAGCCGTAGGAGGCGAAGGTGACGGCGCACAACAACGGCCCGTACCCGCCGACGTAGACCATGAGCCGACTCAGAGCTCGCGACAGGCCACGGGCCTCGAACACCTTCCCCAGATAGGCGACCGCCATGCACCCGGCCACCCACACATAGGCGAGGAAGATCACCGAACGTACGCCGAGGGGTGAGTCGAGTCGGGCCACGCTCAGCACCGCGAAGATCAACTCCCGGAACAGCTTGGGAAACACGGTGTAGAGGATGATCAGCAGGGATACGGCTCCGGGGAAGACGATGGCTTCCTTCCACGCCCGGCGTGCCGTTTCGGTGTCGATCATCAGGCAGTAGGACGTGATGAAGGTGAACGACACCGCATTGATGATCCACAGCTGCTTGAAGGTGGCCCACGACAGCGGGAAATCCACGAAGTACAGCACCACCAGACTCAGCGAGGACAGGATCATGAACACCGGGAGGAGGAAGATGGTCAGAACACTCCGAACGAGAAACTCCCCAACCGATGCTACCGGTGCGGGCGAAACCAGAGCCGGCGGTAGCGCAGGCTGACCTGTACGTTGCCGCGAGCCCACCGGAGCCGCTGCTTCCATAGGCCGACGATCCCGTCCGGTTCTTCGGCGCGCACGATCGCGTTGCCTTCGAACACGCAGGCCTGCCCGGCGAGCTGAGTGTTGATGGTGGTGAACGTGTCCTCGGCCAGCGACGAGGTGTCGATCCGGCCGCCGATGGCTTCCAGGTTGGCTCGAGAATGCAGCTGCGCCCCGCCGGCCAGGCACGCCATGGCGCCGAGCACGCTCTGGGAGCGCCGTGCGCCTGCCTGCGCAGTGATGTACTCGTACGCGATGAACCGGGTCATGTAGTTCCCGGCCTCACTGCCCTCCATGATTTCCGCCGTGACCGCCCCCACGTCGGGATCGGCGAGGTGCCGGGTCATCTTGCGTAACGAGTCTGGCGCATAGATCACGTCAGCATCCATGATCAACAGCGCTTCCATCCAGTCGTCCTCGAGGATGACCTCCAATCCATGGTTCAGCGTGTGCGCCTTGCCTTGGCCGCAGTTCTCGCGGCGGAGGTGGATCACTCTGCCCGCGTAGGCCGCCGCCTTGCCCAGTACGACGTCCGGCGTTCCGTCGGTGGACGCGTCGTCGACAACGAAGATGCGGAGTCGCTCTGCGGGATAGTCGAGAGCGACGAGCCGGTCGATCGATGCGCCTAGGACCGCCTCCTCGTTCCATGCCGGGATCAGGATGGCGACGTTCGGGAAATGCGGTGCCACGTCCCGGTAGTGGTTCTTCCGAGACTGCAGTCCCACCAAGAGGTACTGGTACACCGCGGCGGCTAGGGGGAGCGCGCCGAGGAGGACGAGCACCACGAGCCTCTGCTTGCCGACGAGCTGGGCGATCTCGAGAGGGCTCACTGTTTCGACATCGGTATCGGGTCATCGGTGAGAAGCCCGTGGCCGACGCGTCGCACGAACTCGCGTCTGCCGAGGTTTCCGGCACGGTGGCTGTCTGTTCCGGCGACGAGGGGCACCCCGGCGGCAGCCAAGGCCATGGCGGCGGCCCGGTTCGGGCATCGCCACTTCTCGTTGAGCTCGACCACGGCTCCGACCCGTGCCAGGGCCCTCTCCCAGGCGGCGCAGTCGGGAGTCGGGCACCGCGGACTCACGCAGCCCGACCTTCGGCAGCAGGCTGAAGAGGTGCGCCACCGCAGGCCGTGCCGGCGAGGCTGCCGCCGCCCGAACGGTGGCCTGGATGAGTGCCTCGCACACGTCGTCCGGAGCCAGCGTCTGGCTCGCCAACTGGGCTTCGATGACGTCGGGATGCACCGGACCCGTGGAGCTCGGCATCTGGTCGTCGGCGATGGCGACGTACTCGATGCCGGCGATGTCCGGCGGGAGATCGAGCCGGCCCGCTTTGGTCCAACATCTTCGCCTCCACACCACAAAGCACCTCGATGCTTGCCCGGGCTCGCACCCGTGCGACGGACTCCACGTACTCGGGCAGCCACTTCGTGGAGGCGCGTACGTGGTCGGAGATGCCGATGGTGCTGTGCCCCGACGCCGTCGCCCGCGTGACCATGGTGGCCACGTCGTCGGCGCCGTCCGAGAACGTGGTGTGCACGTGGAAGTCCTGCATCAGGCGGCCCGTCCTGCGGTGCGATACGAGCCCTGCCCAAAGCTCGACGGGTCGATGATGTGGTCGGCCCACGTTCTCACCATGGCCGTCTCCCTGAATGGGACCGACTCGGGGATCACGCCGCCGAACAGATCCGTGAGCGCCAAGCGCGGCATGTTGACCCCGCTCGCCACCGTCAGCGACATGGTGCCGGGGAAGCGTGGATTCACCTCCAGCAGGGCGGGTTCACCCCGCGCGTCGAGCTTCACCTGGACGTTGGCCACCGACGTGAGGCCGATGACCTTTGCCACGGTCTTGGCGAATTGCTCGAGCTTCGCGTCGTGCACCGTCTGGGCGGCTACCGCGATGCCGGAGTCGACCCGGATCCGCTCACGAGGGACTGCCGCTATCACCGTGCCGTTCGAGCCCGCCATGACGTCGATCGAGTACTCCCGTCCGGGGAGGTGGTCTTGCACCATGTAGCTGCCGTCACGCGGAATCTCGCTCGGAATGTCGGATGCTGAGTCGACCATCGCGACGCCGCGCCCTCCACTCCCGGAACGGGGCTTGGCGACGACCGGCCCGGAGAACTCGTCGTGCCGGAACTGCCCGTCGTATCTCACCGTCTTGGGCACGAGTACGTGGTCAGCGAGTGCTGCGCTCAGCGTGGCCTTGTCGAGGCACAGAGCGAGCGTGGAGTGCCGGGCCAAGAGCACGTGGATCCCGTGGTCGTCGAAGGCGCTGCGGGCGCTTGCGATGGGAAGCAGCTCGGCATCGACCGTAGGCACGATCGCGTCGACGTTGGCGGCCAGCGCCACTTCAAGCAGCTTTGTGGCGAACGATGGATCGTCCCCGCGGGGCACCACGGCTCGGCGATCCGGTGGCATCAGCTGGAACCCGGGCATTGCAGCATCCATGTCGGCCCCGAACCAATCGACCTCGCCGGCGGGGAACGCTTTGATGAAGCCTTGGGCCGCGGGTCCGCCGATCCCTGTCAGCAGCACGCGAGGCCGGAGACCATCAAGCCGCCACATTGTCGACCCCTGCGAAGATCGCGCCACGCTCTCGCACCACCTCGAAAGCCTCTGCATAGTCGGTCGCGGCGAACCGGCCCCAGTACCGAGCGGATGCCGAGATGAGCTCCGGTTCCATGTACGACCGCTTCGCAGCCTGGGAGGCGTGAGTGGCTACGAGGCGCAGTTTGGCCTCGACTTCGTCATCAACACTGACGAAGAAGCTCGGGTTGAAATCGACCGTGGCCGACGGGCTCTGATAGCAGTACACGGCCGGCACCCGCCGGCACGCGACGAGTGTTGCACGGTGCGTGTTGCGGTGATCCTGATCGACGTCATGAACGCTGTGGGTGTATACCACCGTGGGGTCGACCATTTCGGTGACGCCTTCCAAGAAGGTGACGGCAGGATGTTCTTCGGGGATCTCGGTGTCGGTCAAGTCGCCGAAGTGGACCTGGGCGTCGAGCTGCCGGGCCGCTGCTTCGGCCTCGTTGATCCGGGTGTCTCCGTCGCTGCCTTGGACTCCATGGGACATGATGGCGAAGGTGATCTCGTCTCCGGCCAGGAAGTGTCTGTGCAGGGTTGCCCCTACGCCGAGTTCGATGTCGTCCGGGTGCGCGCCCACCGCAAGCACCCGCTGTCGCGGGCGCCGTCGCCGCGTGGCGGCGATCTGCGAACCCAACCGTTCGATGAGCTCGCTGGGTCGGTACGGCTTGCGCAAGAAGCCGGCTGCATTGGCCCGGACGGCGTCGACGGCGATGTCGACGGTGGCGTAGGCGGTGACCACGATGACCGGTACGTCCGGCCGCAGCGTGCCCAACTGCTTGAGCACCGACAACCCGCTGAACCCGGGCAGTACGACGTCGGTGACCACGGCATCGCATTGCTCGACGGCGAGGAAGTCCAGTGCCTCGCGCGGGTCGGCGAAGTGAACGACCTCGCAGCCTCCCATCTCGGTGAGGATGTGGCTCGTGAACTCGGCTGAGGTGGGGTCGTCCTCGACGACCACCACCCTGGCGTGCTGTAGGTGTTGCATTGATGCTCTCTCCTGATTGCGTGGAGACAGCATCGAATGTGGAGGTTGCAGCTCGGCTCGCCACCGGGTTGCAGTTCAGTAGCAGCCCTCAGGTGTATCGATAGCCGAAACCGCGCACGGTTTCGATGGGGTCGATGCCGACGTCGGCGAGCTTGCGGCGCAAGCGGGACACCGTGAACTTGACCCGGTCCGGTGCGATGCCGAACGGGTCGTTCCACGCCAGGTCCAGCAGCTGATCGGCAGAGAGTACCTGCCGGCGATGCTTGACGAGTGCCACCAGGAGCCGAAACTCCAGCGGGGTGAGCTGAACGGGCGAGTCGTCGACCGTGGTGGCTCGGGCGCCGAGATCGATGTGGAGATCGTCGGCGACCAACACCTCGTCACCGGTGCCGGCTCGGCCACCCCTCCTGAGCAGCGCCTGAACCCGCGCCACCAGCTCCTTGTTGGAGAACGGCTTGGTCACATAGTCGTCGGCGCCAGACTCGAGGCCTTTCACCTTCTCGTGCTCGAGACCGCGCGCCGTGAGCATCAGCACCGGCACATCACTCAAGTCGCGGATGCGTTCCAACACGTCCCAACCCTCCATGTCGGGCAGCCCGACATCCAGCACGACGAGGTCGGGTCGGTGCTCATGTAGGAGCCGTAGGCCCTCTCTTCCCGTGCGACCGGCGACGGTTGCGTAACCCGCCCGCTCGAACAACACGGTCAGGGCGGCCGACAGGTCCGGCTCGTCCTCGACCACCAGGATCTGTGCCTCAGCCATCGGTGGGCTCCTCGGGGAGGTCTACCGTCACCGTGGTGCCCTCGCCTTCGATGGAGGCGACGGTGATGGTGCCGCGGTGCAGTTCCACGAGGCCCTTGGTGACGGCGAGACCCAGACCTGACCCGGGCACCATCGTGGTGCGGGCATTCGTCGCCCGGAAGAAGCGCTCGAAGAGCTGCGCCTGATCCGCCGCGGGTATCCCGATGCCGGTGTCGCTGATCTCCACCGAGGCTCCCTCCGCGCTGCGGCGCATCGTGACCAGGACCGAGCCGCCCTCCGGCGTGAACTTCACGGCGTTGCTGAGGAGGTTGTCGAACACCTGGGTCAGTTTCATCCGGTCGGCGTGCAGCGTGATGGGCTCGGCGGCGCGAATGGCGATGGACACCTTCTTGGCATCGGCACGGGGTCCGAGGTTTCCGGCGAGGTCCGTCACCAACGTCACGACGTCGAGCGGTTCGGTCTGCAGACCGATGGCGTTGGCTTCGAGCCTTGCCAGCAGCAGCAGGTCCTCCACCAGCTGCATGAGCCGGTGCGCGTTGCGGCTGATGGCATCGATGAACCGTGCATCGTCCTCTGAGTGATCGGTCTTGGGAGAATCGGCGAGCAGTTCCACGAAGGACACGATCGACGCCAGCGGCGTGCGTAGCTCGTGAGAGACGGTGGCGACCAACTGCGTCTTCAGCTCGTCGAGCTCGCGCAGGGCTTGGTTCTGCTCCTCGAGCCGCTGGCGGGCGCTGCGCTCCAACTCCAGCATCTCCTCCCGGCGATGTGCCATCGTCCTCTCTTGGGTCACGTCCCGGTAGAGCCAGATGTGTCCTTTGGTGTGGCCGAGATCGGTCACCGGGACGTAGTCACGCTCGAGAAAGCGACCGTCACACATTGCGAGCAATTCGCCCCGCACAGGATTCCCGGCAGCAATCGTGTCGTCGATGATCGCAACGAAGCCGTCGGGATCTTTGAACAACGCCTTGGCTCCATGGGCGACCACCGTGCAGTCGGCGCCCACCATGTCGTCGGCCGTGATGGGGCTGTCGAACAGCCGGGCGAACGACCGGTTGGCGGCAACCACGTGCCGGCTCTCGTCCTCGACCAACACGCCGGTGTCGAGGCTGCCCATGATCCCGGCCATCTGGCCGGTCTTGAGACGCACGGCGTCGTCGGCGGCCCGGCGGTCGGTGACGTCGCGGGCGTGGAGAACGATGCCGGCCACCGCCGGATCGTCGAGCATGTTGACGCCGGTGGTCTCGAACCAACGGGTGCTGCCATCGGCGGCGATGACCCTGAGCTCGATGGCGTCGGTGGCGTTGCGAGCGCCCGTCATCACCTCTGTCATCGCCTGTTGGGCGAGCTCGATGTCGTCGGGGTGGAGAAGAGAGAAGATGCCGCCCTCGGGATCGAGGCCCTTTGGGTAGCCCGTGAGCCGGCTTCCCGATTCCGAGGTGAAACGCCACGATCCGTCTGCATTGAGGATGGTGATCACATCCGACGAGCCTTCTACGATCGCCCGGAACCGCTGTTCGCTCAGTTCGAGCTCGTCTCGCATCATCTTCAGCTCGCTGATGTCGCGGGCGTACCCGGTGAACCACTGCTTGCCTTCGGCCTCGAAGGCGGTGATGGTCAGCTCGACGGTGATCTCGGTGCCATCGGCGCGCCGGCCCGGCAGTTCGAGGCGCTGATCGAGAGCGGGTCCCTCGCCCGTGGCGAAGTAGTGCGCCATGCCTCCCCGGTGGGCGCCGATCAGGCGGTCCGGGATGATCAGCTCGGCCAGCTCCGTGCCTACTGCCTCGGATGCGGAGTAGCCGAAGATGCGTTCGGCCGCCGGATTCCATTCGACGACGAAGCCTCGGTCGTCGATGGTGATGATGGCGTCGAGGGCCGAGCGGATCTGAGCTCGGGCGCGCTCGCCCATCCATTCCGGGCTCGCAGCGGTGGATGGTTGCATGCGGGAGCTATCGGCGGTTCGGAGCGGGGGCTTGATGGGAGCGGGGAGCCTGGTCCCGTCCGATCAGCCGTGGTCGACGTAGCCGTGGTCGGCGGCAAAGGCCGCATCTGCGGCCATGACCTCGACGGGGCGAAGGTCAGAGGCGGGCTGGACGACTCGCCGCGACTCATCCACGATCAGTCGCACCTGTTGCGCCACGGCCTCCCGCCGCTCCGCCGACGTCCCAGACGCGGCCACCGTTTCCAGGAGGCGGAGTAGCGCCACCATGACCCGTGGCCGATCTGCCGCGCTCCGCCGCAGGTTGCTGCACAGGGTGTCGAGGATCAGGCTGAAGTCCGGCACCGGCACGAACACTGTGGCAGGTTGCTCGACGAGGATGTCGTCGGTAGCTCGGGTGGCGAGCTCCGCCATGACGATGGAGAGGTGCTGCACCGCCTGGACTGCCGTGTAGGGATCGTTCATCGACGGCGCCACGGCCCGGAGTGCGATGTCCACCAGCTGCCGAATGCCAAAGCCGATGTCGTTGTCGACCCGCCGTTCCACGGTCAGCATCATGGCCCGGTTGATCTCAGCGGTGAGGGGCTCGGTGTCGATTGGTCCATCGTCGTCCTGCCACACCCAAGCGAGGGTGCTCCCGGCGACAAGGTGATGACCCACCTGGGGCCGGACCCGGACGGTCACCCCGGCGGCGGCAGCGCTGCGGACGAGAGCGTCGATGTCGACCTCCTGCAGGTAGCCGCTGCGGGCGACCGGGATCAGCACCGCCGGGTCCGGGGGCTTTGGGCCGCGTCGGTGGCCCGTGCTCTGGTTGATCGGCAAAGGGTGATGATGCCGGATGGCGGCGATGGTGGCCTGGCGCACCGACAGCATCACGGCATCGATGCGGATGGAATTGGTGATGTGCTGGATGTAGTACACGAGCATCCCGACGCTGACGAGCGCCAGGAGCAGCGAACCGGTGACCGCCAGTTGCGGCACGAACGCGCCCTGGTCCGTCTGTTGGCCCACGGTGAACAATCCACCGAGGCTGTAGGCGAAGGTGGCGACAAAGGTGCTCAGCACGAGCCGAGTGCCCCGGTCCTGGAGAAAGGACCGCAGCAGACGTGGTGAGAACTGGGTCGATGCGATCTGGAGGGCAACCACGGTGAGCACGAAGACGAGGCCGGTGACCGTGATCATCGTGCCGGACACCACGATGAGCAGCTCCCGAGCGGCACCCGCCTCTCCCTTGAAGAGTAACGGAGCGAGAAAGCTGTCCTCCGAGAGGTCGAGCTGCGACAGGCCGTAGCCCGTCGCCAGTGCCGCCACTACGAAGACGGCGGGCAGGAACCACAACGACCTGATCGCCTCGCGCCAAGGGTGTCGAAGCTCGTGAACCATCGATGACGAGCCTACGGGGCGAGCGGCAGGAACGGGCACGTCCCGCGGTGGCTCGAGTAGCCGATTCGCAGCATGCCGAAGGTGAGACGTCAACGGTCCGACGAACCGACCTCCGGTAGTTTGAGGGCCTGGCAATCGTGGGTATGGCATGCAGCTCCTGGAGCGGGACGGTGTGTTGGCCCGGCTCGAGGAGCTCCTCGGCCGGGCCCGTCAGGGGAAAGGCTCGATCGCGTTCATCGGCGGTGAAGCAGGGATCGGGAAAACCGCGCTGGTGCGGGCGTTCGTGGACCTCGTGGGCGAATCCGCCTTGGTGCTGGCTGGAGCGTGCGATCCGCTGACGACGCCCCGTCCGCTGAGCCCGTTGCTCGACATCGCCGCCGATCCCGACTCTCACATCGGGGATCTCATGAGCGACGAGGTCGCCCCTTACGAGGTCTTCGCGGCGCTGCTCGATCGACTGCGGAGCACGGCACGTCCGACGCTGCTCGTGGTCGAGGACGTCCACTGGGCGGATGAAGCCTCGCTCGATTTCGTTCGTTTCGCCGGGCGGCGCATCGCCGACACGAACGCTCTGATGCTCTGCACCTACCGAGACGATGAGATCGGTTCCGACCATCCGCTGCGGCCGGTGCTCGGCGACCTCGCTCCTTCCCGGGAGTGGGTGCATCGCGTCCACCTGGAGCCGCTGTCTCCAGCGGCGGTGGCCGAACTGACTGCCGAGACGAACGTCGATCCGGTCCGACTGTTCGACGTCACAGGCGGTAACCCGTTCTACGTGACCGAGGTGCTGGCGGGAGATGCGGAGATCCCGACTTCAGTGGCCGATGCGGTGTTGGCGCGGGTCGATCGGCTGGACTCGGCCGCTCGCAGAGTCGTGGAAGTCACCTCGATCGCGCCGCGCTCGCTGCGCGTCGAGCATGCGGTGGCGCTCGCCGGAACCGATCTGGCGGCTGCCGAGCGCGCCGTGCACGCCGGGGCGATCGTCGGATCCGGGCCGGACCTGCGCTTCCGCCACGAGCTGGCGCGCGCCGCTGTGGAGTCCTCGGTCATGGAGGCTCGGCGGATCGAGCTTCACCGGCAGATGGTCCGGCTGCTCGCCACAGAGAAGCCGCTCGACCTGGCACGGCTGGCACACCACGCTACCCGCACCGCTGATCCCGACCTGGTGCAGCGATATGCCCCGCTGGCGGCCGAAGAGGCAGGCGCCCGCGGGGCCCACCATCAGGCCGCCGATTTCTTGGCCATTGCTCTGGAGCATGCTGCGGGGCTCAGCGGCGATGAGGTGGCGGATCTGCAGCTGCGGCTGGCGTGGGAGCTGTACATCATCAACCGGCCGGCCGAGTCGGTCGACCTCACCGAGGCGGCGGTCGCTCACTTCCGCGCCGGGTCGGACGAAGAAGCGCTGGGTCGTGCGCTCACCATGCACAGCCGGGCTCTCTGGAACGTCGACCCGGAACTCGCGCACGCGGTAGAGCGCGAAGCGATCGAGCTCTTGAGCGGCCGGCCGCCCGGAGAGGCGCTGGCGTTCGCCCTCTACTACTCGGCACACCTCCACATGCTGTCGCGCCACTACGCACCATCGGTTGCCGATGCGCGACGTTGCATCGAGGTGTCGCTGCAGATCGGCTCGGAGCGAAATCATCGCCTGGGGTTGTTGACGCTGGGAACGGCTGAGCTGGTGATGGGCGACGCCGATCGAGGAATCGCCCTGATCGAGGAGGCGATGGCGCGGGCGGATGCTGCGGGGGACTACCGGCTTCGGGTGGTGGGCCTCGGCATGCTGGGATCCGGCAGTGGCGAGATCCGTCGCTACGCCGAGGCGATCGAGTGGATCGACCAGCTCATGGCGATGTCGGAGCGCTACGACGAGGACTACAACGTCAGCTATTTGACTGCGTGGCGGGCACGTATCGCCTTCGAGCAAGGCCGCTGGGAGGAGGCGACTCGCCTGGCGGAAGAGGTCCCCCGCGGAGGCGCCCGCATCAACGGCACCACTGCGCTGGGAGCTTTGGGCCGAGTGCGCGTTCGGCGGGGCGATCCGGGTGCGACCGAAGTGCTCGAAGGTGGACTGGAGCTGGCCTTCAAGCAAGAGCTGCAGCATCGCTGGCCGCTGGTGGCGGGGCTCGCCGAGCATGCATGGCTGCGGGGCGACCTCGACGGCGTCAGGGCGGCCATCCACGAGAACTTCGAGCTGGCGCTCGACACGGACAGCCCATGGGCGCGGGGCGAGATGGGCTTCTGGATGTGGCGGGCGGGCGCCATCTCTGGGCCTCCCGACGGAACCGCCCAGCCGTTCGCCCTGCAGATGGCCGGCGACTGGGAGGCGGCTGCCGCGGCATGGCGCGCCATCGGCTGTCCGTACGACGAGGCGATGGCGCTGGCAGATTCCAACGATGGCGACGCGCTGCTCGCTGCTCTCGAGTTGCTGGAACGCCTCGGCGCCCGTCCGGCAGCGGATCGGGTGCGAGCGAGCCTGCGGGAGATTGGTGTCGACCGCCTTCCTGCGCGGCCGCGTGCCAGCACCCTGGACGGTCCCGCGATGCTCACCGCCCGCCAGCAGGAGGTGCTGGCGCTGCTCAGCCAGGGCCTCACCAACGCCGAAATCGCCGAGCGCTTGTACATCTCCACCAAGACGGCCGGTCATCACGTCTCAGCGGTGCTCCGGAAGCTGGGCGTGCGCTCTCGTACCGAGGCTGCTGCTGCGGCGCTCAAGATGGGCATGTCCGCGCACTCTGAATAGGGAATTCTCCCGACGAGCTCGACCCCCTCTCCGCCGTACGTTCGAGCTGCGGCCGGAGACACCGGCCAAGGAGAAGAGAGGAGATCTGATGCCTCGCTACATGGTGGAACGGACGTTCCCGGACGGACTCGAGATCCCGACTGACACATCGGGCGCGGACACGTGCCTGAGCGTCGTCGGAAACAACGCCCAAGAGCAGGTCACTTGGGTGCAATCGTTCGTCTCGGCAGACAAGCGCAAGACGTTCTGCATCTACGACGGGCCAACGCCCGAATCGATTCGCAGGGCGGCCGGGCTGAACGCCCTTCCGGTGGATGCGATCACCGAGGTGCGGATCCTGGATCCGTACTTCTACGTTGGGGCGGCATCATGAGGCGGCGATACCGCGCAACGCTGGTCGGCACCGTGCTCGTGCTGGCGGCGGCACTGACCGTCCCCGCCACAGCCACACCTGCCGTCGCGATCGACCAGGTCGCCGTCGTGCAGGAGCACCTGGAAGACGGCACGCCGGCAGAATCTCCGCTGCAGCAGGTGGGGACATCGTCTCTCGCCCGTCGCGCCGACGGACTCCACGCCCGGGTGCACGTCGAAGGCCTACGGCCCGGCGGTGTGTACACCTTCTGGTGGGTCGTGGTGCAGGACGACGGCACGTTCCCGGACGACATCTTCGTTGCGCTGGGCGCTGGCACCGTTGCCGGACGGAACGGGCGGGCGAGCGTGCGAATGAGCGCCGCTCTGGGTCAGCCCGGCATCGGCGGTTTCGAACCGGCTCCCGGCGTCGTGATCGAGTGGGACACACTGCGTGACCCGCTCGGGTCGCTGGTTCGAGTGGAGATCGCCTACCACGGTCAGGCGGCCGACGCCGGTGACGATCTCGAGACGTGGTTGAGCGACTTCTGGACGGGTGCGGCATGCCCTCCGGCGACGTCCAATCCGAATCCGGCGCAGCCACACTGTCCCGTCTACTACGCAGCAAGCCACGGCTGAGGCCGGTGGTGGCCGAGAAACCCGGGCTTCCACGGCCCGGGTTTCCCCGTGACCGGAGCAGTGCCCGCCGGGCGAAACGATTGAGTGGCTGTGTCGAGTCGTCGCCTCAGTCGAGCGCTTCGATGGGCTCCGTCTGAAGCTGATCCTCTACCCCGTCGGCTTCGAGTAGCGCAGATGGATCGATGCCGACCCGATCCGGCAGCAGCTGCATCGAGACGTCGTCGGTGGGGAAGGTGATCGGCTCGGGTGCGATGCGTTCGCCTTCGGCCGTCACCACCAGCACACCGGTCGCCTTGCCCGGGTCACCTCCGGGTGTGGTCACGACCACGACGGTGCCGTCTTCGAGCCTGAGTATCGAGCCCGGTGGGTACACCCCCATGAGCTTGATGAAGGCGCGGACGAGGTCGGGGTGGAACGCCGTCCCCATGCCGGCCAAGAGATGCTCGAGGGCACGGTTCGGGGTCTCTGCCCGCCTATACCGCCTCCGGGCGGTGAGTGCGTCGTAGACGTCGACGAGCGACACGAGGCTGCTCACCACATGCGGTTGCCGCCGATCACTCGGGTACCCGGTGCCGTCGAATCGGGCGTGGTGCTCCAAGGCGATGGTGGCCGAGATCTCGTGCCCTTGGCCGGCCGCGCTGAGGATCGCTTGGGCGCCTTCTTGAGGGTGGCGCTGGACTTCCCGCCATCCGTCCGCATCCAAACGCCCGGGATGGTTGAGGATCTTCTTGGACAGGGTCACCTTACCGATGTCGTGCAAGAGCGCGCCGGTCCCGATGGGGACGAGTTCGGCGGCGGTCAACCCCAGTATCTTGCCGAGTGCCAGCGTCAGAATGCTCGAGTTCACCGAGTGATAGAAGGTGTACTCGTCGTGGCTCTTCACGGTGGACAGCAGCAGTGCTGCCTTCGTTTCGGCAAGGCTCCGATCGACGAGGTCCTCGACCGCCGTCATCACCGGATTCAGATCGAACGCGCCCTCGTGTGCGAGCCAGTCGCTGCTGCGGCGAAGCGCCTCCAGCGAGCCGGCATACGATCGGCGCAGCGGAGAGAGGCCGTCGTCCGAGGCCGTCAGGTGGTCCTCATTGAGGAGGATCGTGCCTCCGGCCGGCAGGTCTCCGGATTTCTGAGACACGAATGCTGCCAGCTCGAGTAGGTCGGAGTCGGCGACGGGGTGCCGGAAGGTCAGAGACGAGATGTCCCGAGCCTGGAGCTCGCGAACGAATCCGCTGAACTCGAGCGACGCGTACGGAAGCAGATGTCCGTCCTGGTAGAGACCTTCGTCACGGATCGTGAGGATCAGCTCGCCACTCTCCGGCACGGCGAGGTCGATCGCACCGGCCATCGCCGCCAGCGACTCCTGGATCAGCGGATGTTCGAGCGGGTAGAGGGCAACCGCGTTGATCGTGCGCCGGAGGCCCTGGAGGAAGCGGTGGAGGTTGCTCTCGTCGGTCATGAGTGGGACTTCAGTGCGGTTTGGGCGGCGCGGCGCGTAGCGCGCGTGCCCTTCCTGATCGCGAGGCGCTTGGAAGCCGCGGCCTGCACTGCCTCCCGGCCGCGCGGCGAGCGTTCGACGAGGTACTCGGCAATCCCCACCAGGATGTCCTCGGTGGCGGCCGAACCCTCCAAGAGCTGGGTGAGGCGGCTCTCGATGGCGGCGGCGTCGAGCTCGGGAAGCAGCAACAGGGCCGTTCTTCTCACTCGCTCGGCATCATCCTGCAGCGCATCGAGGACGGCGAGGGTGCTCTCGCGGGCGCGCAATCGGACGAGCGCTCGCAACACCTCGACACGCACGCGGCCGTCGTCATGATCTGCCACTCGCGCAATGGGCTCTATGGCCTCGTCGAGACCGGTACGGCTCAGCACCACCACGACGTTGCGGACCACGTACCAGCGCTCGTCCGTCAAGGCAGTGAATAGCGGTGCGGGATCGTGTTGGGCGAGTTCGACGAGCAGATCGATGAGGGTCCGGCGCACGCCGGCGTCATCCTCGGCTGCGAGCTGGTCGATGACCCGACGCTGGGCGAGCGGCCCGAGCCTCCGGATGAACTCGATCACATTGGACCGCTCTTGTGGGTCGGCTCCGACCGCTGCCCGTCCAATGAGATCGGGGGACAGGACCGACGCAAGAGCGGCATCCACCACCGCGGTCCGCTCCGGCGGGTAGGGAGGGTCGTCTCGCACCGCAGTGATCAGCTCGATCGCCTCATCCGGTCCGTGGGCGAACAGGCGATCGCGAATGCGTCCGGCCCACACGGTCGCCAACCGAGCGAACCGACGATCTCCTTCGACCGTCGCGAACAAGCTGCGGATGACGTTGATGGCGTGTTCGGGCTGCCGTTCGGGGGCAAGCATCTCGCGAATGTCGGCGACGACGCCGGGAACCATCTCCCCGTCCCAGCCGTCGAGAAGTTGCACGATGTTCTCGGTGGCGCTGCGCCGGTCCCGGCGGACTTCACGGGCGGAGTGGAGGTACGAGAGGATCGCCTCAGTGTCGCCGTCGACCTCCGCGGTCGCCTGGGCGTAGCCGATGAGAGCGGCCTTGGCGCGCTCACCGATGTGAGGAACCATCTCGGCGAGTTCGTCACCCGAGAACTGATCGAGGAACATGCGGCTCTCCTGCTTGGTGGCATTGACCAGGAACGACTCCAAGATCTCTCGACGCGTCTCCTCCGGGAGCCGGAAGTACACGTCGATCAGTGTCCCCGTTGGGGAGGGGCCGATGTCGTCGAGGGCGTAGGGAAGCAACATGTCGGTGAGGTCGGCCGACGCGGCCTCGGCTTCGGTCGAGTCCGCGTGGAGCTCGCGGAAGGCGGCGATGTACTGGCGTCGTAGCTCTGCTGTGTCGTCCCGGGCGAGTGCGAGCAGTCGGTTGTGCACCTCTTCGGGGGAGGCGCCCGCATCGACGAGCTGGGCAATGGGGCTGGCGCGACCGGGGCTCTCATCGGATCCGTCAGCGCCTGGTTCACCCTCGGTCGGCTCATCTTGGAGCACGCCCCGTACCGAGAACCGAACGGTTTCCAGCGAGTCGAGCAGTCGGCCGACTCCTCCGGTGGCCACCACAGCATCGCGATCCTGCGCGATGAGCTCGAACAGTTGGCACAGCTCAGCGGCGTCCGGCTGCGGGTGCAGGGTGAAGGTTCCCACGTCGTGGATGTAGAGCCGGGTCGCCAGCTGCTCGATGCTGCCCCCGGATCGACCGGCCGCGTCACCTCTCCAGGTGAGAGAGCCGGCTCCGACCTCGAGGGTGAGCGATGCCGTCACCGCATGCGCGAGACTCGACATCGCCTGCTGGAACCCCGGCTGCTCTGTCGGGTGTGGGTAGAGGCGAAATGTCGACCACGCCGACGCGATCGCATTCACCGCGGTGTCCGCTGCAGCCCGGTCGATCTCGCCCTCATCGAGGTCCGGTCGCGAGTCGACGGCGAGCTGGACCAGGCGATCTACCTGCTCGTACTGCTCCGTGTTGCTCGACAAACGATGTTCCCCGTCCGGTTCCTCGTGAGTCATCGGAAGATGCACGCCGGTGCTTGAGGGCACCGGAGGATCAGATTCTGCAGCGACGTACTCGGACTGGGGCCGTGGTCACTGCCTCCACGTGAGACCCGGGACCAGCAGTAGCGCCATTGCGACCACCGCCATCACGGCAACCACACGGGCGCCAATCCTCGTTGCGAGTTCGTCGTTGAACCGTTCGAACAGAAAGCGATGCAGGTCGGCGTTCCAGGAGGCGTGGAAGGCCACGGCGATCCAGAGTGATCCGCCCGTCTCCACGAACAGCCAGGTCATGATGACCGATATGGCCATGATCTCGACGGTGAAGCGGCCCACCGCGTTCAACGTGACGCGTGACCCCGAGACACTCGTGCCCAAGGGTGCCCACCACAGCGGCACATGCCACACCGTCCAGACGAGTCCCACGATGATGGCGGCGGTAACGGCGCCTTCGGCATCGATGAGGCGCGGCAACGCGTAGCCGCGCCAGCCCAGTTCCTCCCCGAGTGGCCCAAACGGGATGGCCGCGATCAACGCCACGGGGATGAGAGGCAGTCGGGACGGTTGGAGGCGTACGCCGGCTCCGCCTTGCATCGCATACGCCGCGATTGCGACGAGCCCAACGGCAACCGGGCCTGCCAACGCCACCACGTGCCATGTGATGCCGACGTCGAATTCGAGCAGCCGGCCGGCCAGATCTGCCATCCCCGCTGTGCCGCTCGAACGATGGGTGAGCCAGAGCGCAACCAGCGTGGGAGTCGACGCGCCGGCAAACCAGGACACGCCGACGACCAACGGCACGTCGCGCAGCGGCTCCTCGACCCCACCCGCACCGAGGCGTCCCCGTGAGCGGAGCCACATCATCAGCGGAATCCAGAGCACCCAGGCGGCCCCGATGGTGAGAAGGAAGAACGGGGCCGTATCGCTCACGCTGCTCGGCGGTCGACGAGATTCATCACGCAGGTTGGCATGGCAGCGACCGCTCCCGCTTTGGCTGCGTCGAATCTACCGGCACTGTGGTCGTGTTCGTCTGGCGCTTCCGCGGGCAGCGACCCCGGTCACCGACCGCGCGACGCACACGGATTTCACGAAGGCCTGTAGGTTCGCGTGGGTAGCTCGCGATGGAGAGGCTGATGGGCTGGAACGACGAGAAGGACGATCGGACCTATCAGGTCGTGATCAACCAGGAGGAGCAGTACTCGGTGTGGTATGCCGACCAGAAGGTGCCCTCCGGCTGGAAGGCGGTCGGCCACACCGGAAGCAAGCAAGAGTGCCTCGCCTACATCGAAGAGGTGTGGACGGACATGCGGCCGCTCAGCTTCCGCAAGCAGATGGACGCAATGGAGACGCTTTGGGGCGGGTAGAAGGGACTGGGCCGACGCCGGCTCCGGAGCGGCGGCACTCCGGCCAGATTCCAGAAACCAAACCCTCGACGCCGGCGTTATTTCCGGCGTCGTCGCCCAGGTTCGGCTGGTCAAGAGGCCACGCATCCCCTGGGCCCATGTCGAGGAGGACGTCATGCGGAGGTTCCGCATGTTTCGCCTGGCCATCCTGGCCCTCAGCGTCGCGCTGCTCATCGGCGCAGCGTCGCCCGGAGTGGGGACACCCGCCCAGGCAGCACAGGCCGCACCGACGGGAGTACCGACGCTGCGGCTGATGGTCACCGAACCGGTGATCGAACACATCCGCCCCGAAGGCGGGTACCTGGCCATCGAACAGCTGCCGACCTTCATCGCCACAGTCGGGGGCACGTTCGAGGTCCACGTCAGACGGGACGGCGCCGGCTTCGCCACCGAGCAGGTCGTACGGAACGCCAACGGTGATATCACGCAGCGGGTGGCCCTGCCACGATCTGCCGTGGCCGACATCACCCAGGGCTTCCAGGCGTTCTTTCGCGTCGCTCTCAAGAGTGAGGCCGGAGACGTGCTGCACACCGCGAGTGTGCCGTTCTGTCCGCTCACCGGCGAACGGTCCAAGGTCGAGGACAACTCGGCACCGGTGCCGACGTTCCCCTGGTACTGCTTTGCCAGCGAGTTGACCCAGGCGATGGTGTGGGGAATCGATGCCGGGTGGGCTGCCCGCGGCCCCGAATCGATCTTCGTCAATGGTGACTTCCCCGATGGGACCTACCAGCTCGACGTCGAGATCAACCGCAAGTTCCGCTCCGTGTTCCGGATCCCCGACGCCGAGGCGAGCGCCTCGTTCACACTGATCGTCACCACGGACGATCGACTGGGTGGCGGTGTCGGTATCGAGGAGGAGCCGCTCCCGCAGATCGGCGACATCCACGGCCGGCATGGGCACTCCCGCGACGTGCCGGAGGTGTCGGCGGCAGCCAGTGGGCTGCCCGACCTCATCGCCCTGCCTCCGTTCAACATCAATGTGGCCTCGCCTGATGACCCCGATGCGGAAGGGCGGGACGCCATCATCTTCGGTGCCAACGTTTGGAACGGCGGTGAAGGCCCTCTCGTGGTGGAGGGCTTCCGACGCCCCGGCGAGGCGGTCATGGACGCCTACCAGTACTTCTACGAAGGTGGCGTTCTGGCGGGTCGAGAGCTCGTGGGCGAGCTGGAGTACGACCCGATTCCCGGCCACCGTCACTGGCACTTCCGCGACTTTGCCCAATACTCCATCGTCGACGATGCCGGCACTGTCGTGGCAGTCAGCGGCAAGGAGGCGTTCTGTCTGGCGCCGACCGATCCGATCGACCTGACCCTGCCGAACGCCAATTACCGGCCGTTCAACACCGGACTCGCCACCTCGTGCGGGTTCTTCGGAGCCATCTGGATCCGGGAGATCCTCGATGTCGGCTGGGGTGACACCTACTACCAGAGCGTGCCCGGCCAGTGGATCGACATCACCGACGTTCCCAACGGTGAGTACCTCCTGCAGGTGGTCACCAACGCCGACGGTCGGTTGCGCGAGCTTCGCTCCGACAACAACGTCGCCACGACCCGCATCCTGCTCGGAGGCGTGCCCGGAGCCCGCACCGTGCAAGTGGTCGGCGGGTAGGCCCGCGGACCGAGAGGGGTCGGCCGTGGTGGCGGCCGGCCCCTCGGCACGCTTCCGTATCCTGTCGGGAGCAAAGGAGGGACTCCATGACCGCGGACCGATCCGTAGCTCCCGACGAGACATGGCACCGGGTGGACGCCTACATCGCCGACCATCTGGTCGGCCGGGATGAGGTGCTCGAAGCGGTATTGGACGCCTCGGCGGAGGCCGGCCTGCCTTCGATCCAAGTGTCGGCACCATTTGGCCAGATTGCTCTATGTGCTGGCCGTCGCCATCGGAGCCCGGGCCGTGCTGGAGATCGGAACGCTCGGCGGCTACTCGACCATCTGGCTCGCCCGGGGCGTCGGGCCGGAGGGCAAGGTCGTCACGCTGGAGGTTGCCGAGGATCGCTCAGAAGTGGCGCGGCGCAACCTGGACCGCGCCGGATTGGCCGATCGAGTCGAGGTGCTGGTGGGTGCGGCGCGCGAGACGCTCGAGACGCTGCGGGGCCATGAACCCTTCGACCTCGTCTTCATCGATGCCGACAAGGAGAACAACCCGCACTACCTGCAGGCAGCAATCGACCTGGGCAAGCCGGGGACGGTGGTAGTGGTCGACAACGTGGTGCGGGCCGGGGCGGTGGCAGACGACGACACCACCCGCCCGGACCTGGTGGGAACCCGGGAGATGTTCGATCGTGCCGGCCGGCTCGACGGCTTCGAGGCCACCGCCATTCAGACGGTCGGGGCCAAGGGCTATGACGGGTTCCTCATCGGCGTGGTGCGGTGAGGCGCCATCGGGCATCGACCACTTGTTCGCCGCGCCCTGTCGCGTAGGTTTGACCCATGACGTGGGGGCGCATCACCTCGATGGGAATTGCCACCGCGCTGCTACTCGCCGTGGCCTGCGGTGGCGGCGATGACGCCGGCACCGCCACGACGGCTTCGCCCGCCCCAACGACGGCAGGCGTCACTACCTCGCAAGACACCTCGCCTCCCGAAGGCGTGGACCGCAGCGCAGAGCTGGTGGGTCGGTGGGAGGTCACCGACTACGCCCCGCCCACCGGCGGCCTCACCAACGTCGTGGGCGACGAGCTGGTCTTCATCGAGTTCCGCGCCGACGGCGTCGTCGGCTACGGCACGGGCTGCAACCACGGCGGGACGACGTATGAGACGAGTGGCGTCTACATGGAGCGCGACCCGTTCGATGCGACATCGGAGGGGCAGCCCATCGACCTCGGTCCCCTCTTCGAGCAGGAGCAAGAGGGGTGTGAGGGCTTCCTGGGCGACCAGGATGTCGATCTGCCGGCGGCCATGGACGCTGCGACCCGCTTCATCCTCGACGGCAACGATATGTCGATGCTCGACGAGTTTCTGCTGATCCGAGCTACCCGGATCGGGTGAGTGCCCGGGTGGTGAACGAGTCGGGCCCCGGGTGGGGTTGGCGGTGATCGTCCGTGGTCCGCCAATGAGAGGGGCCGACCCTCACCGCGAGGGTCGGCCCCCACCATCTCAGTAGCTGACCAGGGTTGACCGTGACTGTCTCACCGGCGTCGAGGATCGTCACCACTTCTGATCCGTCGTGGCGAGTCCACGTGTGGGATTCTGGGCTGCTCGTGTCGATCCGCTGGACATCTTGGTCTCCGGCGAAGTGCTTCTCGTAGAACGCGATCAGGTCGTCCAGAGATGTGGGAATCATCGACGCCGATGATCAGCGGCGTTCGCACGTAGGGGCTGCGACGCTACCGGGCTGCGCCGGTTCCGATGCCGGCTCGGTAGCGTGGCGGGGTGGTCTCCACGGCGTTGCTCATCGGCGGCCCTCCGGGTGCAGGCAAGACCACATTGGGGCGCGCCGTGGCCGCCCGGCTCGGTTGGGCGTCGCTGACCGTTGATGATCTGCTCATTGCGATTCGGTCGGCGACGTCGCCGGCGTCCCATCCCGCGTTGCACCCCGTTGCCGGATTGGGCCACGTGCGGTACTTCACCGACGGTCCGCCCGACAAG
>JBFGCM010000067.1:0-21645 GCA_041581135.1 Acidimicrobiia bacterium
CCGTGGGCGATCGAGGACTGGGGCTTCGAGGCTGTCATCGCACCGTCGTTCGGCGACATCTTCCGCAGCAACTGCTACCAGATGGGCTTGCTCGCCGTCGAGCTGAGCGAGCCCGAGGTCATCCAGCTCACCGAGATGGCGGAGAGCCAGCCTCGGGCCAAGGTGGCGATCGACCTCGAGGACCAGACGGTCACCGCCCCGGGCTTCGAGGCCTCGTTCGAGATCGATCCCTTCGCCAAGCACAGCCTGCTCAACGGGCTCGACCCGATTGCGCTGACGCTGGAGCACGAAGCAGACATCGACGGCTACGAGGCGGAGCGGCCCGGTTTCAAGCCGGCCCTTGCTGAGTAACGGAGTGATGGAACGCCCCACCCGGCGCGACCAGGCCATCGCCATCCTCGCCGGTCGAGGTCAGCAGCTGGCCCGCACCATCCTGGGCCGCCGTCCGGTCTCGACCGACGACTACGCCGAGGCGCTCAACGCCGAGCGCATCGACCTCATCGCCGAGATCCCCGACCGCGATTCTCTCCTCAGGCTGGGTCGCAACCGGGTCGGCCCCGCCAACGGGCTCTACATCCTGGAGGAGGAGGACGGCTCGTTTCGGGTCTACGCCCAGGAGCGAGGCGAGGCGATCGACGAGCGACGCGGACTCAGCTTCGACGAGGCCCGCAACGAGGTGATCGACCGCGTGATCCTGCTGAGCGGCCTGCCCTACCAACCCGAGGGCTAGCGGCCGGGAAGGCAGACGCCGGGCGCCGGACCCGAAGACCTCGGATTCCCCTGGGACCTCGCACGCTCGCCGCGGGAAGTCCGAAGTCCGAAGTCCGCACCTGGGTTGCCGTCCTCTCGCCGTGACCGGCCGTTCGAGACGCCGGACGCCAGATGCCAGAAGCCAGATGCCACACGCGGTCGGACGAGTCAGCTCTTGACCAGCTCGCCGGCTTTCCAGACGTGGGTGACGCGATCCGGATCACCCCACACGTCGAGGTCGGTCAGCGGATCGGTGTCGAAGGCGATGACGTCGGCGTCGTAGCCCTCCACCAGCTGCCCCGATGCGGGCGCCTGCGGACCGATGGTCAGCGGGCCGTTGGCGGTCGCCGCCTCGACCGCCTGCAACGCGGTCATGCCGGCGTCGATGAGGTGCCGCACCTCCCGTCCATTGCGCCCGTACATGGCCCCGTGCACGAAGATGTCCGTGCCCATCGCAATGGTGACGCCCGCCGCGATCGCCGTCTTCATCGCCAGCTCGTGCTGAGCCGCGATCGCCGCCCCCTTGCGGTAGGCGTAGGCCGGGAGCACGTCCTCCATACCCAACAGCTCGTTGATGACGAACCGCGTCGGCACGAGTACCGCTCCCGTCTGCTTCATGAGCTCGGCGGCTTCGTCGTCCAGGTAGGACCCGTGCTCGATGGTCCACACCCCCGCCTCGAGCGCTGCCATGATGCCTGGCTTGCCGTGGCAGTGGGCGGCCACCACCCGCTCGGCGCGGGCGGCTTCCTCCACGATGGCCCGCAGCTCATCGCCCGAGAACTGCTGGTGGATGGGATGGTCGATCTCGCTCATCACCCCGCCGGACGCGCAGATCTTGATGACCTGGGCCCCGCGCCGCAGCTGCTTGCGCACGGCCTTGAGGCACTCGGGCACGCCGTCGCACAGCTCACCGAGCGACGCACCGGCGCGGTTGCCGCTGAGCACCCAGTCGAGGGGCATGCCATGCACATCGGTGTGGCCCCCCGTGGTGGACAGCACCGCCCCGGCGGAGTAGATGGTCGGGCCCGGGATCGATCCGCCGTCTACGACGCGACCCAGGTAGATGCCCAGCCCGCCGACCTCACGCACGCTCGTGACCCCACCCTCCAGCGTACGGCGAATGTCGGCGGTGGCGCGACCGGCGCGAATCGGTGCCGGTTCTTTGAGCTCCGCCTCCAGGTCGGGCACCAGCATGCCGGTGAAATGGCCGTGGCACTCCCACATGCCGGGCATCACCGCCGGAACGGCAACCACGGTGTCGGCATCGGGAGCACCGGCCCGGGGCCCGGCGTACGTGATGGTCGCCCCGTCCATGACGAGGGCCCCGGACGGCACCGGCTCGCCTTTCCCGGGAATGAGCAGATCTGCGTCGATACGTGTGGTCATGGCGATGGACGCTAGCCGGCGCGGGTTGGCCGAGCCGGGATGACGACGGCCACGGGGCGCCGCAATGCCGCAGGTCTGCCAGACTCCATCCACCGATGCGCCCCGCCGCCGCCACCACGCTCGTCTTCTTCGCCTCCGCCTCGGTGCTGGTCTTGGAGATCCTCGCCGGGCGGCTCGTCGCGCCGTACGTCGGGGTGTCACTCGAGACCTTCACCGGCATCATCGGCGTGGTGCTGGCCGGCATCTCGGTGGGCTCCTGGCTGGGGGGCCGTGCCGCCGACATCTACGACCCGGCCAAGCTCCTCGGTCCGATCCTCGTGGCGGGCGGCGCAACGGCGATCGCCGCACCCTTCCTGGTCGACCTCATCGGAACCGCAGTGGGCACCGGTCCGGGAGGCATCGTGGTGCTCGCCACCGTCGGGTTCTTCGTGCCGGCCGCGATCCTCTCGGCGGTGACTCCCACGGTGGTGAAGCTCACCCTGTCGGATCTCGGCAAGACCGGATCGGTGGTGGGGCGGTTCTCGGCGATCGCCACCGCCGGCGCCATCTTCGGCACCTTCTTCACCGGCTTCGTGCTCATCGCCTCGGTACCGACCCGGCCCCTGGTCTGGGTCGTCGGTACGGCGCTGGCGGCCTGGGGGCTGGGGCTCTCGTCGCGGCTCGGGTCATGGCTGGGCAGGACGGCCATCGTCGCCATCCTCGCCGGCGCCGGGATGGCGGCAGCCGGATCGGCAGTGCTGGGATGGCCGTGCGACCTGGAGAGCGCGTACTCGTGCGCCCGGGTGGTGCCCGATGCCGACGATCCCACCCGGCGGCTGCTCTTGCTCGACACGGTGCGGCACTCGTTCGTCGACACCGACGACCCGACGTATCTGGAGTTCCGTTACATCAACATGCTCGCCGCCGTCGCCGAGGCGATCGCCCCGGAGCCCGCACCACTCGACGTGCTGTACATCGGTGGCGGCGGGTTCACGCTGCCCCGGTATGTGCAGGTGACGCGTCCCGGCTCGACGGCCGTTGTCCTCGAGATCGACCCCGCCCTCGTTGCGCTCAACGAGAACGAGCTGGGACTGGTGCTCGACGCCGACCTGGTGTCGGTCGACGGCGACGCCCGGATCACGCTCGTCGACCAGCCGGAAGCGGCATACGACTACGTGGTGGGTGACGCCTACTCCGGGCTCTCGGTGCCCTGGCATCTCACCACCGTCGAGTACCTCACCGAGGTCGAGCGAAGGCTCCGGCCCGGCGGCACCTTCGCCATGAACGTGCTCGACGGGGTCGCCACGCGCTACCTGCGGTCGCAATTGGCGACGGTGCAGGAGGTGTTCACCAACGTGGCGCTCATCGCCCTCCCGGAGCAGATCGCCGGCGAGCGCGGCGGCAACTTCGTGCTCATCGGCTCGAACGGCCCCATCGCCACCGACGTGGTGCTCGCCGACATGGCAGACCGCGGCTACCAGATGGTCGCCGTCACCGGGTCCGAGCTGGACGAGCTGGTGGATGGTGCGACCGTGCTCCGGGACGACTTCGCCCCGGTGGACCAGCTGCTGACCCGGTGACCGGGTTCGCCTTGCCAGCACCCGGAGGCGATACTCGCTCGATGCGGCACGAGGCGCGCAGATGACACCGGACCAACCCCACCGGCGACGCAACGCGCTCACCGGCGACTGGGTGCTGGTGTCGGCGGGACGAACCAATCGACCGTGGCAGGGTGCCGAGGAGTCCGGCCGCCGCAACGATCGCCCCCAATACGACTCGTCCTGCTACCTGTGTCCGGGCAACGAGCGTGCCGGCGGCGCCGCCAACCCGGCCTACGCCGGCACCTACGTGTTCACCAACGACTATCCGGCGCTGCGCCCCGATGGTGGGACCGACGCGGCCGGCGACGACCTCTTTCGATGGCACAACCAGGCAGGAACCTGCCGGGTGGTGTGCTTCTCCCCGCGTCACGATCTCGACCTGGGCCGGATGGACACAGCCGCAGTGCGCGCCGTCATCGACGAGTGGGCGACCCAGACCACCGAGCTGGGCACCGAGTACGCGTGGGTCCAGGTGTTCGAGAACCGCGGCGCGCAGATGGGAGCCTCCAACCCACACCCCCACGGGCAGATCTGGGCGACGTCTGGGCTGTCCGGCGAACCGGCCAAGGAGCTGGCGGCCCAGGCCGAGTACGCCGCTTCCCACGGCCGATCGCTACTGGCCGACTACCTGGAACGTGAGCTCGCCGACGGCACCCGGGTGGTGCTCGCCGATGATCACTGGGCCGTGGTGGTGCCGTACTGGGCGGTGTGGCCGTTCGAGACACTGCTGCTTCCTCGCCGCCCCGCTGAGCGACTTGCCGATCTGGATGCGACCCGGCGCGATGCGCTGGCGGCCACCATGCGCGCGCTCGTCGCCACCTACGACCGGGTGTTCGATGCTCCGTTCCCGTACTCGATGGGCTGGCACCAGGCCCCGTTCCACACCGCGGTGGACGACTGGTGGCTCCACGCCCACTACTACCCGCCGCTGTTGCGTTCCGCGACCGTCCGCAAGTTCATGGTCGGCTATGAGCTGCTCGCCGAACCACAACGTGACATCACCGCCGAGGAGGCCGCGGCGCGGCTGCGCTCAGTCTGAGGGAGCGTCGAGGGTGGCCCGCCGGAAGTCGACCTCTCGACCATCGACCTTGAAGCGGTAACGATCGAGGCGCTCCACATCGCCCGGCGCCGCCAGCCAGGCCGCCAGCCGCTCCCGCTCTTCGGGATCGAGCCAGTGTGGCGGATCCGACGTGGCGAGGAACCCGCACACGTGGCACAGGTCCTGCAGCATCGCTCGCTGGCCAGGGTCCATGAGGTTGTAGCGGGTGCGGAAGTACGCCACATCGGGGTCGACCGCGATGACGTCGTTCAGCCACAGCCGGTTGAGCGACGTCGAGATCGCGTAGCGCGTCGAGGGGTACGAGTAATCGTGCACATGGGCGGCGTTGAGATCGTTCTCCCAGAACGGGGCCACGTCGGGACCCACCCGCATGCCGTTGAACACGCCGACGGACGGGATGATCGGCGAACCGCACGCCAGGAGGTACACATCGTCGCCCGCAACCTCCCGAATCAGCTCGATGCCGGAGCGGTACACCTCCTCTCGGTTGCCCGGTCCATGCCGGTCCCCCGGGATGGCGGCGGCAAAGATGAAGTCCAACTTGAGGTAGGTGTATCCCCATGACACTGCGCCGCGGATGATCCCGGCCACGTGGGTCCGCGCCTCGGGATGGGTCATGTCGAGGGCGTAGTACGGGCCGTCCCAGTTGTACCCGGCCGGCACCGGCTCGCCGTCGCGGGAGACGAACCACTCGAGCTGATCGCGGAAGACCGCCGATCGCTCGTGGGCGATGAACGGGGCGATCCACAGACCGGGACGGAAGCCGGCGGCGTGGATGGACTCGGCCACCGTTGCCATGCCGCTGGGGAAGTCGTCGTTCGACTGCCAGTCCCCGATCTCTACCTGCCAGCCGTCGTCGATCTGGAACACATCGAATCCGAGTCCGGCGGCGCCTTCGAGGCAGCGCCTGACCTCGGCCTCCGTGATGCCCGTGTAGTAGCTGTACCAGGAGCACCACACCCCACCCGGGTCTTGGCGCACATTGCCCAGGCGCTCACCCAAGGCGGCGGCGTACGCGGACAGCGTTTCCTCCGCGGGTCCATGGGCGATGAACCAGTCGACTGGGCCCGCCGCCGTACCGCCCAGTGTGGTCGGAGTGCCTTCGACCACGGCGTCGAAGCCGAGGGCTCCCAACACGAGGGCGTGGCCGTCGGGGCCGGCGATGGCTCCCACCCCGTTGCCGGCATGGCCGGTGCGCTCAGACAGGGCGGGGTCGTCGGCCTGGAGGCGCCGGTACGGCACGGCGATCGTGACCGGCGGCGCCGCCACGTCGGCCCAGTGCGCCAAGCTCCACGAGTGCCACCCGTGCCGGTAGAACCGGGCCGACTGCACCGGATGCGTCAGCTCCACCCGATCGCCGTTGACCAGCCACCAATCGCCCTGGGACACCGGATCGGAGCCCACCGTCACCTTCACGTGCAATGCCCCGAAGTCGATCTCAGCCATCGGTTCCTCCCTCAGTTCGCGTCACCACGACCCGGTTGCCGGTGGGAACCGGAACCGCTTCCGACACCGCGCCGTCGGGCCATCGCACCGACACGGTCACCTCATCGGCATCGCCGACTCCTACGTGCACCACGTCCGGCCCACCGGACAGGTAGCCCCGTGCCCCATCGACGATGCGGCTGTGCGTCACGCCGTCGGCCTCGACTCGCACCACGCTGCCGAGGCCGGCCGGGTTCTGGGTGCCGGCCCACTCGAGCAGCACGCTCACCGACGTGCCGCCACACACCCGATTCTCGAACACACGGGACGGTGCATTGAGGTTGTTCACGACGATGTCAAGGTCGCCGTCGTCGTCGAGATCAGCCATGGCCAGTCCGCGCCCGCCCGCCGTGTCACCCAGGCCCCACTCAGGGGCCGGTTCCATGGCGGTGCCGTCGATGTTGCGAAACGCCTGATTCGGCTCCACCAGCTCGGCCCCGTCGATGTGGCCGAACAGGTTCTCCGCTTCCATGCCGTTGACCACGTAGAGGTCAAGCAGCCCGTCGTTGTCGAAGTCCCCGAACACGCCGGCCCAGCTCCAGCCAGTGGCCGCCACGCCGAGCGCCGGTGCTGCGTTCCGGAATCCATCGCTACCGGCCACCTGAAGCACGTTCTCCATCTGTTGCACGGTATCCGGCACCGGCATCGCCTCCATGTCCTCCATCACTCGTTCCCATGCCACCCTGGTCTCGGCGTCGTCCGACATCGGGTGCATGTCGGTCGCCAGCAGATCGAAGTCGCCGTCGTTGTCGAGGTCGCCGGCATCGAGGCTCATCGTCGAGAAGCTCGTCGCTGCGAACGGCTCGGCTGCCTCCCAGCCGTCTTCGGTCTGGAGCCACACCCCGTCGGGGGTCGCCAAATCGTTGCCCGCGATGACGTCCCACGCGCCGTCGTCGTCGACGTCGTGGATGCGGACCGCCAGCGCCTGGGCGAGGTCGGTGAGCCGCTCCTCGCGATAGGCATCGCCGGCACGCTTCAGCACGACCACACCCGACTTGCCACCCAACACCGAGGAGAAGTCGCGGTGCTGAGTGAGTTCAGCGTTGTAGGAGCCGGCGACGAGATCGACGTCCCCGTCACCGTCCAGGTCTCCCCACGCCAGTGAGTAGGCAACGGCCTCGACGCCCGGCAGCGGTTCCCGGGTGAACGCTCCGTTTCGGTTGCGCATGAGCACCGGCACGCCCAGCCCGGTCGAGAGCACGACATCCGTCCAGCCGTCGCCGTCGACATCCACCGGCGCCACCTGGCGGAAGCGACCCACCACTAGAGACGCCCGACGAAACTCGAATCCGCCCTCGTTCCACATCATGGTGGTCTCTCCACTCAGGTTGGCCAGCACGATGTCGATGTCACCGTCTCGATCGAAGTCAGCGACCCCGACGCCGGAGCCGGTGCCGTCGAACTGGGTGGTCGTCGCCCGGCCACCCGTGGTGACATGGTCGAGGTCATGAGGCACGAAGCGGCTCTCGCACGTCGCCACCCCCGAATAGGGGCTGATGACGGCTTCCGCGGTCGCGTCGCTCCCCTCACCGCACGCCGCAGCGATGAGCAACACGATGACGATCACAACCCAGCGCATGCGCCAGCCCACGGAGATGGGCTGCCCGGAGGTTCCTCCGGGCAGCCCTGTCTCCATCGATCAGCCGCCGAGAATGGCGTTGACCTGCTCGTTGGCGGCATCGAGCGCCGCACGCGGGTCAGACTCCTGACCCAGCAGGATGGCGTCCATCACCGGTCCGATGACCGACTCCACCTGGGAGGCGCTGTCGGTGATCGGGAAGAGGAAGGTCGTTCCCTCGTCGACGTGCACCGTGAAGGCCGACACGTCGACTCCATTGGCCTCGTGCGCCGCCTGGGCGGTCGCCGTCGCCTCGGGGATCGCCGGGAACACCACGGCGCCCTCGCCAACGATGTTCTGGCACTCAGGCGAAGCGAGGAACTTGACCCACTCCCACGCTGCGTCCGGGTTCTCGGCCGACGTGGTGATCGAGTCGGCGAGTCCGTTGAACATCGAGGTGCGACCCTCAGGGCCCTGCGGCAACGGAGCCCAAGCCGTGTCGATGCTCTCCAGGCCCGAGTACGAGGCGATCATCCACGAACCATTGGTCATGGACGCCACCTGGCCGTTCTCGAACAGCGTGAAACCACCCAGTGACTGGGTGTCCTCGAGCGGAGCGATGTAGCCGGCCTCGATCATGCTGCGGAACCACGCCAGCGTGTCGGCGAGGCGGTCATCGTCGTAGTTGGCCTTGGTGCCCCAGGGGTTCTGGTCGAGGAACTGGAAACCCAGCGAGTTGGCGAAGGCCGAGAACGTGGTCTGGCCGAAGGCGCCGAAGTTGCCCTCGAGCCCGAACCCGTAGGTCTCGACGTTGTTGGGATCGAAGTCGGGCGAGTCGCCCCGGTTGCCATTGGCGTCAACGCTGAGCTTGGCGATCAGCTCCTGGAACGTGCCCCCATCGGTGGGGTTCCACGTAGCGTTGCGGAAGTCATCGATGGAGAGACCGGCTTCGGTCATCATCTGCTCGTTGACCGCCACCGCGATGGTGTCCCAGTCCTTGGGGAAGCCGTAGCGGTTGCCATCCTGGTCCACCCAGAGGTCGGCCAAGCCCTCGAAGTAGATGCTCTCGTCGACGCCGTCACGCTCGACGAACTCATTGAGCGGTACGAGCACGCCGGAAGCCACCAGCTCCGGATAGCGGGCCAGGTGGTCGGTGAAGACGTCCGGCGCGGTGTCGGTGGCGAATGCCGTCGTCAGGCCGTCCCAGTAGTCACCCCAGCCGAACTGGGAGATGGTGACGTCGATCTCGGGGTGCATCGCCTCGAACTCGGCCTCACACTGCTCGTAGAACGGCTGTTGGCGGTCGTCCCACAGCCAGTAGTCGATCTGGGCAACCTCGGCCGGCGTATCGCCGGCGTCGTCGGGCGCTTCTGTCGTCTCGGTGGTCTCGTCGTCGCCGCCGCAGGCTGCCGCGATCAGCAGCAATGCGATCAGCGCGCTGACGAACCTCAGTCGTCGGCTCATTGTCTGTCTCCTCCTCTGGTCATGTTGCTCTGCCTGATTGGTCCCGGATCACTTGATCCCGGAGAACTGGATCGAATCCACAACTCGCCGGCCCGTCAATGCGAACCCGACGATGATCGGTGCCGCCGCCAACATGGTCGCTGCCATGAGGCCCGCCCAATCGGGCGATGTCCCCGGTTGCTGGGTGGTGAAGACGCCGAGCGCCACCGTCAGCACCCGCACGCTCTCCTCCCTGGCGACCACCAGTGGCCACAAGTACTCGTTCCATGCGGTGATGTAGGTGAGGATGCCCAGGGTGAACAGCGGCGCCGCCGTCATCGGAACCACGATCCGCCAGAACGTGCGGAAGTGGCCGGCACCATCGATGATGGCCGCCTCTTCGATCTCACGGTTGATGCCGAGGAAGAACTGCCGCAGGAAGAACACGGCGAACGGGGTCATGAGGATGTACGGCGCCACGAGGCCCGCGTAGGTGTTGAGCCATCCCAGGTTCTTGACGAGGACGAAGTTGGGGATCAGGGTGAAGATCGGGGGAACCATGAGCCCGGTGAGGAAGAGCGTGAAGAGTGCTTCTCGCCCCCGGAACTTGAGCCGGGCGAAGGCGTAGGCGGCAAATGCGCTGAACGTCACCTGCCCCACCGTGATGAGCGTTGCCATGATCACGCTGTTCTTGAGCACGTTGAGGTAGTCGAAGGTGGCACCGCCCTGCCGAATCGGCTCCAAACCCACCACCCGCTCGACGTTGATGGTGGTCGGGCCCACCGGCAGCAGCTGCTGCTCGCCGGCGAACAGGAGCTCGTTCGAGCTGAAGGCGGTGCGCAGCGCCCAGTAGAACGGGAACAGAGTCACGAACAACAACAATCCGAGCACGACCCAGGCCAAGACCCTGCTCATGCGGGGCCGGCTCCGACCCACCATGTCGCCGAGTCCGTGTGCGTCAGCCGTCATGCGAGATCCGATTCCGAGGCACGCAGCAACCGCAGCTGCACGATGGTGATGATGAACAGGAACAGGAACAGCGCCACCGACAACGTCGCCGCGTAGCCGAAGAGGTTGAAGTTGAAGGCATTCTCGAAGATGTAGAGGTAGATCACCCGGCTGGCGTTGATCGGGCCGCCGGGCCGACCGCCGAAGCCTCCGGTGGCGACCGCCACGGTGTCGAACACCTGGAACGATCCGATCACAGTGATGACCAGCACCAGCGCCAACACCGGCCGGAGCAGCGGAATGGTGATCTTGCGGAACATCTGGAACTCCGTGGCGCCGTCGGCAGCCGCCGCCTCGTACAGCGAGTTGGGGACGGTCTGCAAGCCGGCGAAGATCAGCAGCGCCGTGTAGCCGAGGTGGCGCCAGATGTTGACTCCGGCGATGGTGGGGATCACGGTGGTCGGACTGCCGAAGAACGGGATGGCATCGATGCCGAACCACCCCAGGAACGAGTTCACGATGCCCACGTTCGGGTCGAGCATCCACAGCCACAGGAGGGCGACCACCACGTTCGGAACCAGCCACGGAACGAGCATCACACCACGAATGAAGGTGGACTTGGTGAACCGGTCCATCATCACGGCCAGCCCCACGGCGAGGATGGTCTGCAACCCGATGTTGATGACGACGTAGACGCCTGTCACACGCATGGCGTTCCAGAAGAGCGGATCTCCGATCAGCCTCTCGTAGTTCTCGAGCCCGGTGACCGTGCCGGTGTTGGACAGCAGGTTCCAGTCCGTGAACGAGAGGTAGATGCCGCGAATGGTGGGCACGAGATAGAACGTCACGAATCCGATCAGCGCCGGCAGCAGGAACAGCCAGGCCGCCCCCGTGTCGCTGCTGGTCATACGAGACCAGCCCGTCGGACGCTTCACCCTGGAGGGCGTGGCGACTGCTTGGCTCATGCCGACTCCCGCTCGATCAGCGTCGTCGTCAGCTCGACAAGGGGTGGGACATCACCTCGGTCGTCGATGATGCGACGCAGCATGGTGACCGCCTCCCTGCCGAGCGACGCCGTGTCGATGCGGAGGGTCGTGAGCGCGGGTGAGACGACCCTGGCGAACGACACGTCGTCGCACCCGACGACGGCGACACCATCGGGAACCCGGCGTCCGAGCTCCGCGCACGCCTGGATGACGCCGATGGCGCAGGCATCGTTGTAGGCGAAGATCGCCGTGAGCTCCGGGCGACGCTGGAGGAGACGGAGGGCCGACTCGCGCCCGCCCGACTCAGTGGGCTGACCTCGCTCGATCGCGCCCCGCCCAAGCGTCAAACCGTGCGATCGCGCCCCGTCCCGGAAGCCCTTCTCGCGCCACCGTTGATGCACCGACGAATTGGCGCTGGCCACCATGCCGATGTGGGTGTGACCGCGACCCACGAGGTAATCGACCACCTCGGCCGCACCTTTGCGCAGGCCGATCTGCACCTGCCCGACCCGGTCGTCGGATACGGGGTGGTCGATCACGACGAGAGGGATGCCGGGAAGCGCTTCCGCAAGCTGATCGGCAGTGTCACGCACCGGAAACGCGATGACGCCATCGGTGCCGTGTGACACGAGGGAATCCACGAGACCTTGCTGGCGCTCGGCGTCGTCGCTCGAGCTGCTGAGCGTGAGCGTGAGGCCGGCGTTGTGGGCCTCGTGCTGCACCCCGGCAGCGAGGCCGGAGAAGAAGGGGTTGGTGAGGTCCGTGATGATCAGGCTGATCATGCCGGTCCGATTGGTGACGAGTCCTCGAGCCAAGAAGTTCGGCCGGTAGCCCAGCTCAGCGATGGCGGCCTGCACGCGGCGCCGAGTGTCCTCGGAGAACCCCGGCTCATCGTTGACCACACGAGAGACGGTTCGGCTCGACACACCCACCTTTGCGGCTACATCTGCGAGCGTTGCGCTCTTGGTCAACAGACCAATCCCTTCGTACGACAGCGCTGCCGTCAGCGCTGACGTTCCCTACGGGCCGCTGACCGCACTGTCAACCGATCACGAGGATACGCCGACCACCTCGTTGAGCAGATCGGGCCGGTCGGTCATGATGCCGTCGACGCCCAGCGCGAGCAGCGCTCGCATGGCGTCCGGGTCGTTGACCGTCCACACGTGCACTTCGGCCCCGATCGAGTGGCACGCAGCCAGGAACTTGGCGTCGACCACCGTGCGGCCATTCACCAGCTGCGGCATCTGGAACGCCGCCACCTTCCTGCCGGCGGCCCGACCGGCCCGCGACGCCGAATACATCGCGCTGGCCGTGGCCGGACCGGCCGAAGTGGCTACTCGGTCACCGGTGAGCGCACGAAACCGGCGCACCCGCAGATCGCTGAAGGCACCGATCAGCACGGTGTCCTCCCGGCGCAGCCGCGTCACCAGCGACGCCACCGCTGCCACCGCGGCGTTGGACTTCAGATCGAGATTGAACCGGATGTCCGGGAAATCGACGAGGACTGCCTCCAACGTGGGAATGCCCAGCCCGCGGCCGCGGTAGGGGAAGTCGCCGGCGGCATCGTGGTGGTAGCCGGCATCGAGCTGCACCAGGTCACCGGCATACCACTCCGAGATGGGCCCGGCGCCGTTGGTGGTGCGCTCCAGGGTGGCATCGTGGAACACCATGGCCACGCCGTCGCGTGACACCCGCACGTCCGTTTCGATGTAGCGGTAGGCCAGATCCACCGCTCCCTGGAAGGCATGCACCGTGTTCTCGGGCCACAGCACGCGGCTGCCGCGGTGGGCGAAGCGTTTGGGGTGCTCGGCGTCCAGATATGGATAGCGGCTCACGGCACCAACTCTGGCAGACGGGCCACCCCCCAACGAAAGACGGCGGGCTCACCGCCCGCCGTCTCGAGCAACACGAAGGGGAATCAGCCGCCGGTGGGAGCCGCTCCTCCGCCGCCATCGCCGTTGTCGTCGCCGTCGAACTTGTCCTTGATGTCTTCACCGACATCTTTGGCCTTGTCCATGGCCTTCTCGCCCATGTCCTTCGTCTTCTCGACCACGTCACCGGCCACGTCTTTGGTCTTCTCCATCGCCTTCTCGCCCATGTCGCCGGCCTTCTCGGCGACGTCGCCGGCGGCGTCCTTCGCCGAGCTGAACCAGCCCTTGATCGTGTCCATGAGTCCCATGGTTTCCTCACTTCTAGCTGAGATGTGCGGGCGCATTGTACGCGATGACGACCGCCCGCACCGAACACGCGGCATGGTCCGGTGCCACGCCACGAAGCCCCGGTCCTCCTGCCCGGACAGGCGGGCTAGTCTTCGAACGAGGTCGAGGAGGTTCGACGTGCCACGCATTCGCGCCGACCGCATCGAAGAACACAAGCGTCTGGTGCGCAAGGGTCTGTATGAGGCCGCGCAACAGCTGTTTCTCACCTACGGCTACGAGGCCGTCTCCCAGGCGGACCTCGCCGCCAGCGCCGGCATCGCCCGGACCACGTTCTACGAGTACTTCAGCTCGAAGGAAGATCTCTTGGCCAGCCTGGTCGAGGAGGAGCTGCCGGCGGTCTTCGCCGACATGGTGGAGGCCTCACATGCTCGTGAGAACGTCGTGGAGAGACTGTCTGAGTTGGCGCGCCGCATGCTCGAGTTCGTCGGCACCGACCACGTGCTCGGACTGCTGCTGCACCGCGAGGTGCCGAAGCTCCCCTCCGACGTCCAGCTCCGCATTGCCGCGGCCCACAGCGACCTCGGCGGCGAGTTCGAGCGTCTCTACTCGGCCGGGGTGGAGCAGGGCGTGCTGAAGGAGCTGCCCGGGCGGCTGGGCACCACGTTCATCCACGATGTCATCATGGCCGCCGCCAAGGCGCTCATCGCGATGCCCGAGCCCAAAGAGCATCTCGACGCCATGACCGGTGCCATGTTCGATCTGCTGTTCGGTGGCCTCTCCGTAGCCGACTCCTAGAGGCGTTCAGCCTCACGCTGCCGCAGGGCCACCCGTAAGAACATGCGTTCCAGCTGCTGGCTCTTGTACCGCTCTCCCCCGGCGAGAGGGTGCTCGTTGAGGAAGTCACGGATCTCCACGGCCAGGTCGGGCTCGGTGCGATTCGGCAGGAAGTCGAGCAGTCGCCGGCGCATGCCGATGGAGAAGAGCGCGACCATCTCGTCCCAGCGCTCCTTCCACAAGCGCCACACGTGCGGGCCGACCGTGCGATGGCCGAGCAGGCGGGCGAAGATATTCGCACCGTCCTGGCTACGCACGCCTCCTGTCATGACCATCTCGAACGTCCGATCGGCCGCCTCCTGGTGTGGGATCGCGGTCGCAGCGCGCAAGTAGCGGATCACGGCTTGCGGACTGTCGGCACGCTTGTACAACTCCACGAGGCGCTCGTAGTCGCCCAAGTCGCCGGTGGCTCCCACCACCGCCACCGCGGCACCCACCACGTCGGCGTCGGCGCCGTCGCCGAGGTCGGCATCGAAGACCGAACGGAGGTAGCGCCGCACCTCTTCGTCGGCACCGAGGACGCCGGTGGCGTCGAGGAGGACGCCCCGCTTGCGTCGGTCCAGCTCGCTCTCGCCAGGAGCCGGCTCGAAGCCCATCGCATCGAGGGCGGGACGCATGGTCCGTCGGATGTGGTCCTGGAGGCGTGACTGGGCGGCCGGAGACGCGATCCGGTCGAGCTCGTGGTACACGTGAGCGATCGCCTCCCACATCACCGGCTCCGGATCGAAACCGACCCGCTCGACCAAGCCGAGGATCTCTGCGGCGGCGGCATCGCCACGGAGGACGAGGGCCCACGTGTCGGCGATGAGCGAGACGCGCTCCATGGCGTCGAGCTCGCCGAAACGCTCACCAAGTGCATGGAGCAGCTCCGGCCCGTAGCGCACCCGGTAGAACCCGTGTCCTCCGGCGTTGACGACGAGGCCCATCGGGGGCACGTCCAGAGCCGCCGATCTGCCCAACACGAGGGAACCCTCTTCCCCGGTGTCGAGGTGCCGGTACAGCATTGGGATCTCCCAGCGCTGGTCACCCTCCCCCCGATAGAGAAACTGCTCTTGGGTGAGGGTGACCCCGTCTGCGGCGGGCGTGACCGACACGACCGGATACCCGCCGCGGCGGATCCAGCCTTCCATGAGCGCACCGACGTCGAGGTGGGAGATCGACTGCAGCGCATGCCACAAGTCATCGGTCTCGGCGTTCCCGTAGGCATGGGTGGCGAGGTACTGGTTGATGCCTTCGCGGAAGGCCGCCGCCCCCACGAAGCGCTCCAGCATGCGGACCACGGCCGCCCCTTTGCCGTACGTGAGCGCGTCGAACATGCTCTCGGCCTCTTCAGGAGAGGTGACGGTGAACTCCACCGGCCGCGTCGACTCCAAGGCATCTATGTCCATCGAGTCGCCGCGCCCTGCATGCTCGGTCGCGAACGACAACCATCGCTTCCACTCGGGACGGAAGGCGTCGGCGCACTTCATCTCCATGAAGGTGGCAAACGCCTCGTTGAGCCAGACCCCGTTCCACCACTTCATCGTGACCAGATCGCCGAACCACATGTGGGCGAGTTCGTGTGCCACGACGTCGGCCACACGGGCCAGCTCGGCTTGGGTCGCACGCTGCGGATCGACCAGGATCTCCTTCTCCCGAAACGTGATGGCGCCGAAGTTCTCCATCGCCCCCCAAGCGAAGTCGGGGATGGCGACCAGATCGATCTTCTCCCCGGGATACGGGATCTCGTAGTAGTCGGCCAGGTACCGCAGCGCGAACTCCCCGATCTCGAGCGCGAAGTCGGTGAGGTGCCCCTTGCCCGGCACGTGAACGACCCGCAGTGGCACCCCGTCGACGTCCACGGTGCGTGAAGCCTCGAGCCGCCCGACGATCAGGGCCAGCAGGTACGGCGACATCACCATCGTGTCGCGGAACACCCACCGCACCTTGCCGTTCTCCGCCGGCTCGCTGGATGCGACCGGGCTGTTGGAGATGGCCATCAGCCCTTCGGGAACCACCAGCGTCACCCCGAAGACGGCCTTCATGTCGGGTTGGTCGAAACATGGGAACGCCTTGCGAGCGAACGTCGACTGGAACTGACTGGTGGCTACGGCGTGCACATCTCCGTCGGCGTCGTGGTAGCGGGAGAGGTAGAACCCGTCGAGGCCCTCGTCGAATGCGCTGGTGAACTCGAGCTGCAGCGTCGCCGAGCCGGCGACCAGCGGCCCGTGGAGCAGGATGCGCTCGTTCGGGGCGTCGTACTCCACGCCGGGCTCGGTGGCGGAGCCGTCGGGACCGACGAGGGTGACACTCGTCACGTCGAGGCCCACTGCGTTCAGCGCCAGCGACTCGACCGGGTGCTCCACCTCGAGGGCGATGGTGGCCGAACCGTCGAATTGGCCCCGTTCGATGTCCGGTTCGAACACCAGGTCGTACCGCCGCGGCACGACGACGTGGCTCAGACGGTACGGATCGACGGAATAGGTGGTCACTCGAATGCCCTTCGGCCGGTGCGGCTGAACCGATGGTAACGACCATACGGCGGGGCGGAACAAACCCGCCGCCGGCGTGGTTGCCGGTGGAGCCCCGACATGAGGCGCGACCCCCTATCGTGCTGGACCAGGATCGAGGGGCGGCAAGGAGACCCAGTGGCAACGCTAGAGCTGACCAAAGACAACTTCGAACAGACCATCGTCGACAACGACATGGTCTTCGTCGACTTCTGGGCAGAGTGGTGCGGACCGTGCCGTTCGTTCGCCCCCACGTACGAGGCTGCGTCCGAGAAGCACGATGGGGTGGTGTTCGGCAAGGTCGACACGGAGGACCAGCCCGAGCTCGCCGAGTACTTCGGCATTCGCTCCATCCCCACCCTCATGGTGTTCAAGGAGCGGGTCCGCGTCTTCTCGCAGCCGGGTGCCCTGCCGCCGGCGGTCTTCGAAGATCTCATCGAACAGGCGAAGGTCATCGACATGGCGCCGATCCACGAGGAGATCGCTGAGGCCCAGACACAGGCTGCTGCCGACGACGGCGGAGACCACGCGGGACACGACCACTAGGCACCGGTTCCGCCTGGAGCCTCAACCGTCGGCGCCGCCGGTGAAGTGAAACCCAGCGAGTCGGGCGGACGGAGCCCGCACCAGCCCGGCGCCGAACTCGCAGTCTGCGAACCGACCGTTGTTGCCCAGATCGAGCACGCGATCAGGGCCGAGGGCCTCGACGAACGACTGGGTGAACCGCATGTTGGTGAGCGCCCCTGTGATCTCGCCGTTCTCGATCATGAAGGTGCCATTACGGGTGAGCCCCGTGACGACCTGAGTCTTCGGATCGAGGATCCGGCAGTAGTTGAACGTGGCCACGTAGATGCCGCGATCGACGGCTGCGATCAACTCCTCCTCCGTGGCATCGCCGCTCCCGAAGACGAGGTTGGTCGGCACGGCGCCGAAGCTCTCGCCGCCGGGTATCGCATGCGCGGTGGACTCGGCGCCGGCCAGATTGGCCGTTCGCCGATCGTGCGCCAGCGACACCGACACCCCGTCGGTGACGAATTCGACGCGCCGCTTGGGCGTACCGTCGGCGTCTATGGAGACACCCAATGCCTCGGGTGCGGTGGCATCGTCCCAGATGGACACGTTGCGATCGAGCTGCTGCGAACCGAGCTCGACATAGGACTGGCCTTCGCGGTGGCTCTTGGCGTTGAACCCGTAGAACGCCAAGAAGATCGTCATGGTGGCCACGGCCTCAGGAGCGAGGACTACCTCGTACTCGCCCGGCTTGACGTCGTACGGATCCGCGCCACGCCGTGCTCGTTCCGCCGCCAGCGCACCGGTTGCCGCACCTGAGAGGTCGGCGAGCCGAGCCGCCGTCTGATGACCCGAGCCCGCCGAGGAGTCGGTCTGGTGGATGCCGTCGATGGTCGCCCGGGTGGCTCTGCCCTGAGCCCGGTGACCCGCCGAGTTGGCGAACGCAACGGCTCCGCCGTCGGTGTCACAGTATCCGGCGGCGCGCATCCCCGGCCCGGCGGCGACGAACTCGGCGACGATCGCGGCGCGGTCTGCCGGCGGCGCCGCGGCGGTTGCCTCGTCGAAATGGTCCACGTCGGCGGTGTCCTGTCGTGGTGCCAGTCCCGGCCACTCGTGATCGACGGGCTGGTGATGTGCCGACTCGATGGTCCGGTTGACCAGGTCGGCCAGCGAGTCCTCATCCACGTTGGTGGTAGCCGCCTGGGAGACCCGGCCACCGACGACGAGCTTCAGGTCGATGGCGAGCTGGTCCTCCCCCACGTTCTGATGGATGTAGGAGTTGGCGAATCGGGTCAGGGATGCGTCGCCGCCGGTGACCCGAACCTGTGCTTCGGCCCGGTCGCCGACCATCTCCAGCACCAGGTCGGCGAGTTCGGCTTCACGTGTCATCCGCGCACCCCCACCCGAACCGAGGAGAATCGACCGGGAGAGGCCGAATGGCCGGTGTGGCCGACTTGGAGTGGCTGCCCTTTACCGCAGTTCGGCGTGCCCCAATGCACCCACTCCGCCTCACCGGCCAATCGATCTAACGTCCCCCAGAACTGCGGAGTGATACCGGTGTACGTCGGGTTCCGGAGCATTCGCCCCAACGTGCCGTTCTTCACCTCCCAGGCGATCTCGGTGCCGAACTGGAAATTGAGTCGCTTGTCGTCGATCGACCACGATCGGTTCGTCGCCATGTACACGCCGTCCTTCGTGTCGGCGATGATCTCCTCCAGCGACGAATCCCCCGGCAGCAGCCCGACATTGGTCATCCGCACCATCGGCAACCGGTTGTAGCCGTCGGCTCGGACCATGCCGCCCGGCGGAAGACCGGCCATCGCTGCAGAGTCTCGACCCGACAGCACCCCCACCCATGTTCCGTTCTTGACGATGTCGACGCACTGGGCGGGCGTCCCCTCATCGTCGAAGCCAAAGGTGCCCAGCGCTCCGGGCAGGGTGGCATCGGCAGTGATGTTCATGAGGTCCGAGCCGTAGCGGTGAGTGCCCAGTCTCGGCAGCTCGAGGTGCGAGGTACCGGCGAATGCGGCCTCCCAGCCCAGGATGCGGTCCAGCTCGATGGCGTGGCCGACCGACTCGTGGATCTGAAGTGCCAGCTGCGAAGCCTCCAGAATGAGCTGCTTCTCGCCCTCGGGGCACTCGTCGGCGGTGAGGAGCGCAACCGCCTCCTCGGCGATGCGCTGGGCGTTGGCGCCATAGTCCCAGGCGCGAATGGTCTCGTAGCCGCCGGTCTCGTACTGCCCGAACGACTGCGGATAGGAGCGGCGCTGCGTCTCGGTGTCACTCACCGCGGTGGCGTCGAAGCCGCCGCCGGCCTCGACGAGGTGCTGGTCGATGCGGTGACCCTGGGACGAGACGAACCACTTCCGGGTGTCATAGAAACCGAGGTCGGCCCGGGCCAGAGCCACCCCGGGCACGTCCTGCATCGACTTGGTGACGGCCATCAGCAGGTCGATCTTCTCGGACAGGGCGACAGCGAACGGATCCTCGGTGTATGGCGTCTCGTAACTGGCGTGGGTCACACCCACGTCGCCGAGCTCCAAGGGCGGACCCGCCACCATGGCCGATGCCTCTGCGATCGCCGCCGCCTTGGCGCCGGCGGCGGCAGCGGCCTTGGCGTCGAGCTCGGCAGTGGCATAGAACCCCCACGACGAACCGGACAGAGCACGAACGCCGACACCGGCGGCCTCGTGCTCGGTGACCGAGTCGACGTTCTGATTCTGCACTTCGATGCCTTGGCGCTTCGCCAGCACCACCCGGGCATCTGCGTAGGCGGCGCCCGCCGCCACGGCACCGTCTACTGCGGCCTCGGCGTATTCGAACACACCACGCTCCTTCCCTCGGCAGCCACCCTACACATGCGGCCTACTACTTTCTGTGTTCAAGTTGACCACACAGTGTGCCGATCATTGCGGGAAGCGATACAGGAATCGAACACGTGATACGTCGACTCGCCGTGCTGGCAACCCTCACCACTCTGGCCACGACGCTCGTCGTCACACCGGCCATCGCCACGTCGGAGACCGTGCAACAGGAACTCGAATTCGTGGAGCTGATCAACGCCGAACGCACCTCCCGCGGCCTCAACGCACTCGAGATCTACTGGGATCTCACCGATGATGCCCGCGCCTGGTCCGAGTACCTGTCGACCGTGTCCGGGCTCTCCCACAACCCCGACCTCGCCAACGTGACGACCGGCTGGACCGGCCTCGGCGAAAACGTCGGCAAGGGACCAACGGTCGGCATTCTCCACAGCGCGTTCATGGCATCCCAGGGCCACAAGGACAACATCCTCGGCGACTGGGACTACGTGGGCGTCGGAGTCGTCGCCTACGACTCGAACCTCGCCGTGACGGTGGTGTTCATGCGGGGGACCGCAATCGCCAACACCCAGTACGTCGGCGACTTCAACGGCGACGGCACCGCCGACTTCGCGTCGGCCCAAGGCGACGGCACCTGGCTCGCCAACTTCTCGATAGACGGAACCTTCAGCTCAACCACGTGGGCCGGTGTCCCCGAGGGCTTCACCACGCAGGTCACCGGCGATTTCAACGGTGACGGCAAGGACGACCTCGCGACGTACTACGCGTCGACCGGGACCTGGTGGGTGTCGCCTCCGGCGGACACCGGCGGCGTGGCCACTCTGTGGGCGTCGTTCTCGACCAAGACCGGATGGAGCCGGCACCTCGTCGGCGACTTCAACGGCGACGGTAAGGACGACATCGCCAACTACTACCCCGGCAACGGCACCTGGTGGGTGAGCCGGTCGACCGGCACCTCGTTCGACACCACCAAGTGGGCGACGTTCACCACCACCAGCGGCTGGGACGTGCAGATCGTCGGCGACTTCACCGGCGACGGCAAAGACGACATCGCCAACTACTACCCCGGCAACGGCACCTGGTGGGTGACGACCTCGAATGGCTCGACATTCGAGATCTCCAAGTGGGCGACGTTCAGCACCAGGACGGGATGGGCCTCTCAGATGGTCGGCGACTTCTCCGGCGACGGCAAGGACGACATCGCCAACTACTACCCCGGCAACGGCACCTGGTGGGTGACGACCTCGGACGGCTCGACATTCGACATCTCCAAGTGGGCGACGTTCAGCACCGCCAGCGGCTGGAGTGTCCAAGAGGTCGGCGACTTCAACGGCGACGGCAAGCACGACATCGCCAACTACTACCCCGGCAACGGCACCTGGTGGATCTCCTCCTCCTACGGAAGCGGCTTCTCGACGGCCCTGTGGGCCACGCTGAGCACCTCCACCAGCTGGCTGTCGCACCACATCGGCGACTTCGACGGTGATGGCAAGGACGATATCGCCAGCGTGCAGACCAACGGCACGAGCTGGATCAGCGAGTCGACCGGGGCGAGCTTCATCACCGCCGTCTGGTAGATCTGCCAGGAAGCCAGCAGCTTCCCCGTGGGCGCGTCGCACGACGCGCCCACGTTGC
>JBFGCM010000068.1:0-21635 GCA_041581135.1 Acidimicrobiia bacterium
CATCTCTGGCGGGATCACCGGCGTGGCAGCGCCGACGGTCTCGACGGCCGAGCCCAACTCGCGGAACGACGCCTCCCGGCTCACGTAGCCGAGCGCCCCTGCTTCCACCGCATCCACCATCGTCTTGGCGTCGAGCTCCTCGTCCAGCACCAAGACGGCGTGCTCCAAGCTCAGGCGCTCCACGGCTTCGTGCCAGTCGGAGAGGTCGGTGGTCACGATCAGCACGTCGGCCCTGCCGTCTTCCTGTTCGTCCGCGGAGGCCTTGTCTGACATTCCCGTCACTTGCACTGCGGCATGGGCCGGAAGGCCGATGGAGAGCGCGGCGGCATAGGTCGAGTCGCCACAGGCGATGAAGACGGTCGTGTCGGCCAAACCCTACGTACCCCCTACACGTCGACTTCACGCCGACGGCGAGGCGTATGGTACCATCAACACGTTGCGCGTCCCGATGCTACTCAGAGTGGGCGCGATGAGCCGCCTGTGGGGGAATCGATGACACTTCGGCGAGACGCGTGGCGCGTGGGCGATGCCGCCAGCCTCCACGCCCTCGACATCGCCGCCGGCCGACCGGCCGACCTGACGCGCCGGATCGCTCGAGACGAGCTGGAGTTGATGGCGCGCCACGGCCTACTCGGCATCATGGCGACCTCTGAACACCCCGATCTGCGGGCCGCGGCCCTGCCGCCATTCGCCAGACTCGCGGCCCGGCACCAGATCATGCGCCGCCATCTGCGTGAGGTCTTGACGCTGCTGGACGAGCATGACATCCGAGCCGCCGTCCTCAAGGGGCCGGCACTCGCGTCGTGGGCCTATCGCAACCCGCTGCACCGCACGTACACGGATGTCGACATCATCGTCGAGCGCAAGGACCTCGATCGCGTGGTGCCCGTCCTGGAACGCTATCCCCACATTCGGGGTATCCCGCCGAAGACCCCGAAGGCAGACAAGCGCAACATCCCTCTTCGGGATCCCAACGGGGTGAGCTTCACCGTCGATCTCCACTGGGACTTGTTCAGCTACTCGCAGCTTCGGCACAGCGCCGACGGGGCGACGCCCGCCGCCTGGGCCGAGGCCAAACCCGACCCGGACTCGGATCTCGGGCCGTCGTGGGACCTCCCGCGGGAGATGCGGCTGGCGTTCCTGTGCGCCCATGCCCTGCTCGACCACCGCTTCCGTCTGATTCTGTTCCGCGACCTCGTGGAGGTGGCTCGCCTCGAACCGGACTGGGATCGACTCGGTGACTACGCTACCCGGTTCAGCTTGCGCAGCACCACGTACGTGGCGCTGCTCTACGCGGCGCGGCTGGTCGACGCCGCGGTCCCTGAAGAAGTCCTCAGGGCGCTCCGTCCCCGGTCGCTGCCGGTCCGAGCCGTCGAGCTGATGTCGCCGCGGGTGGACATCGCGCGATTCGACGGACACAGCGTGCACCCGCTGAACCTCGCCACGGTCCTGCTCCATGACGAACGACGGGTCCGCGCCGGGCTCGCCCTCCAGGCCCCGGCGGCATTTCCCCATTGGCGGTCGCGGGTCGAGGCTCGGCAGCGGCGCGATGCACTGGCCCGCCGAAAGCCGCCGTCGGTGATGATCGTCGTCGCCAGCAACCGGCGGCGAGGTGCCGAGGTCTTCGGATCCCGCCTTGCCACCGGATTGAAAGGCCACGGGTGGAATACCCAGTTGGTCGGTCTCACCGCAGATCCCGCCGGCCCCTGGGTGGACGCAACCACCATCAGCGAACGGACTCCGGGCGACGTGGGCCGGTTCGAGCCCAAGGTCGTGCGCGGCTTGCGCCGGGAAATCCAAGAACAACGCCCTGACGTGGTACTGGCGAACGGTGGCGCCACCCTGCGCTATGCCATTGCCGCGACGCGGGGCATGCGCAACCGACCTCGCATCGCGTATGCCAGCATCGGCGAGCCGTCGTACTGGCTGCGGGATCTGCCCCACCGCATGCTCCAGCGCATGCTGCACGCACCCGTCGATCGGGTGCTTGCGGTGTCGCGCATGACAGGGAGCCAGCTCACCGACCTGGTCGGAGTGCCGGCGGCCAAGATCCGCGTGGCCCACACCGGGATTCCGGAGGACTTCCTGGAGACTGATGCCCGGGAGCACTCGGACGTCCTACGCCTGCTGTTCCTCGGCAACATCTCCGCCGAGAAGGACCCGTGTGCGGCGGTCCAAGTGCTGCGCGACGTCGCAGCCGTGACGCCGGCAACGCTCCGATTCGTCGGGCGGGGACCGCTCCGTCGGGCGGTCGAGGCAGAGGCACAAACGATGGGCCTGGCGGCGCAGGTCGAGTTCACCGGCAGCGTCGAGGACGTGCGCCCCCATCTGGCGTGGGCGGACCTCTTGGTGCTGACGTCCAAGACGGAGGGGTTCCCCGGCGTGGTGTTGGAGGCGGCGGCGGCACGAGTGCCCACGGTGGCGTACGGCGTCGGTGGCACCGACGAGACCTTGGTCGACGGCGAGACGGGCGTCCTGGTGACTCCTGGGAACCACGAGGAGTTCGTCGCCGCCGTGGTGGAGCTGGCGGGAGACCCGGCCCGGCGCGCCGCGATGGGCGACGCGGCACGTCGTCGCGTCCAAGAGCAATTCCTGATGCACCACGCCGTCGAGCGTCACCACGAGCTGCTGATCGAGATGCTGCCGCGGTGAAGGCCGTCCATCTCACGACGGTGGACTTGAGCCTGCGCTACCTCGTCTTCCCTCAGCTGCTCGCCACACGAGACATCGGCGCGGAGTCGATTGGGATCTCGGCGCCCGGACCCTACGTTGCGGAGCTGGAGGAAGCCGGGGTGCGACACATCCCGCTGGAGTCGTCGACCCGGGGATGGAACCTGCTGGCCGACCTCAAGGCGGCACGCGAGCTGTGGTCCATCCTCCGCCGCGAGCGCCCCGACATCCTTCACACCCACAACCCCAAGCCGGGTGTCTACGGTCGCATCTTGGGCCGCCTCACCCGGGTGCCGATCGTCGTGAACACGGTGCATGGCCTCTACGCCACCCCGGAGGATCGATTCGTCAAGCGGGCCGTCGTCTACCTACTCGAGGCGATCGCCTCCCGATTCTCCGACGCCGAGCTGGTGCAATCCTCGGAAGACCTCGACCTGCTCACCCGGTACCGCATCTCGGCCGCGCGCAAGACGAGTCTCCTCGGCAACGGCGTCGACCTGCTCCGGTTCGACCCCGCCCGCTTCGGGCCTGACACCCGCGCCCGCGTGCGCCGGGGATGGCAGGTCTCCGATGACCAGGTGGCCGTCGGGATCGTGGGCAGGCTCGTCGCCGAGAAGGGCTACCCCGAGCTGTTCGAGGCGATGCGCCGGCTCGACGAGCGCTTCGTACTGGTGTGTATCGGTCCCGACGATCCCGAGAAGTCCGATGCCCTGCCACGGGAGATGGTGACCGCGGCGAAGACCGCAGGCGTGCGGTTCCTCGGCATGCGCACCGACGTCGACGAGCTGTACACGGGGCTCGACCTGTTCGTGCTCCCCTCGCATCGCGAAGGCTTCCCGCGTGCCGCCATGGAGGGTGCGGCCATGGGCCTGCCCGTGATCGCCACCGACATCCGCGGCTGCCGAGAGGTGGTCGTCGACGGGCACAACGGCGTCCTGGTGCCCGTGCGAGACGCCGCGGCGCTGGCAGCGGCCATCAGCCGAGTCGGCGGGGACCCTGCATTGCGCAGGACGATGGGCGAGGCCGGTGTAGCCCGAGCCGGTGAGTACTTCGACGAGCGCAAGGTCGTCGAAATCGTCATGAACACGTACCGACAGGTGGCGAGCGCCAAAGGCCTCGACCTCTTCGGAGACTGATCCGGTTACGCGGTGCTGCTCGGCGCCGGCGCCGTGGCGGCAAGTTCGTCGAGGCGGGCGCGCCGCTGCGCCTCCTTCTTGTCGGCGCGTGCCTGAGCCTCCTCGGCCCCCGGTGCCACCAGCAGCACCAGCAAGAAAGGAAGCACGATCGAGCGTTGGCGCGCCATCAGTCCGAGGTTGAGGAACGTGCTGAAGGCCATCACGAAGCCCGCAGTGAACAGAAGGGTGTAGGTGAAGTACGGTCGGCGTCTCGTCATGCGCAGACCTCGGACCATCGCGGGGAACCGAAGCAGCGTGACGATCAGCAACACCGTGCCTTCGGCAGCGCTGAGCAGCGCTTGTTCGTTCGTCGCCTCCCACGGGAACGGCCGGTAGAGCACACGCAGCACGCCTTGCGGAATGTCCTGGATGCTGCGTATCGGTTCTCCTTCGACTGCCGACCCGCCGTCACCGGTCTGCCTCTCCAGACGGTCGTACAGCGCGTCCAGGTCGAACTCGTCGGCGCTCACGGTGAAGTCGAACTCCGTGGCGGTGAGGTTCACCAGCAGACCCAGCCCGAGCACGCCCACCAGCATGAACGCAGCCCGCCGCACCCCGCTCCCCTTGGGCTTCGGCGTCCGGGTCCACAGCGCGGTCAGGGCGATCGCTCCCGCCACGAGTGCCGCCATGTGGATACGGATGATGCCGGCGAGCAACAGTCCGGGCATGATGACCAGGATCCACTTGGGCGAGTACCGCTCGAAGAGCCGCACCGATCCGTACGTGGCGATCGCGATGCCGAGGATCACCAGCGATTCCTTGCCGATAGACGACGGCCAGAACACGACCGAGGGCAGGAAGAGGATGCCGTAGGCATACGGCTTCCACCGAGCCGCCGGGAACGCGCGGCGGAACGAGGCGTAGAACAGCAGCTGGGCCATGAACGACAAGGTTGCGAACTCGAAGAAGCCCCCCACGAACGACGGCTCGTACGGGATGTAGAGCACGCTCGTCGTCCAGGTCATGAAGGGCGTGCCGGCGATGCCACCGATCACGGGCGGCACGTCGAAGCTGCGCCAGTAGTCGGCGAAGGCGATACCACGTCCGTGGTAGCCGCTGGCGTCGCCCGCGATGTAGATACTCACCAGCACCCAGTAGCGCAGGCTCGACCCGATCAGCTTGGTCACCCAACCGGCCACCACGAGGCTCTTCCACCACGGGTCCTTCTCGGTGGCCATCCTGGTGCCGATGGTGAGTGCCACGGCAGAGAGGAAGAAGGTCAAGAGCACGAACCCGATACCGAGATCGCTGATCACGACTGCGACACCCAGGGCGAGCAGACCGACGCTCACCGCGAGGGTCGCCAACAGGCGCTCCATGCCCCCGTTCTTCATCGGCCACCGCTCAACGTGCCGGCACCTCCATGGTCACCATCCGTGTTCTCGGGCTCACTGGAAGCATCGCACATCAGAGCAGCTCCAAGTCACCCAACGAGAGATCCCAGCTCGACAACGACCCCACATCGACGGGGAGTTCCCGCAACGGACGCGCCACCAGAGTGAGCGCGGTGAGGCGCGGGACGGGCAGCATGAGGGCTCGGATGGCACCCGCACGCTCCGGCGACCCCTCCGAGAACCATCCGGCGAGGTAGTCGGCGCGGGAGGCGCGGCGGGCCGCGGCGATGGCGCGTCTCGCGTGTGGCCCCAGCACGTCGGACACCACCAGCTCCCGCCTTCCATCGCGATGATTGGGGCGAACGACCGCGGTGGTCCCGTCGGCGTCGATGCGACAGTACGGCGCCGTGGGGTGACCGGCGAAGCGCCACTCCAGGTACTCAGGGGTGCGACGGGTGCGCACGCCGCCGGGCCGCCGGTCGACGCTCGGCAGGCGCCGCGCCGGCTCGGGACGCTCGAGGAAGTCGGCCGGATCGGGCAGCCCCTCTGTAGCCGACTTGCGAACCATGCGATGGCCGGGGCTGAGCATCACACCGATGTCGCCGACCGCGACCCACCCCATCTTCAAGTAGCCCGCACCCGATTTGTCGTTCGGGGTGTTGAACACCATGTCGACACCGTCTTCGGTCGCCGCCTCCAGCGCCGCGGTCGTCAGGGTGCGGAAGATGCCACGGCGCATGAAATCAGGGTGCGTGGCGGTGTCCACGGCGCGCACACAGCGCAGGGTTTCTCCCGCGGGCGTCGTGAGCTCCCACCGCATGAAGGCGCGCACTCCGGCGATCCGGCCCTCGGCCTCGGCCAGGAGGATGATCGACCGGCCGAACGGATTGTCGAAGTGCTTCCAGGCGAACAGCTCCGGGGTGCGTCGCAGCACCGGCGTCTCCCCCAGCGCGGCCCGCAGCACCTCGAGCACTTCGGGCAGATCGGCGTCGACGAAAGGCCGGACGGTGATGGTGTCATCAGCCATGCCGGTCACGCACCCAGCGCCGCCGCATACTCCCGCTCGTTCCCGCGCACCATGCGCTCGAGTCCGAACTCGGCCTCGACGAGCTCCCGGGCGGCAGCGGCCAGCGACCCCGCCAGGGTGCGGTCGGCGACCAGCTCGGTGATGCCGTGGGCGATGGCGCCGGGGTCTTTCGGGGGCACCAGCAACCCGGTGACCCGATCCTTGATGATCGACGGGACGCCGCCCACCGCCGTCGCAACGATGGGCTTCTCCAGCGCCATCGCCTCGAGCACGGCCACCGGCAACCCCTCGACGTCCGCCGGGTTGACGAACACGTCTGCAGCGGCGACGAAGGAGAGAGCGTCGGGACGCCGGCCCAGGAACCGGACCACACCGTCGGCGCCCGCCTCGGCAGCCTCTCGCCGGACCCGCTCCAGATCACCGTCGTACTTCTCGCCCCCGATCGACACCACCTGCACCGTGGCCGGATCGAGTTTGGCGGCGGCTGAGATCAGCGTGCTGTGGCCCTTGTGCGGCCGGATGTTGCCGACGTGCACCGCCAGCGCCACACGCGGGTCGAGCCCCAACTCCGCCTTCGCGGCGTCGGCCGCATCGGCTGAGACCGAAACGGCGACGCCGTTGGTGATCACCACCGGATCGGAGCCCGGGTAGCTCGCCAGCGACTCGGCGACCCGGTCCGACACTGCGATGACGCGGGCGTTGCGGCGATAGGTGAGGCGGTTGAGTTGGGCCGTCGGCGATCGGTAGGAGTCCGCCACATTGTGCTCGGTGTACACCACGGGCACTCCGAGATAGCGGGCGATCACCGCCACCGCCGGAGAGTGGGCATGGATGAGATCGGGCTGGAGCTCGGCGACGAGGCGACGCAGGTTCATCGCTGCGACGCGCATCGATCCCTTGGCGCCTCCGACGCATCGGACCGGAATACCGAGGTCCTCGATCTCGGCGACGAGTTGGTCCTTCCACGGCAACACGTAGGCCACGTGGTAGTCGTAGGTCGACCGGTCCCAGTAGCGGGCACCCTCCGAGATGAGCTTCTCGGCTCCGCCGATCCCGAGGCCCTTGATGAGGACCAGGACACGGCGCTGCGACATCGGCTCAGCCCTCGATCTCGACGGCGTCCATGAGCTCGGTCAGGCCCTCCGAGAACGGCTTGACGGCCTCCCAACCGAGCACGTCCTTGATGCGGGTCGCCGACACGAGCGCCGGGGGCACGTCGCCGGGGCGGGGCTCGCCGAAGGTGAGCTCGGTGGGGTACCGCGCCACCACCAGCTCGGCCAGCTCCTTGATCGAGGTCGTCTCGGGAGCGACGGTGTTCAGCGCCACGCCATGGACGTCGCTGCGCAACGCGGTGACGAAGGCGGTTGCGATGTCCGACGCATGGGTGAACTGACGCCCCTGGGCTCCGTCACCCTGGATGGTGATGGGCTCCCCGCGACGGGCCCGATCGATGAAGATCCGGAACACCGAGTTGGGCCGCAGACCGGTGCCGTATGCGGTGCCCAGCCGGAGGGCGATCACCGGGACGCCCTGAAGATGGTCTGCGGCGAGCAGGATCTGCTCGCCACCCAGCTTGGTGATGTTGTAGGGGTGGTCGGGCGCACATGGATGATCTTCGTCGAGGGGCTCGTACTGCGGCTCCCCGTAGACCTCCCACGTGGAGGCGTACACCACCCTGGCATCGGCGGCGCGGGCGGCGGCGGCGATGTTGGCGCTGCCGGTGACGTTGACCGCCGCGGCGAGGCCCGGCTGCTCGCCGGCCAGGTAGACGTCGCCGATGGCACCGATGTGCACCACGGCGTCCTTGCCGGCCACGGCCGCCATCACGTCGTCGGCGTCGGTGAGGTCACCCTGGATCCAGCGGGCATCGAGGCCCTCCGGCTCGGCCTGGTCGAAGGTCTCCACCCCGTAGCCCTCGGCCAGCAACGCCTTCGAGACGTGCATACCGAGGAATCCCGCGGCCCCGGTCACCAGTACATTCATGAGAGTCTCCCCCTGAGTTCTCGCCGCGGTGTGCCCCGGCGACGGTTCTACTTGTTGCGCGGGTTCTGGCCCCTGCGGCGCCATGATCAAACGTGGCCGCCGAAATGTCCAGTCCGCAATCTGGGGCGCCGGGTGGGACTAGTCACCCGGGTCGGATGACAACCCTCATGCCAGAATCCCACTCTCAGTGGTAGAGATAGTGCGTAGTGCAGTAAACGCAGCGGCCAGAAACCCACTAGCCAGCTCACCACACACACCTTAGAGTGGCGGCAGGGGTACAAACGGTAGACGCCGCGCCGATCGGCTAGGATTTCGGTGGCGCGGTGGGCGCCTTCGAGGGAATCAGGGGGAATACAGAGTGGGCTTCGACGAAAGCTGGCAGATGCGGCTGGCTAGGTCGGTATCTCGGGTTCGTGCTGACATGGCGTTCGCGTTTGTCGACGCCGGGCTTATCGCGATGACCTACATGGCGGCGCTGGTGTTGCGCCTCGCCGATACGGCCTTGGTGAGTCCGGAGTTCTGGCGGAACTTCTGGCTCAGCCTTCCCGTGATCGTGCTGACGCACATCTTCTTCAATCTCGTGTTCGGCGCCTACGGCCACGTGTGGGAGCACGCCAGCGTGGCCGAGGCGATGCGGCTCGTCACCGCCAACGTCGTGTCGGCGTTCGTGCTGCTCGTCGGCTCGCTCTCCTACGAAGCCGCCACCGGACGCACCGCCGTGCCGTTGATGGCCCTGGCCCTGGGCGCGGTCCTGACGCTCGGTGGCATGGGCGCTCTTCGCTTCCGCAGCCGCTTGTTCAGCTTCCGTCGCAGCGAGGGCTCCGAGCCGGTACGGACCCTCGTGATCGGGACCGGCCGCGCCGCAGCGAGCCTCGCCCGCTACGGCCACACGTTCAATCCGCCGCTCCACGTGGTCGCCTTCGTGCCGGAGGCCGAGCAGAAGTCACAGCGCCGGCTGGCCGAGGTACCCGTGCTGGGCAGCCTTGCTCACCTCGACGCCCTCATCGACCCCTACCGGGTGGATCAGGTGGTGATCGCAGCCGACCTCGACGAGGATCAGATGCGCAGCATCGTCGACGCCTGCCTGGAGGTCTCGGTCCGGCTGCGAATCGTGCCCGACATGTCGGACGCGCTGCAGGAGACCGGAGGGGTCCGCGACATCCGTGACCTGGAGATCTCCGACCTGCTGCCGCGGCCCGCCGTCTCGACGGATCTCGGGAAGGTCGAGGATCTCCTACGCGACAAGAAGGTGCTCGTCACGGGCGCCGGAGGGTCCATCGGCAGCGAGATCGTCAGCCAGGTGCTCAGCTTCGGACCGACCGAAGTCATCGCGCTGGACAACGACGAGACGCACCTCTTCGACGCCGACATGCGCTGGGAGGACCCCGACGGGCTCATCAGCCTGGAGCTGTGCGACATCCGTGACCGCCAACGGGTGTTCCGTGTGTTTCAGGACCGTGCCCCGGACATCGTCTTCCACGCCGCCGCCCACAAGCACGTGCCGATTCTGGAAGCAGCACCGGAAGAGGCGGTCAAGACCAACGTGCTCGGCACCAGGAACGTCCTCGACGCCATCCGGCTCACCGACACGGAGCGGTTCGTGCTCATCTCCACCGACAAGGCCGTGGATCCCTCCAGTGTCATGGGGGCCACCAAGCGTATCGCCGAGATGATGACCCAGAGCGCCACGGGCAAGAGCGCCATGGTGTGCACCGGCGTTCGCTTCGGGAACGTGCTGGGAAGTCGAGGCAGCGTGGTTCCCACCTTCATGCGCCAGATTCGCGAGGGCGGCCCGGTGACGGTCACCGACGCCGCCATGACGCGGTACTTCATGACGGTGCAGGAGGCCGTGGAGCTGGTGCTGCAGTCGGCGGCGCTGGCGGACGGCGGGGAGATCTTCGTGCTCGACATGGGCGAGCCGGTCAAGATCATGGATCTCGCCCATCGCATGATCCGGCTCGCCGGCCTCATCCCCGGCAAGGACATCGACGTGAGCATCACCGGCACCCGCGAAGGCGAGAAGCTCAACGAGGTGCTGTCCCGGCGACCACTCCAGGCCAGCACCCACCCCAAGATCCGCATCGCCCGCCCCGACGGTCCACCGCCGGTGACCCTCATGGACGCCATCAACACGCTCACCCGCGTGGCCGAAGCCGGCGACCAGACGGAGGTGGCCTCCCTCGTACACTCGCTGGCATGGCAGACTTGGGAGACGTCAGAGGTGGTTACCCTCCCTGTCGTCGATCAGCAATACGCCCTGGACTGAGAACCACGTGAACCTCAATCGCATCGTCTGCATCATGCGCGCCCGGTGGTGGCTCATCGTCACCGTCGCAGTCCTCGCCGCCGTAGCCGGGTTCGTGGTGACCCACGTGCGCAACGACTCGATTCGCCGCACCTACATCGCCACGGCGCCGGTCGAGTTCCTCCAGCTCGAGAGCGAGAGCGACGAAGAGTTCCAGCGCCGCCTCGCCACGGCCGCCGTCGAGGCCGAGACGGTGCGGGTGTCGTTGGGTCTCGGCAGCAACGCGGAGCTGGACATCGAAGCCGACCCGCAGTCCGGCCGCCTGCTGTTCCGGGCCACGGACCGTACAGCAGAGCTGGCGGAGGAGTTCGCGATATCGCTCCGCGACGCCTACCTCGAGGACGAGCCGTCCAACACCGTCATCGAGACCATCCGGGCACGGATGGCCAGCCTGGCCCAGCGCATCGACGAGCTGGAGCAGCAGAAGGAAGCACAGGCGAACGGCAACCCGGAGATCGAACCCGATCCCGAGGTCGAGCGGCAACGCACGTTCCTCGTCATCCAGCAGACCGCACTCCGCAAGCGGTCCGAGGATCTCACCGTGCAACTGACGCTGTCTGAGTTCGACGACAACATCGACAGGGTCGAGGTCGAGGCCGAGCTCGCCGAGGTGGACGTGCGACTTGCCGAGGTCGAGGACGAGCTCGCGGCGCTGCCCGAACCACCCGCCATTCCGGAACCGACCATCACGGACACGCTCGACGGCATCGTGCTGGACACCATCATCTCCAACCTGCAGAACGAATACGTCACGCTGTCGCTTCGCCTGCTCGAGGAGTCCGAACAGTCGGCGCTCAGCGATCAGGTCGTCGTCGTCAACCAGACCCCGCCGTTCCGGTCCCGCTTCGCCACGGCCGCCGCAGCCGGCGCCGGGGCGATGATGGCCGCCCTGTTGACGCTGCTGGTGTTGGATCAGCTCAGAGGCGCCGTGTGGACCCCGGACGACATCGAAGAGGTCGAGGTCCTCGGTTCCGTCCCGCGCCGTCCCCGCCGCTCGGACCCGGATGCTCCGTGGTACGTCACCACGCCCTCCAACCGGCGACGAAGAAACCTCCAAGCGGTGAGAGCCGGGCTGGACCGCGCCATGGCTGCCGGGCCCACCACGCTGCTGCTCACGGGCATTCGAACGAAGCCCAACGACGTACATGAGCTCGCTGCCGACCTGGCCGCGTCCATCGGAGTCGCCGGGCGCCAGGTGCTGCTGGTGGACGCCGACTTCGACAACCCCAGCGACCTGCCCGAGTACCGCGAGGGAACGGTGCAGCTGTCGACCATCCTGGCCGGCAGCAACGGACAAGTGGGCTCCGGCGAGGACATCCATCGGTACCTGGCCACGCTGCCCATCGTCTCGGATCGGGTTCGGGCGCTGTCGACGGGATCCGGCCTCGCAGATCCCGCCGATGTCATGGCAGGCCACCAGTTCAACACGATGATGGAGCAAGCCAAGCAGTTCGTCGATGTGGTGGTGGTCGCCGCGCCGCCGATGCATCACCCGGTGACAGACGTGCTGACCCAGCGCCTCGACCACGTGATCGTGGCGGTGCGTGAAGGCCGTTCGACCCTCTCGCTCCTCGAGGATGCCGAGCGGGAGCTCCAGAGTCGCCGAACGACGTTCCTCGGGGTCATCGTCATCGCCCGAAGCCGCGCCCGGCTCCGGAAGCGAACCGAGACCTCGCCACCGCCTGCGGCGGGATCCGACGAGCCGGACCTCACCACGACGACCGCCGAGGTCTGATGATGTGGACGGCGAAGCGGCTGGTCCGCCGCGCCGCCAAGGTTGCGTTCGCCGCAGCTGATCCCTTCGCAGGCCGCATGGCGGGGCCGCGCATCCTCACCTACCACCAAGTGGGTTCGTCACTCGGTCGCGAGATGGAGGTGAGCATCGAGACGTTTCGCCGCCAGATCGACTGGCTCGCCGACCATCGGCGGGTGGTGAACCTGGAAACGGCGATCCGCCGCCGTGCCCAGCCCGACGCCGCAGAGCTGGTGGTGCTCACCTTCGACGACGGCTACGACGACATGTACCGGAACGCGTACCCCCTCATGCGGGAACGTAGGCTCCCGTTCACGGTGTATCTCACCACCCATCCCACCGAGACCGGCGAGCCGCTTGCGCCCGGCGCCACCGCCGTGTCGTGGGATCAGCTCCGCGAGATGCGCGATTCAGGCCTGATGACGCTCGGCGCGCACACCCACACCCACCCCGACCTCCGCCAGGTCGACGCGGTGACCGTGGAAGCGGAATTGGAACGCTGCGACGAGCTGATCGCGGAACGCACCGGGGTCGTCCCCCAGCACTTCACCTACCCGTGGGGCTACTGGTCAAAGACCGCCGATGGGCCGGTGCGGCGCCGCTACGGAACCGCGACCGTGGGCGGCGGTCCCTCGGCGGCCGGAGACGATTTGCATGTTCTCAATCGAGTTGCGGTACAGTGGTCGGACGGAGTCGCACTTTTCAAACTGAAGATGAGGGGAGGCCTCCTCTTGGAAGACAAAGTGAGACGCCGTGTTCGGGGTTACCACGGGCCATGAACGACCAGCGACCTGTGCCGCTGCGTGCGGCCGACCCCCACACGACAGCCACATTGAGTGTCCGGACTAGCTACTTTGCGTTAAAGTTTCTGGTCCTCGCGGCCGATACTCCTCAGGCCAAGGTAGACGCGTAGGAGTAATCACGTTGAATCGACGATCCTTTCTTAAGCGCGCCGCAGTGGCCGGCGCATCGGCCCCCATCGTCGCCGCGACCGCGAGCGGTTCCGCGTTCGCCCAGTCCGCCAAGAACTGGGACGACCCAACCGCATGGCCAGACGGCAACGTCCCGACCGCGAACACCGTTGCCCAGGTCACGACCTCGATCAGTCTGAACCACGACGTCACCGTCGCCGGCATCGACATCGCCGAAGGCGGCGAGCTCATCCTCGACTCGGCCTCCAATGTGCTCATCGAGTCGTCCGGCAACGTCGTCGTGTACGGCATCCTCTCCATGCGCCCGCAATCCAGCGTCACCCATACGCTCCGGTTCATCAACGTCGACGAGGGACGGTTCGTCGGCGGCGGCATGGACGTCCTCGCCAGCGACGTCGGGCTCTGGATCCGCCACATGGGCTTGCTCGACGCGGTCGGCACTCCGAAGGTGGCGTGGAATCGCACCGGCGACGACTCCACATGGTCTGCCAGCGACGAGCTCATCGTGACGCCCGTCGCCAAGGGCGACTACACGGGCTTCAAGGCTTTCACCAAGGGAAGCGCCGTTCCCACTGTCGACAACCGGTTCACGGCCGAGGTGCTCAACCTCACCCGCAACGTCAAGATCGAGGGCACCCCCGGCGGCCGCTCCCACGTCAACTTCCACGTCGAACGGCCCCAGACGGTCCAGTACGTCGAGCTCACGCACATGGGACCCCGCAAGCCGGGCGTGGACGCCGAACCGGGCGGACACGTCGGGCGCTACCCCTTCCATTTCCACCATGGCGGGGATGCCACCCGCGGCAGCCTCGTCGAGGGTGTCGTGGTGCACCAGAGTGGCAATCGGGCCTTCGTGCCGCATGCCTCCCATGGCATCACCTTCCGCAACTGCATCGCCTACGACGTGGAGCTCACCGCCTACTGGTGGGACCTTCCGCCCGAGTCCCTCAACTACTCGAACAACACCAACGACGGTGTGTGGGAGGGCTGTGTCTCCGCCTACATCAAGGGCTACGGCGTCTTCGGCTTCATGCTCGGCGCCGGCGAGAACAACGTCTGTCGCGATTCCGTGGCCGTCGGCGTCCAGGGCGGCTCAGGCGCCGCCGGATTCCGCTGGCCCGACAAGGGCAACAAGATGCAAGGCGTGTGGGACTTCCACGACAACCTCGCCCACAACTGCAAGCAGAACGGCATGTCGGTGTGACAAAACACCAAAGCGCCGCACGTGGTGGTGCGGACCACCGTGTACGGCTGCGGTGCCGCCGGTACCGACCACGGCGCCTACGTGAACGGCTACCAGTACATCGACTGCCTGGTCTACGACTGCGAGCACGCCATCATCACCCGCGCCTCGGGGGGCGAGGACCATCCGCTGATGTTCGTCGGCATCGAGGCCGAGAACATCCGGAGCGCCCACGTGGCGACCAAGTTCCACCAGCTCCCCGGCATCGGCTCGCAGTACATCGGTGGCAACCTGACGTCCATCGAGATCGACAACGATCCGGGCAAGAACCCGGATGCCAACGCCGGGTTGTACGACTTCGTCGAGACCGGCTTGACCCCGAGCGGCGTGACGATCCTGTCGGCGGCGAAGGGCACCGTGGTGCGCATCCAGCACACCAACGGCACTGCAGAGCAGGTCGACGAGCACGGCTTCGTCACCGCCATCGCCACGTTCTACGGCGACGGCGCCGGCGGTGGTGGCGACTCGATCCCACCGACCACCGAGCCGCCCGCCCCGACGACCACCACCACGAAGCCACAGGGAACCACGACGACCACGCCGACAGTGCCGGCTCCCACCACGACGTTGCCGGGCGGCCCCAACGTGCCGCCGACGACGAGGCCGCCCCGGGGTGGCGGCCGGCGTAAGGTCCGCGGCGGCGGTTCCGAGTCACGGGCGACCTTGCTGTCCGAGACCCTGCAATCGGGTCAGCTCGGCCTTCCGCCACACGTGTCGAACGCCTCCATGGAGATCCTGCGGGCATCACGGGCCGCCGGTGGCCTGGGAGCACTCGATGCGCCGGTGGCGCTTCCGATAGGGCCGATCGCTCCGTCACCCGTCGGTGGCAGCCCGTTCTCGGCGCTCGCCAAGCCGGTGCCCCTACTGGTCGTCGCCGGAGCGGCTGCAGCCACCGTGGCCGTGATCAAGCGTCGGATGGATCCCTCGGTCGCCTCCATCGGCAGCGATACCACTCGCACGCTGATGGACACCGTGCCGAAATCGCTCGAGGACTACCACGACAGGGTCTGACCGAACCGTCACCCTGACCGAGAGGGGCCGCCCCGCGGGGCGGCCCCTCTCCGCGTCTCGACCGGCGACCCTCAGGCGACCTGCGGCGGCAGTCCGTAGAGCGGCCGAAACTGAGCAACGATCGGCTGAGGGGTGAACGACTCCGAACGTGCCCTTCCTTCGTCGCCCAGGCGGCGGCGCAGCTGCGGGTCAACGGCCAGCCGGCGAACTGCGGCGGCGGCGGCCTCGGCGTCGTCCACCGGGTACAGCAGACCCGCCTCGTCGTTGCCGAGCAGCGCGCGCAACGCCGGGGTGTCCGCCGCCACCACCGGGATCCCGTTGAGCATGGCCTCGGCCGCCACCCGGCAGAACGACTCGTTGCGCGACGGCACGAAGATGACGTCACACTGGGCGAAGATCACCTTGGGGTCCGAGTAGCCGGGAACGTCGACATAGCCGGCGGGCAGGACATCCAGCGCCGCCCACGAGTCGTCGGCGGTGTCACGCCTCGTGGTGAACAGCTTCCACCGAAGCGGCTCACCCTCGAGCTGGGTGGCCGCCTCGGCGAGCACGTCGAAGCCCTTGCGGTGGGTGGCGCTCGCCATGTAGCCCACTGTGACCGGGTCGGCATCGAGGTACTCATCTGGAACGACGTCGACAGGATCGACGGGATTCGGGATCAAGACGATGGCGGAGCGTTCCACGAGCCGGCTGGCCACTGCCACGCCGGCGGCGACCTCGGACACGGCCGCCCACTTCACCCGGCGCACCAGGCGCTTGACGATGGGGCCGATGCGCCGCTGATTGGCGGAGATCATGGGATCGTGCACCCACGCCACGACGGGCACGCGCGACACCAGCGCCGCCAGGGCGGAGAGAAACACGCCGGTGATGCCGTTGCCGTGGATGGCGAGCAGACGCTTGCGACGGCGGAACGCGAGCCACGCCACCCGGAAGGTGGCCAAGGAGCGCCCGAGCTTTCCGCCACCGCCGATGAGGAACAGCTCGTCGGCGAGACCCCGCTCGGTGAGCAGGTCGGGGAATCGTCCCGGTCCAAAGCCGATGACCGTGCGGTGCACGTCGTCACCGATGTACTGCAGCAGTGTGGCCAGGCTGACATTCGAGCCCCCCGTGCCGGGCGGCCCGTAGACGAAGAGGATCTCGGACGTGCCGCTCACGACCACCGGCCTCGGCATGCCGGATGCGGCCACAGCACGCCTCGGTAGGATCCCTGCCCATGCAGACCTTCATCGGCCGGGTTCGGCGCAAGCTGCGTCGCTCGGCCCGGCAGGCCGGCGGCCTCGCCACCAGCGCCGGCCGGGCCCTTCCCGATTACCTGATCATCGGCACGCAGCGGGGCGGCACCACGTCGCTCAGCCGCCACCTCACATCGCACCCGATGGTGGTGCGCCCGTCGCTGAAGGAGATCCACTACTTCGACCGGAACCCGGCCAAGAGCGTCGACTGGTATCGGGCTCACTTCCCGCACACGAAGGACCTGGATGCCGGCAAGCTGACCGGTGAGGCGACCCCGCTGCTGTTTCATCCCCATGCGGCCGCAGCGGCGGCGGCCATCGTGCCCGACGCCAGGCTGATCGTGTTGCTGCGCAATCCCATCGAGCGCACCCATTCCGGCTGGCGGCTGCAAGTGGAGGCGGGACATGAGCCGCTGGACTTCGAGACGGCGATCCGCACCGAAGACGAGCGGGTGGCCGAGGGACGGCGCCGCACCCTGGCGGATCCGACCCACGTGGACGACACCTACCTGCGCCACTGCTATCTCGAGCGGGGCCGATACGCCGAGCATCTCGAGCGATGGCTGAGGGTGTTCCCCCGCGACCAGATGCTCGTGCTGCGCAGCGAGGACTTCTTCGCCGATCCCCAACCGATCTTCGCTCACACGCTTGAGTTCCTCGGACTTCCGCCGGGCGGTCCGGACGAGTTCCGGAAGGCCAACGCCTCTTCGCGCTCCGCGCTGGAGCCGGCCACGCGAGGGTGGCTCGCCGACTACTTCAGGCCCCACAACGAACGTCTCTACGAACTGCTGGGCCGCGACATGGCCTGGGACTGATCACCGTTTACGGCCCTTCCACCTGGCCGCGGCGGCCTTCTTCTGCCACTCGAGCCACTGTTTGGTGGCGGTCACGCGGGTCGACATGCCCACTGCCTCGGGATCGATCTCGTAACCGAGTCGTTCGAGCGTCTTGCCGGCGACCACTTGGAACACCCCGATCTGCTCTGTGGTGAGGTCACGCCGCCAGTCGCGCAGACCCTTGGTGGGAGGCCGGGCGGCCGACACATGGAGATGCGCTCGGGGTTGCCCGGCGAGCACCTCATCGGTGGTGTCCCAGTACTCGAGCATGGCCGCGTCGTAGTCGAGCCCGAGGAAGGTGCTGATGCGGCGCACCTCGGGCTCGGGATCTTCGATCAGATCCTCGTACCGCAGCTCGGCATATCTCTCCGGGCCGAGTACCTCCCCGGCGGCTCGCCCCTTCTCGACGTTCCGCTTCCAGTACGTGGCCACTTCGCCGATGCTCTCCGGCCCGAATCCTCGGTCCAGGTAGGCCACGGCGGTGTTGCGCCCGTCACGGATGATGTGGACGAATCGGGCCTCGGGGAATGACTCGGCGAGCTTGGCGAAGTGCTTGACGTAGTCGGGGGTCTTGTCGCCGTACAGCGGCTTCTGGTGGTGGCGGGCGTAGGCGGCGAACACCGCCCGCACGGCCTCGGGCACCGAGCCCACCGGCGTCTCGCTCAGGGCCTCGCGGATCGATTCGGGCTCCATCACCAGCTTCTTGAAGTTGGGACCGGCGATGACGAATTCGGCGAAGCCCGAGGCGTCGAATCCAGACTCCGCCTCCCAGCGGCTGCGGAACCGCAACGCCCGCAGCAGGAAGTTGGCCTCCATGGCGACGGCGAGCTCTGGATGCCGATCGAAGATGGCCCGCACCAGAGTTGTCCCGGAGCGGCCGCTGCCGCCAAACAGTGCAAACACGCGTCGCGGGTCCTGATCACCGTTCACGTCACACCCACTCCGTCGTGCGCCCACCGATGCGTTCGGCCAGACGCTTGGTGGCGTCGGCGTACATCGGTTCCAACAGCTCGCGAAACCGCTCTGGCACATGGGGGCGATCGGTCTTGCCGACGAGCGTTCCTGACCCACCGGCCCCGCGATCGATGACGGTGGCCGCCGGGAACGCGTCGTACTCGACATCGGTGGACACCCCCAGGTGACCGAACACCGTCTCGAGCAGGTGACGCGGAGCTTGCTCCACGTCATCGAACACCGCCACCAGCAGTCGATCTGCCGGGTAGTGGGCGTTCCAGCGGTCGATCATGGCGCCGTAGTCCCCGGCGGCCATGCAGGCCGGGCTGGTGAGGAACTCGCGGAACTCCTCGTCGGGAACGGCCTCCACCGGGCGATGGCGCTCTCGGGACAGCTTCATCACGGCATGCGACCACGCCCGGTCGACCGGATTCCGGATGATGAGCACCGTCTTGAGATCGGGCAAGAGCCGGGCCACTCCTGCGATCTGATTCGAGCTCATGACTCCGTATCCGGGGGTGATCTCACCGGTGACACGATCGCCGGCGGGCTCGAACTGGCGGGAGTACCACGTCAGCCGCTTGTGACGGCGGAGCGTGAAGTAGTGCAGCTCCTTGCGTTCCGGCAGGTAGAGCTCGGGATGGACGCGGAGGTTCTCGTAGAGCCAGGTGCTCGCCGACTTGATGCCTCCGATCCCCAAGAAGTCGGGCATCCGCAACCGGGACATCGAGAGGTGCCCGGACTCGTATAGCCGGCGCTCTGGCACCGCGATGACGGCTTCGAGCTTCTGGACCGCCCGTACGCTCTTCTTGATGGCCGACCGAAGAGGCAGCCGATCGAACCGCCGCTGCCTCACGAGCCCACCGCGGCGACGTGCCGGCGCATCCACTCGAGGACGACATCGAGGAAGCCCTCTTGGCCCGGAATGGTGAGGAACCCGTGGAGCTCCCCGGGTAGGTCGTCCACCACCGTGATCGTCGAGCTGGTGGCGAAGGTCTTTTGGAGCCGGCCCTCCTGGCTGCGGCGGAAGTCGTTGATCATGGGGTCATCGTCGCCCCAGCAGATCAGCACCGGCACCCCCCGCTTGGACAGCTCCATCATCGGCTCGGAGAACTTCGGGCTCGTGAAGTCACCGTCGTATCCCTTGCGGAACCGGCGGGTGAGCCGCTGCCACATCCCTTTGACGAGTCGGAGATAGTGACGTCGACTGCGGGCGTCGAACCACCCGCGAATCCGCTCCGGTCGCAATCCGGCCCGCACCACCGAACCGACGGTGCGATCCCGAGCCCAACGCTCCCCCATGTCGCCGCGGGCATTGCTCCCCGTGGGCGGCGTCGCCGCCACGATTCCGGCGATGCCGTCGATGTGAGGTCCGGACGAGATCACGGTGCGGGCCCCATAGCAAGCCCCCACCAGGACAAAGCGCTCGACGCCTTCTCGCCGCAGATAGTCGGCGGCGCCGCGCACGTCCGCCACGAAAGGGCGATCGAGATGGAACTCGTCGATGGTGCCCGTGCTCTCCCCGATCCCGTGCCAGTCGAAGCGGACCACGTCATACCCGTCGGCGGCGAGCACCCGCGCCAAGCGCACTGCGAGGCGATTCCGCTGGAAGGAGACGTTCACCGTGTCACCTCCCTGGGCGATGATGACGCCCACTTTGCGCCGCAGGGCGCGGGGACGGGTGTGAATGCCGAAGAGCGACTCCCCGGCGGCGGGGAAAAAGACCGGCTCCTCGTCGCCGGCGGTGATCGCACTGGGCATGGGTCTCATCTCCATGCGCGGAGCTCCTCGACGGTCTTCTCGATGAACTCTCGTTTGAGCGCCTCACCGTGCATCGGGTCGTATCCGTCCTGGTTGAACCACCACGCCTCGACGTAGGGAACGACCTCGGCCCGCACATCGCCGCCCTCGGCGCGTAACGAATCGACGAGTTTGGCGGCCTCACCCTTGAGCTCCTCGGCGCGAGTCAGCTGGAAGAGGGCCACCCGACGTCCGCCAACGGCGAGCTCGGGCCCGAGGGCGAGCGACTCGGCACTCTCGTTGAGTCGCCAGCCGATGGGGAAGCCGTTGGCGTCCAGGAACCCGTCACGCTCGTACCGCTCCCGCAACGACGCCGGGGTGACCCCACCCTCGCTGCGCTTCATCTCCTTCATCAGAAGTGACCGGAGCAGCTCCTTGAAGTAGCGGGCACCGGACGTCGCCGGATCCCACAGGATCACCGGCGCCTCCGGCCACTTGGCCGCGGCAGGCGCCAACGCCAAGGCACCGAGGCGAGTGGCCACGAAAGCGACATCGGCGACGCCGGCCGTCGCCATCGCGTACTCCGTGACGGTGAGGATGTCGTCTGTCATCGATGCGATCGACACGTCGAGCACGTCGCCATCGCTGTTACGGGTGCCTCGATAGTGGAAGCGAGCGACGGCGTACCCCTCCGCGGCGAGGGCGCGCGCCAGTAGCACCTCGCGGCGACCGTTCTTGAGCGCTTCCATCAGGATCGAGCTGCACACCACCACCAGGCCCTTGGCGTCTCCGCCAGGGAGGTCGAGGGTGACGAAGATCTTCGAGCCCTCGGGTCCCACCATCGCCGCCCGGGTGGTCTGCCCGGCGGGATGGACGAGGGTGTTGTCCGACTCGGACTCTTGCGAGGCACCGGCGCGGGCACGAAGCCATTCCATGATCACGTCGAGCGTCGCCTGCTGCGACTCCAGGGTGGCGAACCCGTGCACCTTGCCCTCGATGTAGGTCTGGCTCATGAGTCCGTTGGAGGCGGCGATGATCTCGCCAAAGGTGCCCTCGAGCATCGGCGCGAGATCGCGGGAGTAGACATCGGCCGTGCCGTGAGTCATGAGCACCGGGATGCGGCGCTCCAGCACGGCGCCGACCTGGCCGGCGAACCCACGGGGACGCCCCGCGCCCGCCTTGACGAGGCGCAGCTTCTTGCCGACGGCGCGCACCTTGGCCTTGAGCATGCGCACGTAGTTGTCCCGCTTCTTCTTCTCGAACATGCCCGTCAGCACGTCTCCTCGCACGGCCTGCTGGACGAACCAGCGAACGCTGCGGTGAGCGTGCCGGTCGGCGTTGGACTCGGCGACGGGCGGCACGATGAGTGCCATCCCCTCAAGCCCTTCGATGTCCGGGGCGGCGACCAGCTGGGTCCGGCCCCCGAAACAGCTGCCC
>JBFGCM010000069.1:0-21343 GCA_041581135.1 Acidimicrobiia bacterium
ACAACGGGTTCTCCAACCGGAACAACCCGGCCGACCCGGGTATCGGTCATGCCACCTCGCGGAACGGACTCGACTTCTTTCGCCAGTCGACCGACCCGGTGCTGGATCCGTGGGGGTGGGAAGGCTTCACGGGCGGCCCGGGAACCGGCATCTCGCCCGGAAACACGATCGTCGAGGACGACGGCACATGGGTGATGTACTTCTCCACGTTCGGGCTGAACGGGAGGTCGGGATCCGGGTTGATCGGCCGCGCCACCGCCCCCGGACCGGGCGGTCCCTGGACGTTCGACGAAGCGCCGCTGCTCGAGCCGGGAGCAACCGGGGAGTGGGATCAGCTGTCGATCATCAACCCCCACGTCGTCAAGACCGCCGACGGTTACCTGATGTGGTACGACGCCAACATGGGGGACCTCGATGCCAAGCCGACCCGGCATATCGGACTGGCCACGTCCAACGACGGGATCACGTGGACGAAATACGACGATCCCGAAACCACCGATCCGCCGTTCCATGTGAGCGACCCGGTCCTCATGCTGTCGGACGTGGAGGACGCGTGGGACTCGTTCCGCGTCTATGAGCCGACGGTGATCCCGACCGACGACGGTTTCGTCATGTTCTACGGATCCGATCGCCGCTACGAGAATCAGCTCGAGCGGACGTGGGAATGGGGCTACGCCACCAGCTCTGACGGGATCACGTGGGAACGGTCCACGGCGAATCCCGTGTGGTCGAGCATCGGGGACGTGTTCACCGGGATGTTCAGCAGCACCGGCCTCCGGACGCCGGATGGGGCGTGGCGCATCTACGTGGGGACGCAGCTGGGCATCTCGTTGCCCACGACCGTCCGCGCCCTGGAGTTGAACGGCCCGCTGCCGTAGATCAGTTCGCCTGGGCGATCTTGCGCATGATGAGCTCGTTGAGCTCTTGCTGCTCTTGCGCGCCGTGCGCGTCGGTCACCTCGGTGAGCAGCATGTCGGCGTGGATGTCTCGGTCGTGACCCAGGAGATCGTCTCGCACTGCGGCCGCGGTTTCGCCATACGCCACGTAGTCGCATTCACGGCCCCAGACCTCGTCGCAACGAACCCTCACCGGTGTACCTCCTTGACCGCTCCAAACTACCAGTCGGGCCAGGAGCCGTTTAGGGGATATCGGCAGACGCGATCTCGGCCAGCTTCGCCGGTTCGATGACGGTGATGCGCCGATAACCGGAATCGACGACCCCGGCGTTGCGGAGGTCGGCTATCGCCTCGTTCACCGACTGGCGCGAGGTCCCCAACAGCGTGGCGATGGTCGCCTGGGACAGCCGCACTTCCCGTGCGTCGCCGGCCTCCTCCAGCAAGAGATCGGCCACACGAGCCCGCACCGTCTTGTGGAGCAGGTGGATCACGCGGCGCTGCGTGTGTTCGAGCTGACGGAGCCCCGCCACCAACCACCGCAGGCAGATTGCCGGGTGCTGGGCAAGTTCGGGCAGGAGGCGATCCCGATCGAACTTGAAGGCCGTCACGTGGTCGATGGCCTGCGCGGACGAGATGTACGGCTCACCGGAGAACATGGCGATGTCGCCGATCACCGCACCGGGTCCGACGCGAGCCACAACCCGCCGCTCGTCCCCGTAGCCGCGGTAGAGACTCACTTCTCCCCGCTCGATCAGGTACGCAGAGGTCGCCTCTTCGCCTTCGCGGAAGAGATGGGAGGCGGCGTAGCGGGTGATGATGTCGCCGACGGCATACAACACCTCGAGGTCGGACTTGGTGAGCGGCAGGTAGTCGGGCCGGCCGAAGTAACGCGCCAGCCACGCCAGGTGCTGACTGTCGGCAGACAGGCGCTTGCTGTCGGCGGAGATGTCTACCACGCGCTCCTACCCCTCCTGCTTGTCGCTTGGACAGCCCAACAACTGTCGGCCTCCTTGCATTCCCAGAAGGAGCAGAACTCGTGGCGAGGACGAGTCGGGGTGCGCCGAAGAGCAGAAGTGTCGCGGGTCCGACGCTCCCGCCCGATCCGGTGTCTCCGCTCCGTTGTGAAGGCATGGACCGTATTCACGGAGTGTTCGAGGGGGGCGGCATCAAGGGCATCGCCCTGGCCGGAGCCGCCGCGGGCACGATGCGTTCCGGCTACCGGTTCGTCGACGTGGCCGGGACGTCGGCCGGGGCCTTGGTGGCGTCCTTGGTCGCCGCCGGATACGACGCTGCAGAGTTGCGCGCCTGCGTGTGTCGCGTGCCGTGGCGGTCGCTGTTGGATCCGGGTCCGGAGATGAGGTTCCCTGGGCTCGGCAGGCACCTCGCCCTGTTCCGTCGCCGCGCCCGGTATAAGGGCGACCGGCTCGAGGAGGTCTGGAGCGAGCTGCTGGCCGACAAAGGGGTTCACACCTTCGGTGACCTCCGCCCCGGGTCGTTGCGGATGGTCGCCACCGATCTCACTCACGAGGTCGGTGTGGCATTGCCTGAGGGCCTGGCCGCCTATGGCATCGACCCCGGCCGGTTCCCGGTGGCGCGAGCGGTGCGGATGTCAGCCGCGGTGCCTTTCGTGTACGAGCCCGTTCCCGTCGTCGATCAACGCAATGGCGAAGAAGTGCTCTTCGGCGATGGTGCCTTGGCATCGAAGTTCCCCGTCGAGCTCGTCGACCAAACCGGAGCGATCTCGGTGGTTGGCTACCGGCTGGTCAACATCGACGAGCCCCACGCACACAACACGATTCGAGGGCCGGCGTCGCTGGCGGCCGCCGTGATGGGAGCAGGGATGCGGGCTCGCGAATCACTGCCGACCGGCCGGTTCGAGCATGTCGAGCAGGTGGCGGTTCCGGCATGCCGCGATCCCCTCGATTTCGACATCAGTGGTGAGGAGGCCCGTGCGATGTTCGACGGCGGTCACGACGCCGCAGTCGCCCATTTCGCAACAACACCCCTCTCCTCTTGAGCACGCCGGGCTCAGCCCCGGAGCGTCGCCAACCAGCCGGCCACGGCCCCGACCGTCCCTCCGAGCAGCGAGAAGACGACACCCTCGAACGCCGCTCCGCCGGTAGGGAGCAACGACGTGCCCGCCAATCGACCTCCCGCCGACAGCAGACCGGTGAGTGCCAACGCCAGCATCGTCATGACGCCGGCGAGGGCCAGCATCCTCCGGACCGGGACATACTCGAAGCCGGCCATCACCGGCGGCGCGCCGGCGATCAGCAACGGCGCCAGGTGGAAGGTGTTGTCGCTCACCAGAGCGAGCACCACCCACAGGGCGGACAATCCCACGCCGGTGCGGCCGGCCGATCGAAGACCTTGTTCCATGTCGCTGCCAAACCCTCGCTCATCGCCGATTCTTCCGCAGGTTCTCACGTAATTCTCATGCGCGGTTTACTGGAGTCACATCCGCCATCGGTACAGTCTGGTGCACGTGTGAGTGAGCGCATCCTCATCGCAGAGGACGATCGCGGGGTCCGCGATTCGCTACAGCGCGCCCTGCGCTTCGAGGGCTATGACGTCGCGACGGCCAACGACGGTGCCGCCGCGTTGGATTCCGTGGCCTCGAACGAACCCGACGCCCTGATCCTCGACGTCATGATGCCGCACGTCGACGGGCTCACCGTGTGCCGGCGGATGCGAGAGCGGGGGTTCGAAACCCCGATCCTGATCCTCACCGCTCGCCACGAGGTGTCCGACCGGGTGAACGGGCTCGATGCTGGGGCCGACGACTATCTGGTGAAACCGTTCGCGTTGGAAGAGCTGCTCGCTCGGCTCCGGGCGCTGCTGCGGCGCCGTCCCACCTCGGAACCGGCGTCCGTGATGAGGGTCGGCGACCTCCGGCTGGACCCGGAGCGGCGTGAGGTCACCCGAGCGGACCGCGCCATCAAGCTGACCAAGACCGAGTTCGACCTGCTCGAGCTGCTGATGGAGAACACCGGCATCGTGCTGACGCGCGACACCATCTACGAGCGGATCTGGGGCTACGACTTCGGGACCAGCTCCAATTCGCTCGACGTCTACATCGGATACCTGCGCCGCAAGACCGAGGCCGAGGGTGAGCCGCGGCTCATCCACACGGTGCGCGGCGTGGGCTACGTGGCGCGAGAGTCATGAAGCTCCGGACCCGCATCACCCTGCTCGTGGTGGCCGCCGTTGCCGTGGCGGTTGCCGCCGCCGCCGCAGCGTCCTTCGTCTCGGCCGAACGTGAGCTCCGTGGCGAGGTCGACACCTTTCTCGCCGCCCGCGCCACCGAGGCCGTCCAGATCAGCTCGTCGCTCGGCGGCCGCTTCGACACCGGGGTCAGGTTCGGGCGGCTGGCACCGTTGGTGGCGCCCGACGCCATCATCCAGTATCTGACCCCCGACGGGGGCTATGTGGTCGCCATCGAGGACGCCCCACGCCTCCCCGTCGATGGTCGAGATCTGGGAGTGGCTGCCCGGTCCGGCGAGGCCCTCTACCGCACGGAAGTCGTCGGTGGGGAGTCATACCGCATGCTCACCGCGCCGCTGCCTGACGGCGGGGCGATCCAGGTGGGCCGGTCACTCGAAGAAACGGAAGCGGTGCTGGCCGGGCTCCGCCTGCGGCTCACCGTCGTGGGCCTCCTCGGCGTGGCACTGGCGGCCGCCCTCGGCTGGATCGTCACGACCAGTGCCATGGCGCCGGTGGCACAGCTCACCGAGGCGGCGGAACACGTCGCCGAGACGCAGGATCTCGAAGCCCCCATCGCCGTGAATCGCAACGACGAGGTGGGCAGATTGGCGAAGAGCTTCAACACCATGCTCTCCGCGTTGCGTCGGTCCCAGGAGCAGCAGCATCGCCTGGTCATGGACGCCTCGCACGAACTACGCACTCCGTTGACCAGCCTGCGGACGAACATCGACTACTTGGCCAAGGCCGTGGACATCCCACCGGGCGAGCGAGGGGAGTTGCTCGACGACGTCCGGTTCGAGCTGGAGGAGCTCAGCTCCATGGTGGCGGAGCTGGTGGACCTCGCCACCGATGCCGAAACCAGCCTCGATCCCGACGTGACGTTCGATCTCGGCGCCACAGTGACCAACGTGGTCGACCGGGCCCGCCGTCGCCTGGAGCGACCCATTCACGTGAGCGCGGACGAGGGGCTCGTCATCGGCCAGCCGGCGATGATCGAACGAGCTGTGTCGAACCTCATCGGCAACGCCCACAAGTGGAGTCCCAACGCCGCGCCCATCGAGGTGTCCGTGGCCGCCGGACGGGTGAGCGTGCGCGATCACGGCCCCGGCATCGACCGCACCATCCGGCCGTACGTGTTCGAGCGATTCTTCCGAGCCGACGAGGCCCGCAGCATGCCCGGGTCGGGGCTGGGACTGGCGATAGTGCGCAAAGTAGCCATCAGCCACGGAGGGCGCGTTTTTGTCGAAGAAGCCCCGGATGGCGGGGCCATCGTCGGCTTCGAAGTGCCTTTGGTGACCGCCTCCGACCGGGCCGTCTCCACCCCCCACGCCGATTCTTAGGCAGTTCTTAGGCAGACTTCACAACCGGTTCATCGGCGTGCGGCACACTTCTGTCAGAACGAAAGGAGTGTTCGTGAGGACGGTGGTCACTGCACTGATCGCAGCTGCTCTGCTGGTTGCCGGCGCGTTTGTCGCCGTAGCGGTGTCGGACAACGGCGTCGCCACCGCACAGCAGGGCACCGACGAGACACCCCGCGCCGAGGGCCTCCGCGAGATCCTCGACGACCTCGTCGCCGACGGCGTGATCAACCAAGGGCAGGCCGACGCGGTGCACGACGCCATCGTCGACCGCGGGCTCTTCCACGGGCGCCAGCACTTCGGCGGCTTCGACCACCTGGACGAGTTCCAGCGACTGCTCGGCATCGACCTCGCCGAGCTGATGGAACAGCTCCGTGAGGGCAGCACCCTGGCCGAGGTGGCCGAGGCCAACGGCATCGACCTCGACGAGTTGGTCGACGACTTCGTGGCCTCGGCCGAAGAGCGGCTCGGCGACGCCGTGGCCGGGGAACGCATGACCCAGGAGGAGGCCGACGAGCTGCTGGCGTCGATGCGGGAGCGCATCGAGAGGTTCCTCAACGGCGAGTTCTTCAATGAGTTCCGGTTCGACTTCGGCGACGACGGCGTGTTCCGCTTCGGCGAAGAGTTCGGTGAAGGCTTCCACTTCAGGTTCGACGAGGACTTCGCCGAGCACTTCGAGGAGCGGTTCGGCGAGGACTTCGCCGAGCGATTCCGCGAGTTCTCGGAGCGCTTCGAGAACGGCGATACCAGTTTCCGCGGATTTGGAAGGGGGTTCGGCGAGCACGCCGAGACACCTGCCGATTCCGCCTGATCAACGGGCCGGTACCACTCTCGAGGCTCCCGATCTCGGTGACCTCCAGAGGAAGACCGGTCCACCGCAAGCGAACCATCCGCCGAGATACAACGAACTACCTATCAAGCCAACAGAGGAGGCCCGGCGATGCAGTACATCTCCGGTAGAACGCCCAGAGGCGGCGTGCGGTCACCCCGCAACTATGCGGTTGGCCGCACCTGCCAGAACACAGACTGTGACACCCGCCTGAGCCGTTACAACCGGCGCGAGTACTGCCACGTCCACGCCCCCCTGAGGTTCCCCAGGGTGCGTGGCCGCGACGTCAAAGCCCAGGACTGACCCACCCGCATCCGACACCGCATCTCGAGGCCGCCCACTCACCCCGGGGCGGCCTCGAGCGCGGAGGGACTACAGGTGGTCGACGAGCCAACGGTGCAACGGCAGCTGCTTCTTCCACCGGGTCATGCACCACTGCAGCAGGCGCCCGTTGTGCAGCGAGGCGGGGATGTCGACGTCTTCCCCCGTCCACAGCGCGCGGTAGCGCAGCAGCCGGGCGGTCTCGCCCTCGGCCTCGTACCCGCGGGGCAACGTCTTGTAGTGCTCGCCCTTGGCGGGAAAGCCCGCCTTGCCGACGGCGGCGACGGCCTCGATCAGTGCCGGGCCGCTGCTGGGGCCCACCGCCGCATCCCGGTATGCGACGAGGCGGTGCTTGTCGAAGCCGTGGGCACCAACGCCGACGCCAACGGCGTCCGGAGCGATTCGGAAGTAGAACCCCGACACGGCTTCACGCCGGCTCGGACCCTCCCAGAACCACACGTCGATGTGGTCCTTGTAGGGGGTCTTGTCGGCCGAGAACCGGATGTCCCGGTTGACCCGGAAGATGGAACCGTTGACCTTGGGCTCGTAGTCGATGCCGGGGGCGATCGCTTGGAGCGCAGCGCCGGCGGCGAGCACGAACTCCTTGGCCGGCTCGATGTAGTACTGCTCGTAGTCGCTGCGGTGGTCGTGGAACCACTGCTTGTTGTTGTGGCGGCGCAGGCCGCGCAAGAACGTCAACGTCTCCGTGGGAAAGCCTGAGAATCCGGCCATGGTCGTCTCCTGTCTCGCTGTGTGCACGACGATCCACGCCACGAGATGTCGACTGCCGTCGATTGTGCCAGGCAGGCGCGACACGTTGGCTGGGCACAACCCTGCGTCAGCGGGCCTCCGTGGCCTGAACGGCGCCCGGAGGGACCAGCATCTCTCAGCCCGACTCGATGATCACCACTTCGGAACCGCTGCGGCCGAATGTCTCGGGGGCGTAGATCTCCTCGGCTCTGGCCGGTGGGACCACGAACGTGCCCGGTGTCGTCGCCCGGGCGACGTAGGTGAACTCGTAGGTGCCCGCACCGAGCAACGAAGCGAACACCTCTGCCCGGTCGTCGCGCAGGTTCTGGTGCTCGAACCACTGCCACCACGGATAGGTCACCCGAGCGAACTCGACATCCCCCGTCTCCTCCTCGAACGGGATCGGCGGGGTGACCGCCAACTCGGGGTTGAGGGACTCGAAGCCCGCCGGCATCGGGTCGAGCAGTGCCACGTGGGTGCGGCGGCTGTCGGCCACCATCGTGAGACGCACCCGAACCTCGGCACCCGGCTTGATGCGCCATGTGCCTTCGCCGTCGCGACTCACATCGCCCGGGTCGTCGATCGCCTCGTAGACCCTATGCACGACGAAACCTCTGTCCAGTGGCTCCAGGTCGAGGTCGCTGGGTGCATATCGGAGGCCCAGCCGGTAGTAGAGGCGACCGTCGCCCTCTTTGCTCACGACGAGGTTCGTCTCGCCGCCGGCGGCCTGCTCCAGCAGTTCGGCGGTCGGCACGATGGTCTCGGCGCGGTCGGTGGTGCGGCCGACGAAGACGTGCTCGGCGGCGTAGATATCGCCCAGCCAGATGCGGGCCACGAAGTCGGGCGTCGTGGCCTCGAAGGTGTCGAAGTAGCTGTTCAACGCCAGCAGGATGAACGCGTTCTCCTGCACGTTGTTCCAGCGGCCCCGGGTCTGGTTGCCCAGGAGCCCGGTGACCACCTTGGGGATGAGGTCGCTGTCGGAGACCTCGGCGATGAGTGCATCCAGGATGATGCCGTCGGCGCGGCGGTCCGAGTGCAGGACCAGGTAGGCGTCTTCGCCGTAGTCCGTGGCGAACGTCGCTGCGCCTGCGGTCTCAGTGGCACTGTTGTTGAAGAGGCGCTCGATCTCGGCGTCGGCGGCCGGATCGTCGAGCACGGGCCACAGCCAGGCCACGGCGTCCAACTCCAGCGTGCCCGCCGCGCCGGCGTACAGCTGGTTGGCCTTTGCCGAGTCGCGATCCCCTGCGGCGTTGCGCACATGCAGGGCGTATGCGCTCAAGCCGTCCCGCGTCTTCTGGTCGTAGTCGGAGGGATAGAACTGCTCGATGTCGGCCAGGTAGGCAAGGGCCCGCTGCAAGCGGTCGGCCGGCACGGTATAGCCGTTGGCCTTTGCCTCCACCAGGGCGTGCGTGGCCTGGATGCTGTGGTACGGGACGGTCTCGTTGGTTCGCCGCCAGATGGCGAACCCACCCAGGTCGGTCTGTAGTGCGAGCAGCCCGTCGATGTCGGCTGCCACCTGAGCGTTCAACTCGGCCGGCGTCGGCAGCCCCTCGGCATCGAAGGCATCGAGCACATCGCGGAGCGCCGCGATGGCGAGGATTCGGGAGGCGTACCCGTCGGCGCTCTCGTACCGGTAGTCGCTGAGGTAGATGACCGCATCGGTCAGTGCCTGGAGCGCAGTCGCCGACGTGTTGATCTCGAGGCCCCCGAACTGGGGAAACACGTCCAGGGGAGCGAGCACCGACTGGGCGATCACGCCACCGTCCACCGGGCCACCGTCCACGACGCCATAGGTGGCGAAGGCCTCGGTGGTGGCCGGCGTGTACACGGGAAGCGCACCGGTGGCGGCATCGGTGAGATCGCCGCTGACAGCCGCGACGCGAAACCGGGCCGTGCCTACGTCCTCGGCGGCGACCGGGAACCGGACCTCGATGCGGTCGTTGGCGGGCACCGCCACCCGTTTGCCGGCTTCGGCAACCAGGCCGAGGTTGGCGGCCTGGAGCACGACGTCCACGTCCAGGGCCTGGTCGGTCTGGTTCTGGAGCACGACCGGCAGCTCGAACCGGTCGCCGAAGTTGAGGAACCGGGGAGCCGACGGACGCACCATCAACGGGAGCCGGGCTGTGATGTTGGACTCGGCGGAGCCGAACTCGTCGACTCCGTCCACAGCCACCACCATCACGCGGTACCGGGTGAGGTTGTCGGGGAGCGGCACCTCGACGGTGGCGGTTCCATCGGCTGCGGTCACGACCTCCGGCGCAAAGACAGCGAGGGCGTCGAAGTTGGTGCGCACGTCGATGGGAGCGCTGGCGTCACCGCCGACCCCCTGGGCGGCCCGGGCGAACGCTCCACCGTCGTCGGCCGGAGCAGCGGCGGCGTCGAAGAAGGAGCTCTCCTCGGCGGCGGCGATGGTCGTCGCGGGTGACCCGGCAGCCTCGCCGACGAGCGAGGCAGGGTTGGCGAGCTCGATGGTGGAGCGGAGGTACTGGCCGTAGACCTGGGACGGGATGGGCCGGTAGAAGATCTCGAGCGGGTCGGGCAGTTGGTAGCCGCTGAGCGCCAGCACTGCTTCGTCCACCACCACGATCGCCAGCTCGGCGCCGGCCACTGGACCGCCGGCGGCGTCGGTGACCGTGACATCGACCTCGGTACTGCTCCCCGGCTCGAGAGTGGGCGTCGCCGGCTCCGCTACCACGGACAGCGTTCGGCTGAGCGGCGGCACCTGCAGCGTCAGCCCGCCGACGGCGAACGCCGGGCGGTCGGGCGCGTCCGACAACGGATCGCCACGGTCGTCGGTGCGCTGTGTGGCGCCGACGAGGTCCACCTGAATGTGCAGGTTGGGGACGTGGCGTTCCTCGATGGGAATCGACAGCACGGTGCTGGTGCCGTCGACGGTGAACTGCTCGGTGGAGACGAACCCGTTGCGGCTGGTGGTGAGCAATCCTTCGGCCGGGCTGAAGGGAGCCTCCACGAGGATCTCGGCAGTCTCACCCGGGCGGTACTCCTGCTGGTCCGGGATCAGCGTCACTTCTTCCTGCACCACGTTGCGTTCCGGCCGTTGGTCGCCACCACTCACCCAGCGGGTGAACTCCGTGCGGCTCGACCGACCCGCCTCGTCGGTGACTGTCGCAACGATCTGATAGGTGCCGCCGGCATCGGTGGTGAAGGAACACTCCACCGGCTCGTCGGACGAGGTGACGGAGCACGTCTGGACGTCGACCGGCAGCTCCTCCCACAAGCCGTTGAAGATCTGCCATTCCAGCCGCCCTGCCTCCATCGTGACCGGGCGTGAGGCCACGGCGTTGCCGTCGATGTCGGTGACGATGGCATCGATGACCAGCGGGTCCCCCTTCTCGACGAAGGTGCGAGGGCTGCGCAGACCGACATACAGCTCGGCGGGGTGCACCAGCAGGTCGACGCCGGACGCCCACGCCTGGCGGTTGACGTCGAAGACGGTGGCCTGGGCGGTGACCGTGGTGGGCAAGCCCTCGCCGTCACCGTCGAAGTCCATCTGGAGATAGTGGCTACCGCCGGAATCGGTCCGGCCCGAGAAGGTCTCCACGGAACCCCGATCGAACTCCGGTCCGAAGGGGCCGTAGAACTCTTCCTCGAAGGACACGGCGGCGACTTCGCCACGGAAACCGCCCCCGACGTCCTCGAACCACCATGGGATCCAGACGCCGAACGTGAAGTCGTCCCAGTTGGGCGGGGAGTAGGTGCCCTGCCGCGTCGTGACCGTCCACTCGACCGCAGCGTCCGGCAGCGGACCGCCCGCGAAGTACGAGGCGTTGGTGGCGACGGTGGCGGGCTTGCCGACCACGTAGGGACCCGGCGACTCGGTACGCGTGGTCACCTCGAACTCGGGCCTGCGGAACTCCTGGATCTGGAACGTGTGGTCGTGCCGCCTGTCGATGCCGGTGACGCCGTTCAGCGTGAAGCTGACCCAGGCGTGGCCGAGGTTGGCGCCGTCCGGGATGGGCACTTCGAGATCGAATCCTCCGAGGGCGTTGAGGTCGACGGTGCCCGTTCCGATCTCGTTGCCGAAGCTGTCGTTCACGGTGTAGGAGGCCGTGGCGCCGTCGGGCACTGCTGCGAGCTGGGCGTCCTGGCTCAGCGTCAGGCGGCGCACCCAACCCTTGAAGCGGGCGGTCTCCCCCGGTCGGTACATCTGGCGGTCGTCGAACACGTACCAGACGGACTGGTCGGAGACGGAGCTGCGGTGCCAGCGGCCGTCGAGGAGTGCGCTGTCGTCTCCGCTGCGGGCGAGCAGCGGACCGCCGTCTCGCAGGTCCATGCGGGCAAGGCCGTCGCCGTTGGTGTTGGTCATCGGAGATGAGCCTGCGTAACCCACCTCGACGCCGGACATCGGCTGTCCGGTACGCAGATCGGTAGCCCACACGACCAGCTCGTCGTCGTCGGCGAACGCGTCGGCGCCGATACGGGTCGCCTGGGCCCACACGATTATGGGCCGGTTGTTCCAGTAGCCGTCGTCGTCGGGTCCCAGCTCGGCGAAACGCCCGGTCGGCTCCACGAGGACCACGACGTGGCCGGGCTCGCCCTGCAACACCTCGTCGAGTTCGACGGTGGTCTCGGTCAGCCGGTTCGGATCGGCTTGCGTGTCGAGGGTGGTGGCGACGACCTCGGTCCAGCGCGGAATCGGCGGGGGCTCGCGGTCGTTCCATTGCCGCTCCCAATAGCTGTCATACGAAGCCCAGTCGCCGGCTTCCACCCGGAACAGCCGCACTCGCAGCTCGTCGTGGTTGACCGTCAACACCGACAACGTGGGGTCGGGCGCCAGGGGATCGATCGTGATGATCCGGTCGTAGAACGGAACGAGTTGCGGCCGGGCGTCGGCGATGTCGAAGGACACGGTCTGGGCTTCTCCGAGCGTCTGGCCGAAGACATCGACCAGGTCGGCTGACACGGTCACTCGGTACGTGGTCCCGCCTTGCGTGGCTCCACGAATGGCTATCGAGTTGAACTCCGGGAGGACACGCAGCGCCTCCAGGGCGGGCTCGACCGTGATCAGCGACGGATCGAACGCTTCCAGGTCGAGCGGGTTGTTGAAGCCGATCCACAGGTCCCGCCCGGGCTCGCAACGGTCGTTGCCGCGGCACGACTGATCGGTGATCCTGAGCGGGGCGTAGGTGCGAGCCGTGTAGTCGGTCGAGGACGTCGCTCGACGTGGACCCTCCGCAGACGGCACGTCCGGCCCGATCCGGATGGCGAGGCGGGTGTCGGGCGCGAAGGCATCGACGGCCCGGAACGCAAACCAACGCTCGTCGAGCAGCGTGTCGACCAGTTTGCCGATCTGCTCGTCGGCCTCGATCTCGGCTTCGGTCGCCAATCTCAGGCGTCGGTCGATGCCGTCCGCGCTCAGCGAGATGCTGGCGAGGGCGGCGTTTGGGTCGATGCGCTGGTCGAACACCGCGAGGAACACGGGCTCCAGCGGCAGCGAGTCCCCTTCGGGCTGGAACGACACCACCTGGGGAGGCGGTGTGCTGAACTCCCACGCGACGGTCGAGCCGAGTCGGCCGCCCGTCTCCGACGTGGTGCCGGCCGGGATCTCCACCCGGTAGGACGTTGCCATGGGCAGCCGGTCGAACAGGTCGGACTCGTACTCGAAGCGGAGCGTCTTCGTACCGATCCACTGCCAGCGTCCGTCCAGTGCAGGCGTGATGGTGACGGGCACGTCCTGCGCATCGAGCTGGTCGAGGGTGGCGAGCGGCACCATCGGCTGGTTGAAGGTGATGCTGATGAACGGGGCGATGTCGACCTCACCCTCGGGCTGGAAGCGAAGCACCTCGAGCGGGCCCGAGTCGACGGTTGGTGGCGGTACATCTGTGCCGGCGGGGAAGGGCACGTCGATGGTCTCGCCCGCCCGTGGCGGCGGCAGGCTGTCGGCGGGACGGTTGAACTCCTGGCGGTCGTCGGGAGGCTGCACCCACTCCGGCAGCCGCTCGATGATGGAGGCCACGGTGGCATCGTCGAGGGGCTCGCCGTCCACCACGGTGATATTCACCGGTTCGGCCTGCGCCAGGGCGCTACCGGCGGAGAGCCGTACCGACAGGGGTTCACCGGTGGCGGCGAGGGCGTTGACGGCACCGGGGCGGGGGTCGGGACGGGTGTCGGGGAGGGTGGTGGTGCTGCCGGCCGCGTCCGGGTCGCCGTCGTCTTGGGAGGCGCACACGGCGGCCACGAGCACCAACACGAGGAGGATGACGAGAGCGCCCCCGTACCGTGCGACCTTGCGACGTCCGTCGCTTGCCAACATCCGATCCAGTCTCCCTGTTGGAATCTGCTTCTGTGACGTCAGGAGGAACCAGTCTGGTTCCCGTAGGACGTTTCATCGGTGTTCGACCGGGCCGGGTGGAGGGTTGTGGCGTGGCCTGGTGGACCTGTCGTCAAGGCCGCTTCGGGACAGGTTGGCCAACCCCTCTGTGCCTGGCGGCACATCTCCCCTGAAGGGGAGAACCGTCGATAAGGTAGCGGCGACGGTCACGAGAAACCTCTCCCTTCAGGGAGAGGTGCCCGGTAGGGCGGTGAGGGTCTGTGCACCTGCCCGAACCACGCTTCAGGACTGGTTGCGCAACCCCCTTCGTTCGCGTGTACCTACGCGAGGAGCGTCGCGGAGTCGGATTTCACAACCCACGTAAGGTCCCCGTGCTTGCAGGGCCAGGTGGTGTCTCGTGGTCCTGCGGCCGGAGTCTCCGCAGCCCGAAGGTAGGGGGTTGCAGACGCGATTCGCGGAACCCGGTGGCGAGGCCCTAGCGTTGCACCGTCGTGGAGTCGTTCGACCTGGTGGTCCAGGACATCGAAATGCTGGTCGACCTCGGCCCGATCGGATGGGCCGCGCTCGTCTTCATCTTCGGGCTGCCACTGCTGACGATCCCGGCACTCATCGCCGGCAGTCGACTGGCCATCGCTCCGCTGCTCGTTTTCTGGTTCGTGGCCGGCTTCTGGTGGTACCAGCACGCGACGGAGTGGGAGCCTCCGTACGACGTTCCCGCTGTCTTCTGGGCCGTCGGGGGACTCGTCGTGGGATGGGCTCTGTTGGCCGCAGCCGTGGCACGACTTCGGCGGCTGTGGCCAAGCCTCGAAGACCCCGGTACGTTCGGCTAGGAAGGTGCCGGTGGGGTCTGGCAGCCGGGCAGAGCCCAGCGGATCTGGAAGCGAGGCCGGAGGCCGAAGCGATCTGGAAGCCGGGCGCAGCCCGGCGATCTGGGATCTCGGCCGTATCAGGCAGCGCGCTCGGCATCCGCCTCGTCCTCCGTGAGCGCCAAGGCCAGCACGTCGCCGATGGCGTCGAACGTGTGGAACGTCATGGCGTCGCGAACCGCTTCGGGCACGTCCTCCAGGTCCTGCTCGTTGCGAGCCGGCAGGATGACGTGGGTCAGCCCCGCACGATGAGCCGCCAGCACCTTCTGCTTCACGCCACCGATGGGCAGCACTCGGCCCTGGAGCGTCACCTCGCCCGTCATGCCGACGTCGCCACGAACGGTTCGCCCGGTGAGCAAGCTCACCAGGGCAGTGGTCATGGTGATGCCGGCCGACGGCCCGTCCTTGGGGACGGCGCCGGCAGGCACATGCAGATGGATGTGACGATCCAGCGCCGCGGGATCGATACTCAGCTCGCCGGCGTGTGACCGCACATACGACAGCGCGATCTCAGCTGACTCCTTCATGACGTCGCCGAGCTGGCCAGTCAGCGTGAGTCCGGCCTTGCCCTCCATGATCGAGGCCTCGATGAAGAGCACATCCCCGCCGGTGCCCGTGACTGCCAAGCCCGTGGCCACCCCAGCATCGGAGGTGCGGTCCGCCGCTTCCTCATGGAATACCGTCTGCTTGCCCAGCAGTTCCCGCAAGTCTCCAGGCCCGATGTCGACCTCGGTGCCCGGTCCGTCCACGGCGATGCGGGTTGCCGCCTTGCGCACCAGCTTGCCCAGTTGCCGCTCGAGACCTCGCACGCCCGCCTCCCTCGTGTAGCCGTCGACGACCGCAGCGATGGCGTCGCGTGACACCGTCACCTCGTCGGCGCGCAGACCACTCGACTCGAGGAGTCGCGGCAGCAGATGGTCCACTGCGATGTCGACCTTCTCGGCGTCGGTATAGCCGTCGAGTCGGATCACCTCGGTGCGGTCCAACAGTGGCGCCGGGATGGTGTCGAGAATGTTCGCCGTCGCCAGGAACAACACGTCGGACAGGTCGAGGTCCACCTCGAGATAGTGGTCGCGGAAGGTGTGGTTCTGCGCCGGATCGAGCACCTCGAGTAACGCCGCCGACGGGTCGCCGCGCCAGTCGGCGCCGACCTTGTCCATCTCGTCCAGGAGGAAGACCGGATTCATGGATCCGGCCTCGATCAGCGCCCGCACGATGCGCCCGGGCCGGGCGCCGACGTAGGTGCGGCGGTGGCCCCGAACCTCGGCCTCGTCTCGGATGCCGCCGAGGGCGACCCGGACGAACTCACGACCGAGGGCGCGCGCCACCGACTCGCCCAGTGAGGTCTTGCCCACACCGGGTGGGCCGACCAGCAACAAGATGGCTCCGTCACGGCGCCGGGTTCCCAACGCTTCCAGGTCCACCTGGCGTTCGGTGCGCAGCTTGCGCAGCGCCAGATGCTCCACGATGCGCTCCTTGACGTCGTCGAGACCCGTGTGGTCGGCGTCGAGCACTTCGCGTGCCGCCACCAGGTCGAGGTGGTCGTCGCTGTGGGTGTCCCACGGCACGTCGAACACGGTGTCGAGCCACGTCCGTATCCAGCTGTGCTCCGGGCTCTGCTCGCTCATGCGCTCCAGGCGGTCGATCTCCCGCTCGACGGCCTCGACAACGGCCTCGGGCATCTCGGTGTCGGCGAGCTTCTGGCGGTACTCGGACACGACGTCGCCGGTGCCCTCGCCCAGCTCGGCGCGGATCGCCTCCATCTGCTGGCGAAGCAGGTACTCACGCTGGCTCTTGTCGATGCGATCGGTGGCCTCGTCGCGCACCTTCCGACGCAGTTCGAGGTCGGCGAGGATGGCGCTCATCCACCCGATCACCGTGCGGAGGCGCTCGGCCACGTCGATGGTCTCCAGGACCTCGACCTTCTGACGCACGTCGAGGTCGGGCGAGTACACCGCCAGATCGGCCAGCTGACCGGGATCTTCGATACCGAGCACTCGCTCGGCGATCGGGCCCATGCCCTTGTGGTTGAGGACTTCGGCGACCACGGCCCGGTACTCCTCGGCGAGCCGGCGGATCTCCTCGGTGTCGGAGTCCGCCTCGGCCACCACCTCTGCCTCCACCCACAGCGCGGCCCCGGACTCGGGAACGCCGACACTGACCCGTGCCCGGGCAAGGCCGCGCACCAGCACGGCGATCGGGCCGCCGCTCTCCTCCACCCGCTGCAGATCGCCGACCGTGCCGACCGCGGCGAACTCACCGTCGAGGCGAGGCAGCAAGAGGACGCGGCCGCCGGCTCGCTCGGCCTCGGCCAGGGCGCGCCGCGCCTCGTCAGACTCGATGGCGATGGTCACCACCATGTTGGGGAAGATCACGCCATTGCGGAGCGGAAGAACGGGAAGGGTCACGGTTTCGGTGGTCATGGGAGGTACCTCGTTGAGTCAACTACTCGGCTGGTGTAATGGCCATTACAACTCGCCGTGGCCCGGGCAGTATTCCACACCCTGCCCAAATATGCTACCCAAACGCTCAGGTTTTCCGATCGTGGGTATGCACATCTTGCCCAGCGAGCCGGATGTGCTACGCGTTGGCGTCCTCGCCCAAACCGAGGCGCTTGGCTTGGCGCTTCGCCGCGTCGAGGTCCTCATCGGGGATTCCCGCGTCGCAGATCGCCTCGTAGGCCAGCCGGCCCTCTTCCAGCAGCGCCGCCGAGCGCCCTTCGATCATCTCGCCTTCGAGGGCCTCGACCAGATCTGCGATCGCCTCGAGCAGCCGGGCCATGACCACCGGCTGGTCGCGAGCGGCGAGGCGGATCTCTTCGAAGGCGAGGTGCACATAATCGCCATATCCGGGTGCCTCGGGCAGGTAGACCCGTTTCTCGCCGTCACCGACGATGCGGGGCGGCAACGAGCGGGTCAGGATGTCGCGAAGCGGCCCCGTGAGGTGCTGGAGCACGTCGGTGGCGGTGGTTGGGTCGTTGATGCCGGGCGAGAGCGCCCGCAGCGCAATGTCGACGAGTTGGCGGATGCCGAAGCTGGCGTCGCCGACCCGGTCGCGCGACAGCTCGACGAAACGGTGCGGATCGATCCCGCCGCCGTCTGCCCAGAGCGTCATCACGACATCACCGATGGCGACGTGCTCGCCAACGGCGACGTTGACACGGACGATGGCCTTGGGCCCCACGTGGTGAACGAGGTCGTGGGCGTGGACGGCGCGTACCCAACCTGAGCGCCGGGCAGTGAGCGCCACCGACTCTCGCGATGGCGTCTCGAGACCCACCAGCTCTCGAATCTCCTCGCCCTTTTCGGGGTGACGGCGCCGGATGTGGGTACGGGTGGACCTGGTGATGCGCCGCACGATGTCCTCCAACCGGAGCCGCCGCATGCTGCGTTCGATGAACGAAACGATCGCCAGCATGGACGCCACCGCGAGGACGATCGCAATGCTCACCGCCAGGGACGGCTTGCTGTCATCACCGGCAAAGGCAAGGTTCGAGTCGGTGACGAACGCCAACACCAGCAGGCAGTAGACGAACGTCCCCACGGTGATGCCGATGACCATCTGCTGCCACCGGTCATGCAGGAACGTCCCCACCACTCGCGGCGAGTACTGGCTCGATGCCAGCTGCACCGACACCGCAGTCGTGGAGAAGACGATGGCGGCCACCGTGATGGTGGCGCCGGCGATGGTGCTCAGAATCGCCCGGCTGCTGTCGACGGTGACCGGCAGCAACGGAAGCGAAGTCGTCTCGAGCAGCTTCTCGTCGAACAGCACGAGTACGCGAGACAACACCAAGGCACCCAGGATGAACGTGGCGGGCAGGAGAAACAGGCTCTCCCGAACTCGTTCCCAAAGAACCCGGATCGTCGCTCCCCTACTCGCTGGCAATCACAGTAGCCACGACCCTTCCGGGTCGCCCTGGATCAGCCGAAACGCTTGGCCGCCCTGGCCCGTGCCTTCTCGGCCTCGACTTCCCGGTTCTTGGGCGGCGCCGGGGTCACGAGGGTGTCGACCAGCTGGCGAGTCGCGACGGTCACCGCGGCGACGGCACGGTCGAAGGCCTCGACATTGGCCTGGGACGGATCGCGCGATCCGCTGATCTTGCGCACGTACTGAAGCGCTGCGGCACGCACCTCCTCGTCCGTGGCGGGCGGTTCGAAGTTGTGCAGGGTCTTGATGCTGCGGCACATGGGGCGAGGGTAGGCCGTCGAATGTGGTTGTTCACCGCGTAATCGAGAGCGCAAGCACACTCGACGGGGCGTTGACCCCACCGGCGACCCGTGTTGTGATGCCCGAACCACGAGCGGAGGAGTCGGAGATGGCGAAGGTACTGGTCACCGGCGGCACCGGGTTCGTCGGTTCGCACTCGGTGGCGGCGCTCCACCGCGCCGGCCACGACGTGCGAATGCTCGTGCGGTCTCGGGACAAGGTGCCCAAGGCTCTGAATCCACACGATGTAGAGGTCGACGACATCGTGCAGGGTGACGTCTTGGATCGCGATTCACTATCAGCTGCCGTCGACGGCTGCGATGCGATGCTCCACGCCGCCAACGTCTTCTCGTTTCATCCTCGCACCCACGCCACGATGCTGGAGGTGAACGTCACCGGCACGCGGCTCGTGATGGAGATGGCGAGCAAGGCCGGCCTCAACCCCGTCATCCACGTGTCGTCCGTGCTCGCACTGCTCCCTGCAGAGGGTCCGCTCTCCGCCGACTCGCCCGTCGGCGAGCCGGACCCGGCGTACTGCCGCTCGAAGGCCGAAGCCGAACGGGTGGCACGCGAGTACCAACAACGGGGAGAACCGGTGATCATCACCAACCCGGCCGCCGTGTGGGGCCCTCACGACCCGCACCGTGGCGAGTCGACGGGGCTGCTGCTGGCAGCCCTCAAGGGACAGATGCGCGTCGTCAATGACGGTCTCATCTCGGTGGTCGACGTGCGCGACGTGGCCGAAGCGCATGCCCGCCTCATCGACCCGGCTTTCGCGGGCCGACGCTTCATCCTCGCTGCGCACGACCTGCAGTTCTCGTCGCTCCTCGAGCGCATCGGCGAGCTGACCGGGCGCCGGCTGAAACCGCTCACCGTTCCACACGGCGCCGCCATGGCGCTCGGCAAGGCGATGGATTGGATCGCGCATCGCACCGGGGCGGATCTCCCGGTCGGCTTCGAGCCGCCGTGGGTGCTGGCCAACAACGCCCCCACGAACGCGTCCGCTACGGTCGAAGCGCTCGGTATCTCATGGCGGCCGCTCGACGACACGCTCCGAGACATGATCGAATGGATGGTCACCGAAGGGCTGGTCAGCGAGCGGCAGGCCGGTAGAGCGGCCTGAAGGCGCCGGCCCCGAACTGCCTTCCCCGATCGCGACGCCGCCGCGTACCGTTCGGAGGGGAAGGGGGCCATTCCTACCGAAAGGAGCATCGCGCATGCATCCCAATGCGCAAGTCGTGGTCCGAGGTTTCCAGGCTTTCGCCGAAGGCGACATGGCCGGGGTCAAGGACGTCTTCGCCAATGACGCCACGTGGCACACGGGGGGCAACAACCGGTGGAGCGGCGATCACCACGGGTCGGACACCATCATGCGGTTCATGGAGAGCATCAGCAACGAGGCGGAGATCACCAACGACGTCCACGCCGTGCTCGCCGACGATGACCATGTGGTCGTGCTCGCCAACGCCACGAGCACTCGAGCAGGCAAGAGCTACACGGGTGACACCGTCTTCGTGTTCCACGTGGAGGGCGACAAGGTCACCGAGGCCTGGTCGATCCCGCAGGACCCCTACGCACTCGACGAATTCTGGACGGACTGACCGCACGTACAGCTGAGCGCCGGTAGAGGCACCCCAGGGACCCCCGGTCACACGGCCGGAGGTCCCTTTGTGCCGTCGGCTAGTTGCCCTTCTTCTTCAGGTTGGAGTTCCCGACGACTATCCGGAAGTCGCCGTCCATGTCGATCTGCGCCAAGAACGTCCAGGAGTAATGCCACGCCGCGCCGTCGCCGTCGTAGACCGTGCCGGTGCCGTTCTCGCCGAAGGCGTTCATGCGTGTCAGTGACACGAAGAGATCGTTGTCGTGGGCCTTGACGGTGACATCGCCGGTCGCCCACGGCCCTGCCTGTTCGTCGGTGTCAGTACAGGGATCCACGAGATCGTCCGGATCGTCGAAGTTCCAAAGCTCGATCGGTCTTGTCTCCTTGTACGAGGCGACGATCGCGCCCTTGCCGGTCTCGTTTACGGTGATCGGTACGAGTTCGATGGCCGGCGGTTCTCCCATGAATCCGCCTGCGGCCCAACCACAGAAGTCGTCCCGAGTGATGTTCCAGAACACGGCATTGCTGTTTTCTTCGTCGGCGAACAGGACAATGATCGGGACGTCGAACGTCTCCGGTGGACTTGCCTGCGCCGGTAATGCGACCAGGGACATGGCCAGCGCTGCTGCTGCCAGCAGCGCGAAAACGCGTCTTGTCACTAGGTTCCCCTCTCTACAGAACCCCCCTGAACCAACTCTGCTCGTGGTGCCTCGGTGCACCTCCTCCCTCGATCTGCACTTGAAGCTACGCACCGTGATTCGTCTTGGGTAGTGGGTTTCTCTGCGGGTGGACGGCTGGCGGAGGAGGCGCTGCAACCGCCAACAAGCCGCTCGCCCGGCCCGCCCCGGTAGCCTCGCCCCCAGTGGAGAAAGTCGTGGAAGACTCAGTGGTTCGGCTGCCCATACCGTGTCTGGTCGTGCTCGTCGGTCCGTCGGGGAGCGGCAAGAGCACCTGGGCCGAGGAGCAGTTCCCGGCCGACCAGATCGTATCGTCGGATCGGTTGCGCGCCCTGGTGGGC